>CP146203.1:1604337-1925204 GCA_039995105.1 Jonesiaceae bacterium BS-20
GGTCAAGCTCGTGGTTGTCGTTGTTATCATCGTTGTCCGTATTCGTGGGTGTATCGCAAGTGCTGTTGCCACCACCGATGTCTGTGAGGCAAACAGTTCCATCAAGGTCAACATTGACTTGGCGCATGGGAGTGGTCCGGTTGGCAACCGTTGCCGACCATTGACCCTGCGAAAGTGGCAGCACCTCAACCACACCAAGTCCGTTCGCCCGCCAGTTCAACTGTGGAAACTGAGACTCAATTTCTAGTGTCAAAGCTTGGTTACCAAGCCGTGGGGATTCCAACGTTCGAATCTCAAGGTCATTAAACTGGCCCGAAGTAACTTGATCAGCAGCAACCGAGCTGACCGCAACAATGGACGATGAGGCCCCGCGCGGCACCAGCGGTGTCACGTAATCCCAGCCCTGATTATTTTCAAGAGCTAGAAGGATCTCTGACGGGTTGGCAATATCTGGTTGGTCCGTTGCTTCATCTGACCCGCTGCTACTAGATGGGGTGCTGGTGCCCCCACTTGTTGTTTCGTACCCAGCGCGCTTGAGACGCATGTCCCACCAGCCGGTGGCAGTGACAGTTGATGCTCGTTGCATTGCCGCAATTGAAGCTGGATAGACCGGCCCTGGATATTCGCCAGGTTCAACATTGGCAATGTGCGTGACCGTCACGCCATCGAGCACAACAATGCCTGCAGGTACTTGATGCCCTTCCGGGAAACCCTTGTACTTCGTCACTGGGACAACGAGCTCTGCGTACCCGTCCTTGTGGCAGTACGCCCAGGTATCACGGTCTTCGAACTTGAGCATGGGGCTCACACGTGCCACTGCACGGCTGAGGGACTGGTGGAAGGGGCCGCCTGGGCGGGGTGTTTGCTCCTTGAACTTGCAGACAGTGGCCACGGATTTACCGTGCTCCTGGACTACAAGTTCGGAGTACCCGGAGAAGATCCCTCGAGCAACGACAGGTGTGGAATACGCGTCCACCCCTGGGAGGTACTTCGTGTGCTCTGTGATGAAGTCACCGGTGATAGCGCCAGCTTTTGATGGCGCGACCGCGGCCGCTGTCACCCAGGGTTGCCGCCATCGATACGTGTCTTGGGTACCTTGAACATGGTCAACGCTGGTGTAAGGCTGAGAGGCCCGGTGGTAGTGGGACCCAACGCCAGTTCCTACAGCAACAAGTCCCGTAAGGATGAGTCCTACGATAAATGGCCCCTCGCCCCGTACTAGGAGTGCCAGCGAAATAATGAAACCAATGACAATGACTTTGAGGGGCACCGAATACCAAAAGGCCCGGCCTAGCCCGCCAATCTGTGCTGGGAAGAGCCAGTACAAAGCGCCAAGGAGTGCTATGACCCCAATGAAAATGAGGCCATTTGCGACCCCTGTTGAGCGTGAAGAGTTCATACCAAATGTATGTGCGGCATACGTGGTGCGGAAACAATAAAGGCCGGACCACTCTAGGGGAATGGTCCGGCCTTGCGGCAAGTTATGGCACTTGCACCCTGTATGCATATGCGGATCACATGCAAAGCCCCAGCACTCCATAACATTTCCAGGGTTCTCCCGGTGCTGGCCGTAAGCTTCCCTGAGCCTTCTATCGGATTCGAACCGATGGCCACCCGTTTACAAGACGGGTGCTCTACCACTGAGCTAAGAAGGCTTGCTCCCTGGTTCAACAAGGGGGTATTGAACCAGGGTGCTTGTTAATGCAGGTGACAGTTTTGAGCGCCAGTTCCTAAACCTAGGGGGTGTTTAAGACGTGGCAGTGTCACTTGCATTAGTCGAAATGGCAGGATTCGAACCTGCTGACCTCAACTGGTGAGGTGGCGTTTCCACTTACGCCCATTTCGTTTGGCGGCAGGTACCACTCGAAGGCGAGATGGATCCTTCATGTCATGGTGGCCCTTCGTTTCATCTTCCCTGAAAGACAGTCTGAAAAAAGGAAGATGAGCGACGTTCACCGCCCCGCTAAAACTGTTGTGCCTTAGCGTCTGGTGTTCATATGTGCGGCATTTCTAGTTCCAGCGCATTTTCATGCAACGAGTTTTCCCGAACTGGTTAATCAAGCTGCGTGAACTTGGAAACCTCCCACGATTTGGCGTCATCTGCGAGCATGAGCGTGATTTCTAGGTCATTCTCATACCCTCCAAATCTGACCCATGCCACGTGTGCTGTGGGCCCTGACGCCACGATCTGTCCCTTGGGTTCCCCAAAGTCAGCTTTGATCATTGCTGATTCAAAGTTAATCAGCGCGAACAGGTCCGCGGCCATCAGTGGCTCTATTGCCTTGGCCCACTGGTCAAACGGGCGCTCCGTATTGGACCACTCCTGAGCGAACTGCACCGCCGTGTTAAGTGCAGCTTCTCCAGCTGCAGCTTCTGCGGCATCGCTATCGGGATGTGCGTGGTTGTCCTGGGAGTCCGACCCCTCGGCGTACTGCCAGACAGATTCCCGGTTCTCCGGTCCGCCAGGTCCAAGTTCATAGTGGTCCAGAGCCGGGTCCTGATATGTGGGATCGTCCTCAGGTGCCTCAGTGTCTGGGGTGGCTCCTGGTTCCAGACCGTCGCTGCCGGCAGCGTCCGTGTCGGTGGATGGATCCGCGGCGTCAGGTGATACCAGTTCGTCCATTTCAACTTCTGCGCCTGGTCCGGTGACAGAAGACTGCTCAGGGGAACACCCTGCACTCAAGACAAGCAGGCCAGCTATGACAGGTGCCACGTACCGCCAAGACTGGCGGCGTTTCCGCTCGATCATAAGACTCCCCGTGCTCGTAGAAATGGTGCTGGGTCAATGTATTGACCGTTGACTTTCATCTCAAAGTGCAGGTGCGGTCCAGTGACCCCACCTGTTGCCCCTGCTAGCCCGATCTGCTGGCCGGCAACCACCTTATCGCCTACTGCCACATTGAATTTAGACAAGTGAAAGTAGTGAGTAATCACACCGCCAGGGTGCTCAATCATGACCGCGTTACCAGCGCTACCCCAATAGCTTGCGCGGGTGACGGTGCCTCCTGTGGCGGCATATAGCGGGGTGCCAGTGCCTACACCAAAGTCTGTCCCTAGGTGCATTTTCTGGTAACCCAAAATGGGGTGGCGCCGCATACCGTATGGCGAGGTGATGCGTGCCCCTGGTTTCGTGGGGAATGCCCATTCACCTGTCACAGCCCCGGATGATTCGTCTAGACCCGTCCCGGCGTTCCCAAACACTGAAACGTGCACGTGGTCAAGGTGCATGCTGGTGGCGTCGGTAGCTCCAGATGGGTGGCTGTATGGTTTCCACTGATCTTTGGGCTGGGATGGGTACCAGTATTTTGCGTCCCAGATAATGTAGTTCACACCGAAGGCTGCTGCGTTGTCTTGAATCCACGACGCCCATGCATCGCCCGTTTTGCTGGTGGTCCGCCAGTTAGGGACCATGAGGTCAACAGCGCGCCCTGCGGGATGGTCACTCTTTGAGTTGGTGGGGCGGTCCCCCACCCCGCCGATGTTGCCCGCGCTAATGGAATACTGTGCTGCCACGCAGCGCGCCAAGTTCAAGGCGTCGGGGGTGAGCCCCTTCTCTGGACTTGCAGGGACCAGTGCAGGGCAGTTCATAGGCGCTCCACCGGTGCCGCACCCATCAAGTGCGCTGGAACCGGTCACGTGTGCGTACACTGCCCGAGCGGTGGGTTCATGTTTCGCGTATGCGTCTGGGTGCCCGGAACGCTGAACGGTTTGGGCCGCAACGGTCACGGCCATGTCCTGCCACCCTGTTACTTTGAGCAGACCTTCGTAGAACTTTGTGGACGCATACGTTGGGTCGGTGATTTCATCGATGTCTCCCCATCCTTGGGATGGTCGCTGTTGAAACAGTCCGGCGCTGTCCCGGTCACCACCATCTAAGTTCACCAAGGTGGATTCCTGCATGGCCGTGGCTAAGGCAATGATGATGCCGTACGTCGGTACGTCAAGGTCCTTGCCTACGGTGATGATTGTGCGCGCGTTACCGATATGTTCTTCGGTGAGCTTGCCACCTGAATGCCACGTTGGCCCGTCACCTTCAACTGTTGAGGGTGCAGCCGTGTCGGCAACGCATTCGCCGCCTACTTCCTTTTGGCCCAGTACTTCCTCTTCGCTGACTATGGCTGCCACTGCCATGTTCACTGCATTGAGTGCGGCAAAGGCTGCAAGCATTCCACCAACAAGCAGGACCACAAGGTTGATGGTGATTACCTTGCGGGTGAAACCAACGACCTTTTGACCTGTCTCAGATTTTGCGACCTTGTCTGTGACCGCTGCAGCGGCTTTACCCACTGCCACGTTGCCACCGGTTGCTGCGGCTGCCAGGCCGCCTACTGCGGTGCTTGCACCAGCAGTTAGTGCAGCGTCAGCTTTCTCCCCAGCTGTAGTGGAACTATCCATGAGGGTCGCCGCGGTGGTTGCTGCTGAAGATAACTTGCTCTGCCCAGCTGCGCCTGCAACGGCCCCAACTGCTTTGGCTGCCCCGGCACCTTTCGCCTGGGCAGATGAGCGATCAGGCGCCGGTGGTGCACCACTGGGATCAGGTGTAGGTAAATCGTCACTGGTCATACCCCATATATGTGCGGGGACCACCCGGGTCAAGGTCCGGTGGCACAGAAATGCCCTGCCAGTTATTTCCAGTGGCAGGGCATTTCTATGAGGTGTTACTTACCAGTCGACTTTCTTTGGCTCCTTTACGGGCGCGGTGGGCTTACCCACATCCCCTTGCTTGTCCGCTGGCTGAGAGTCAGACTTCCCGGGGCCGGCCACGGGTGCAGTGCCCTTCTTACCAGCAGGTTGTGGTGCAGGTTTTGCAGGGCTAGTCCCAGTGGTGGTTCCCTTCTTGCCGCCTCGTTGAGGGGCAGGCTTGGTAGGACCAGTACCGGTGGAAGCTGGCTTCTTACCTGCAGGTTGAGGCGCTGGCTTAGCAGGACCTGCCTGGTTCGTTGACCCAGTTCGCTTCGACGGTTCACCAACTGGTTTGGTTGGCTTTGCATCTGTCGGGCGGCCCGGCGTGCCCAACGGATTGCCTTCTGGTTTTGCTACTGGGCTATCTGGCGCGGCCGTGGGCTTTGCGTCCGGCTTCGCCTCACCTGCAGTCTTCTGCACACTTTCAGCCTGAGCCTTACGCAGTCGGTGATGCACTACTGCCCCCTGGCGTGCTTGACGAGCGCGGCCGATTTCCTTTGCGCCTATCACTGCACCAATTACTGGGGCGGCGAGCCCACCTGTAGCTACTGTGAGCAGACCAAGACCAACTGCCTTCTTTGCTGCCTTTGCAGGCTTGGCCTTGAAGTTCTCCTTGATCTGGTGCATACGTTCCGACAGTGCTTCACGTGCGTCGCCTGCCAGTCCTCCACCGTAGCCGCGACGGTCAACTGCCTCTTCACGCTTGGCCTTTGCATTTGCTCGGACTTTGGCTTCAAGTACGGCGGCCGCGCCAATTACTTCACCGACGCGAGCTTCACCGGTGCTGACTCCCGCGTCTTCAGCCGTTTGCTTGCGCTTCTCACGAGCCTCAGCACGTTCCTTCTTTGCTGCAGCCTGTTCAGCGGCCTTTGCTTCCCGTCGCTCGCGAGGGGTGGTCGTCGTTTCACCTGCTGATGTTGTGTCCGCTGCCGTCTGTACAGGCTCGGTAGCGTCTGTTGCACCCTGTGTTACCTCAGGGGTGTCAACCGCAGGCGATTCACCCTCAGGAGTGCCAACGGAACGACCCTCATCGTCACGAGCTGGCTTGTCAGCAGTAGGACCTGCCCCAGTGGACGCTGGACCAACAGTACCCTGGCGGGCGGCCGCTGCAGTCGTACCTGCCGCTGCACCAATACCAGCGCTTACTAGTGCCGTAGCTGCAGTTGACGGTCCAACCGTTGCCCCGGCGCGCGCAGCTGTCCTACCGGCGCTTCCACGCGCGGCACCACGCACGGCGCGGTGAGTGGCCGCAGTAGCAGCAAAACTTGCTTGACGTCCAATTCTGCTGCCCAGTCCGCTGCCGCTCACGGCGTTACCAACGTTGCCGCTTCCAATGGCTTGGCCCCAGGCTTTCGCGCCACCCAGTGACAATGGCGAAGGTACCTTAAGGACCTTCTTGAAAATCCAGTGCAAAGCGTACACGGATAGCAGCGGCGAAATGCCCGTGCCGAGCATGGCTGTGATCGTGCCGGCGCCAAAGCTGAACACGAATGCTTGCTGCATGATGCCAGAGAACAGGGCAATGATGGAGAAGACCAGCACCATCCCAAAGACACCAAACGCAGTACCAATGTAGATCTTTGCGGCTTTACCCAATGCTGATGAGTCGCCTGTGCCGGGCAAGAGGTCTTTCAGGGCCACGAACATGAAAGAGAACGTCAGGACACCAAGTAGGAGTTTTCCTAAGAAAATTGCCAGACCAAGCAGCCCAAACACCAGCAGCACCATCACCGAAGAGAACAGGTATGCACCCATCATGATGATTGCTCCGCCAGCATCCGAACCGCCACCGTGTAGTGACAGCAAGAAGTCCCGTGCTTCAGGAGCGTTCAAGGTGTCACTGACGGTGTCGCTAGCTTTGCCAGAGAAATCAATATTGGATTTACTGCTGGTGGCAATGCCTTTCAGGCCGTCCTTGGTGTAATAACTGTCGTTCCACCACGATGCGCAGTCATCCGGTGTAATAGGTCCGCGACCGGTCCCAAAAATGCCGGCCCGGTCAACCTTCAACCAGTCCCCAGCAACAGTCCAGTTCCCCTTAGCGTCCACCCGGCAAGCAGCCCAGGCAACCTGTGAACGGTCGCGCGGCTCCATCTCGTCACCGGTCCCCCAGGCTGCTGACTGCAGGTTTGGTTCCGGCAGTTTCCCACCCACATGCCTAGCAGCTGCAGCCGCTGTACCGGACTGAACTGCAGGGGAAATACCCGCACGCTCTTCCAACAGACGGCAGTACATGTAGTCGCCGTACGGGTTATTGGTGCCGTATTGGGCGTCAATCCAGGCTCGCAGTCCAGTTTGCTCCCACATCGACGACAAGATCAATGGGACAGAAGATTCCAACGAACGAGCCATAGCAGTGTGGCCGCCTGCAGAGTCCACGTACCGTTGCGAAAGGATTTTCGTGTACGCGTCGCAGCTCAACGCCTGACTGTCCTGCTTGGTCCCATCGTTCGTGAAGGACTTGGTGTCAATGGTCAACGCTACGGCTGGTGCAGAAGCCAGTGCACTGACCGTGGTATTTACAGTTTGTGCAAGCCAGCCAGGTGACATCAGCCCTGGCTCGTACGTTCCAGCTGTGGTGCCAGTGGACTTGCCTGCACCGACCATCATGGCCGCAACAAGCCCGGCGGTTACAACCATGCGGGTGATGTATTTCCAGTCCATCCCGCGTCCGCGGATTGCTCGAAACAGCAGGGCAAGTACACCGGCCACTGCCAAGATGGAGACGATCCCTGATTTGAAGATTGCCCCGCTGACCTTCGCAACGGCTTTATCAATCGTGACGCCGAAGTACTTCGTGAGGTCAAACTGAATGGCCGCTTCGGTAATGGAAGTTGCCACTGAAAATGCGAGGTTACCAAGACCCAAGTACATGGGGGTGGTCATGTCCCGTTGAATGCGAGTGGCAAGGTCCGAGATGATCCCGTCACCTGTGCGGAAGTGCAACTTGTCAGTACCTGACCTCCAGCGCTGAGCAGGAAGCAAGTTCTTCTCACCAACGGGAGGCTTTGCCCCCTTGCAGCCCAAGTAGTAGCGGTCAATGTCTGACAGTTCGCCGAGCGAGCACCTTAACGGCTCCATGGCCAAGAGTGTTACTGGCTGGGCCATCACCACCTGTGCCGGGGCGGCACTGGCAGGCGCGATGACAACAAGGGGTGCAAAAATTGCTAGCAGCAGTCCAAGCAGGATGCGACGGGTCACTTTGAATTAACATCCTTTGGAACGGGAACGGTGTTGATAGCTAAAATGTGGACCCCAATATTCAACGGGTCGACACGGCGCCCACCGATGAAAAACTGACCGCTTTCGCTGCGCCACTTGTCGCGCTGCGTAAACACCCACAAGCGACCGCCGCTGCCCTTGCTGGTATAGGTAATAAGTGCGAGGAAGCCCGCAGATAGGGCCAGAGAGACCAAGATGCCTGGCAGGCCGATCAGTGAAATTACTACAGCTGTTGAGATGGCAAAGAAGACAATAGTGATCACGAAGTTTCGAATCTGCTTCTTTGTGCCTTCAAAAATACCCACCGGCAAAATGCGCTGAGCATCCGCTTTCTTACCGGTGAGGTTGGTCAGCATGTACATATTCCACATGGTGCAAGGGGCCTTTCAATAGTGGCTAGTGACTAGTGCGCCCCTCCTTACACAGGTCAGGGCGCACTAGGAAATGTTCGCAATGGCGTCAACTCAAGAGAGCGACAACCGTATTGACGACAAGGGAAAATAGCGTCAGCATTACGGGCACAAGAACGTTGGGGGCAGCCAACAGTGCGCCAAGCCCTCCGGTCCAGCCAATTGCTGCCGCGTTGGCGTTACCCCGCTTCTTCTGCCAGAAGTAGGTGACGATCGCTCCAAAGAACAGGGCCACACCAACCCACGTGGCATACATCATCAAGGTCTTGAAGTCGCCGGTGTTGATCTTGGTCCAAAAACTCGTCCATCCAGCAGTGAGGTTAATCTTCTCCGCTGCCAGAATGACACCATCAGTCATTGGGTCAAACTGCTTTAACATGAGTTCTCCTCGTGTTCCGTTAATTGCTGTCTCTACTGGTCAACATGCGCAGGAGCCCCTAGGCACGTTGACCAGTAGATGTGCGGGTTGTCAGGCTGTGCGTAGCTTCTGGGCCTGAGTAGGCACCATGGCCTTCTTCACGACGATGTCGTACAGCTGATCTGCGTACGATTCGTTCCTTGTAAACAGTGCCGCGACTTCATCCTTCTCGTCAGGGCCAATGTCACCGAACGGTGCAAACAAAGCCACGGCCGCAGCGCTGTCATCGTTACCGGTATTCCAGTCATTGACTGCAGCACGCACGCCCACTTCCTTCATTGCACGCTGGTGCACAAGTCCTTCACGTCGTGCCATGGTGCCCACCAGCGGCTCCGGCAGCTCCGGGCTACCTTCACGCATGGCCTCCCAAAGTTGGTCCTTGGCTTCAGCCTTTTGACGGTCACCAGCAAGGGCAATTGCCTTAGCGGTAATGGAGTCCGGCTCAACCGCCAGCGCGTCCTCGTCCTTGTAGACGTATCCCTGCGTCGCGTAGTCAAGCAGGCTTGGTGCGGACTCATCCGTACCCACTGGGGCGTCAAGGGAAAGGGTGCGGCCACGAGCGGCACGGGCTACAAAGTCCAGCGACGGTTTGCGACGCTGGTCATGCCAGCCCGCACGAATGTCCGCGGCAACAAGGTCACGTTCCTTACTAGTCATTGGACGGTCCATCGTCAGCTCTTGAGCATCAATGCGGCTTTGGTAAATACCAATGGCCTTGCGGTCTGCCGCTGACAGGTTGCCACGGGTGCGGTGAGCAACAAACCCGTACGCAATCTGGTGCACGTACGCGGTGGTAATCACCCGGGTGGGATCCTTACGGCGTGCTTCCAGCACCTGGGCAATCGTGTCCTGGGCAATATCTTCAGGAGGCGTGAACCGCAAACCCTTTACACGCGAGTGATAGTTTGCTGAGTTCAAAGCCGCTGCCATGAGCTGCTCTGGGGTCATGTCCGTATCAGCTGCAGGGATGGGTGCCGAGGTCAGGGCTACATCCGCTTCCGTTCGCGTACCGGTGGCAAATTGCCCGCCTGTAGTCACTCCAGCGGGGATACGGTTTGTGTTCATCGTCGTCATGCAAGGTAAATGTGCGGGGGCCTTTTACGCCGTCTACGCTGGGAAAAACGACCGGACAATGTCAAACGCATTCGTGTACATACCCACCCACCAAACCCCAACGATCAGCACAGCCATGCCGGCAAGCGGCAGCAGCCTTGAAACCATGGTGAAGAGCTTGGAAACAATAGCCAAGCCCACCAGTACGGCGATCAGGATGATGGTGATAACCCAAGGTGAGGTGAAGTCCATGTTTAGTACATGTGCGGCTCACTCCCTCGCTGCACACTTGGTCAAGGTAGATGAGGCGTAAGCAATGTCATCGGCAGTCATTTTCAGGTCGTACTTTGCGGTCACTTCCACGTACTTAATGGCAAAAGCGCACGTCGACTCCGGCGCCAGTAACGGCTTGTTCGTTTTCTTGTCCTTGGCAGTGGCAAACTCTTCCAAGGTTCGATCAGACTTGGCCTGGTTAGTTGGCCCATCAACGGCAAGGAGGTTGTCCATGTCGTTATAAAACTCAATCCGTCGTTTCTTTGACCACTCGCTTGCACCAAGGCGCCATGCAGCGCTCGTTGAAACCACATGGTCCACTTGCACGGCTTGGGAGGTTGATGGGCCGCGCAGGAACTGCACGGTGGCACCCATGTACGGGTCTTGTAGGACCCCTGACGTCACAACGCAGGTGGAACCTGGTTTGTACTTCACTTCCCCAAGATCACGGGCCAATACTTTGTTACGGGTATCGCAACCTCGCGTTGTCGCCCAGCCATCGCCAAAATGCTCACGCTTGTACCCAAGGGCCATGGAGTTAGCTACTCGAATGGACTGCAGTTTCTTCGCGGCAGCCGCGGCCTCTTCCTGCCCTTCCTCATCTGAGCTGCTGGGTGGCAGTTTCACTTCAAAGTCAGGGACATCAAGGTCCGGTGGCGTAACTTCCAAACCAGGAAGATGACGCGGAACGTCCTGATGAATCCAAAGCGCTGGGAGTTCAATCCCTAGTTTTTCCTCTAAGTGCGCATTAAGCCCAACCATCTGGCTGAAGTAGTACGCCCCGATGAGCAGAAAAAATGAGATGATCCCACGCTGAATATAGCCCTTTACCATGGTTGGTATATGTGCGGCAGGCCCCTTACTGCGCCCGGGTCACTGCTGCAGAGGCCTTGCGGACAACGCCGCCACACCCAGAGGTGAGCTGACATTTCTTGGGAATGGTTTTCACCTCAGAGGACACCAGCATCCATCGCCCGCACGTTAGGCACGCGGCGACAGTGACCCCAGCCTCATCCCATGAGCGGGTCAATTTCACTCGTATTTGCGCTACAACAGGCAGAAACTCACGCAAGCGTTCCACCTGCCCTTCCTCCAGTCGCACATGAGCTGGAACCCGTGACAGGTCACCATTAATGTCCCCAAGGGTTGGCGCCTTGGCGAGTTTCAGCAACTTCATAGTTAAAGACGCTGCGTCAAGGAGTCGCCCGCCTGGGCGACTTGCGTCATGAGGGGCAAGTACCGGGCGCGTGGAAATGTACATATCTGCTGGCATGCCTGACCTATGTGCGGCAATGAACGCGCATGCCGCACATAGGTACATCAACCACCGGTACACCGAGAACACATTTGGAGCTTCCCCGTCATGCCCCGTCCGCTTAAACCTGCGCGCAAGGCCGGCCTTGCTGGCGTCACCTTTGCTGCCTCAAGCATCTTCGTCATGCTCATGACTGTCAGCCAAACAGCCGGATTGCCCTTGCTAGCAGTGAACCTGTTGACGCTGGTCCCTGCTGCTGTATCCCTGGCCTTCATTGCAGGTTCTCGAGACAGCTTATGGCTATGGGTCTCTGTGATCATCACTGCCCAGCTCATCATGCCCATCTTCTTGATGCCTTACCTGATCATCGCTTTTGCGGGCGCCACCTACTCCACTTGGGTTCGATCAGCTGGCTGGCGTAACTGGGTCAAGGCAGTAAAGCGCCCCGCACAGAAAATGGAAGGCTCCCATGTCTGAACAATCACTCTCCCACCCAGAAACGTACGCAGACCCCGAAGCAGTGTTTCAACTCCTTGACGCACTGACCGAAGTGTCAGAGCGCGAAACGTGGCGTGACGAAGCGGTGTGCGCCCAAGTCGGCCCCGATGTGTTCTTTCCCGTTCGCGGTGGGGCAACCACCTCAGCAAAGGCATTATGCGCTCAGTGCCCTGTGATTGAGCAGTGCCTGACCTGGGCAATCGAATCGGGCGAACCGCATGGTGTGTGGGGTGGAATGTCCACTGCGGACCGTCGAGCCTACGCGAAAGAGCATGACATGAAGTTCGGCAACCCTGACGCATGGGTGAGGGATCTACGATGACGGAAACCCTTGACCGCGCACTGAACTCATCAGTGCGGTTAGCTACCGGTATCCCCAACGCTGTGCCCCGCCCTGGCCAAGATGAGTTAACCCATCAGGTATGGGAAGCAATCACCCAAGAAGGCGGCGAAGCCATAGCAGTAGCACCCACAGGGTTGGGTAAATCCCTTGCCTATGCGGTTCCTGCCATCTTGCACGCCGCACAGACAGGTAAACGTACCGTCATTTCAACAGAATCTCTCGCCCTGCAAGCCCAAGTGCTGGAGAAAGACGCCCCTGTAGTGGTTGCGGCCGTCAAGCAGATGACGGGTGTGGAAGTTAAAGTTGCGGTCCTTAAAGGATGGTCCAATTGGGCCTGCCTTCGCTCAACAGTCATTACAGCGCACTTACTCCTTGGTGAAGATCACTACATCCCGCACCAAGCTGTCTCAAACGCGACCTTGAAACACTTGGCTGGTTCCATGGACCGGCTTATCGCCAAGGCCGGCGACATCGTCCTTGACGGTCGCCCCGTATCCATCCAGGAAGCCGCAGCAATGACCGGCTGGGCCTTACGTCAACACCTGACAGCGGCCCCCGGTGACAAGCACGCCTACCCCGGAAATCTTAGTGACCACCTGTGGGGCACGGTGTCGTCAACCCCGTCCGAATGTGTCGGCGTCCAAGTATGCCCGTTCGCGAAGGTATGCAAGGCGGCAGCCGCAAAGAGTAAAGCAGCCGAAGCAGCCGTCGTTGTAACAAACCATTCAATGATCGCCACCCAAGCTGCCAAAGGTATTAGCGCAGTGATTGGGTCCAGTACATTAGGTCGGTTCGACGCGGTCATTGTTGATGAAGCCCACACCTTGCCTGCCAACGTGCGATCGCAAGGTGCCTGCGACATCTCCGGGCGCCGGGTGTACTCAACCATGCGTGCCGTGAAGTCCTTGTTTGACCACAATGGAGACGGTGGAGTTGCCACCCTCATGAGCACAGGTGAGCTCTTGGCTGACCAGCTCCAAGCTCAACTAGCACGATGGCACAACACGGCCACAGATGTTCGGCGCCTGGTCGATGGGGAAAATCCCCTCGAAGGTTTAGGAGACCAGCTCGAAGTTTGGGTTGGTTCCATTCAGAACGCCATTGGTCGCCGTACCCGAGGAGATTGGGAATCCAACGACCTTAAAGTACGCCGAGTTCGGGCCCGCCTTGACTCATTAAAGGCAGACCTCAAAACCGTAGGTGAACATCGCACCGGCACTGCCCGGTGGGTTGAACGGCGCAACGGGCCAGGCAGCGACCGGTTCAACATTGCCGCCTGCGCAACCCCCGTGGATGTTTCTGGGCCGCTACTGCACAACGTCTGGACCGCCCCCATCCCAGACGAGGACGCAACCGAAGAGGACCTGTCCACCGAGACTGTGCGCGCCCCATCCGTGCCACATGACGTGAACGTACTCGAGCAAGACACAGCACCTGTTGATGACACGTACCGGTTGTCCGTCATTGCGTTGTCAGCAACCCTACCCAACGGATTTGGCCACCAAATTGGCCTCAAAACCAAAACGGCAACCTACCTTTCACCGTTCGTGGACGCATACCGCAACAGCACCTTATTCATCCCTCGAGCCGACTCAGCCAGTGACATGGCAGCACTGTCAGCTCCAGGGGCTCGCACTCCACGTATGGACACGGCAAAGCACAAGGTGTGGGCCACGGACCTGATGGCACAGCTGGTCAACGCGAACAACGGTCACGCACTGGTCCTTTCCGCTAACGCTGCGGCCGGTAAGGAGTATGCAGCCGCACTGAACGAAGCAAGCGGCGGGCGCTTTAGTGTGTACTCCCAATGGGACGGACCTCCGCTACGCACCATGGTCGCCCGGTGGAAAGAAGACCCAACCTCTGTCCTGGTAGGAACTCGTTCCTTAATGACTGGTGTTGATGCCCCCGGGCCCACCTGTTCGCTGGTCATCATGGACCGGGTGCCACGCGCTTCGGCGAACCCCGTAGATGACGCCCGCGTTGAAGAGCTGGTTGACCGCGTGGGCATGGACAAGTGGGCAGCCGCGCGCCTGGTGTACGTAACTGACGCGGCACTCTTACTGGAACAAGCCGCTGGCAGGCTCATTAGGTCCACCAGCGACCGTGGCATGGTCGCTGTTTTAGACCCCCGGTTACTGCGCGTTAAACCATGGGCGTACGAGGAACGGACCCGCAAGACTTACCTTGAAGGCCTAGACCTCTTTGGCACAAAAACTTCCCACCTTCACGTGGCGCTGGAGAAAATCTCTGCTCAACGCACCTTGCAACCTGCGTGAACCCAGATACGCCGCACATAGGTATGGCATGACGACAACTAAGGCACCCAGTACACAGCAACTTCAACGCGTCAGCTGGCGCGATGTCACTTCCGAAGGGCACGCCTGGACGTACGTGGAAACCAACGACCCCGAGGTTGTCGAGTCTCACCGCCTCGTTGAGACCAACCCTGAGTTTGTAGCTCGGGTGCAACTGCTCCTTGATGTCCCCGCGGATGCTCAGGTGTCTGTCTTGGAGGAACGCGTGTCAGTGAACCCATGGGGTTGTGACACGTGGGAGCACTCTTCCGCAGTGGAAGTGCGGGCGGGCGATAGGGAGGCCACGTTTAACTCACTCCGTCACCTGTTAACCGCACTTGAGTACGCAGGTGTTCCACCATTGACCTGCGAAAACCTGTACAAGAACTACTTGAGTCACTACGGGAAGTTCACGGTGTGCTCCCGTAACGGTGGCACACAGGTCGTCCATGCCCGGCTGGGGAACGCCAAAGGCAGAGAGGTGCTCTTAGTACTGCCGGCAAGTTCCGACGAATGGAAAGGTGCCAAGGCGGACGCAGATGACATGCAAGCAGGTGCAACCAAGCGGTGGTTACGCGTATGGATCTCGAACGTGCTTGCCTTTGAACGGGATGAGACTACGCACATGTGCATGGACTGCGACGTGCTCACCACGGATCCAGTCAAGCCTGGAAACGACCCTTTATGTGCGTCGTGCAAGCTCGACAGGATTTGCGTGACCTGCGGGGACTCGTATCCAATCAGGAAAACGGTCAACGGTCAGCGCGCATGCTTCAGCTGCTGGTACAGCCACACCAAGGGGTGAACAAGTTGCTCAGCAAACTTCGGGCGTTCGTTACCGCACCCTCAACAAGTGGGCCTTCACGTGACGGGGCGTCTCGCTTTCAGGTCGTTGACTGCAAGGGGCCGGTATCGGGCTGGACAGCCACGGTTACCGACTCACACACTGGCGCCACGCACACCACTCGCGCTAACACGCGGCTACTTGCCCGTGCGTACGCATTGCGATGGACACAAGCCCATGTCTCCTAATTTTGCTCGTGTCGCAGTGACGGGCCACCGCCCGGGTTCCATGACTGCAGATCAGTTGTCATGGGCAGGGCAGGAGCTCCACCGGTTAGCCGGCAAACTACGCGACCATCATGGCACCACCACTGCCATTAGCGGCATGGCGCTAATGGCAGACACCCTGTGGGCTGATGCTGCACTAGCGTGCGGACTGGACCTGTGGGCCTATATCCCGAGCCTGGAGCAGCCCGCTCGATGGAGCCCACGTCAGCGCGGGTACTGGGAAATGATGCGACGTAAAGCTGCCCGCGAAGTCATTGTTGGGCGCGGCACTTCTGCACGGCTCTTCCACGCACGTAACGATGCCATGGTCCGCGATAGCGACCTGATCATTGCGGTATGGAACCCAGCCGTAACAACAGGCGGCACCGCTGCCACAATCAAGAAGGTACAAGCCCAAGGGCGCCCATACGTGCTCGTGGACATCACCGAACGCCGCACAGGCCGGTTCGGTTTCTAAAGCTATCCATTAGCAAATGCACATTGCGAAAGCCCCATGTCCCCCATTGCTTGCATAGTATCCAAAAACGTGTCTTACATGTGCATTTGGCACAATACTTGACCGTAGATCCAAGCCCTGCTTCAATAATGAAAGTTACGGCAAAGCAGTACCTTCATACATCGTTCAATCCCAACACTGCTGATGGGTACAAGATCGGATAACAATGGCTGACTACTGTGAATGTGGCGACCAAGCGAGGTACAAATGCCAATGCGGTGCGTTCATATGCTCGTCTCACACGGGCGGGCGCTCATTGCCATTTGAAGACAGCACTCAGCAAAGGTCCGTGAACGGGCGCGGCAAATCCGATGTTGCAATAGCCAGTGCGCTGTCAAAAGCATGGCATTCAAATCTCAGTCACCCATGCTCTGATTGCTACGAAAAATACCTAGACGAGGTCGTAGTTCGATTGGGAACCGTCTTTACTGACCGGGGAATAACAGATCCAGCTGTGATCGCCGCTACCCTAATCAGTCAAGGGCGCTGGTCCGTGGGGTCAGGTCTGAACAGCGACAGTGTCGGGCAAAGGGTGCTCCTGCGACTTGGTGTTGGCCCTAGCTGGAACTACTCGTTCGGAGAGTCCGCAGCCCTGGGAATACTTGTGGAAAGAGGTGAAGCGCGCACTTTCTCATGGAAAATATACAAAGGGAAAACGCTCATTCGAGAACGCGATAAATTTCAGCTCTTCGCATCTGAAAGAGGATGGCCAATCAGTTTTATCTCCGGGGAGGCGTGGACCGCTACTAACATTTGGATCACTCCCTCCGGTGACATTTATACATTCGGATCCATACATACCCTTAGTAGCCATGAATTGATCTTCCACGATAGGAAGGCAGCTCAGGAGTTGCTGAACAAAGTAAGCGAGGGAGCGCCTGATGAATCTGAAGACATCGACTTCGACGGACTGCGGAGAGGTGGCAGCTTAATCGACCTCACCAATTTAGCGCTCGTCTAAACAACCATTACAGCCGGCATTCTTGACTTGGTCCTAGCCGGCCAGCTCAATCACCTCAGCAGCGCCCACAACTGTGAACGAGCCGCCACCCGTCCAGCGGTCTGCGCGTTCCAACGCACCTGACGCCTGATGCAACTGTTTCACCAAACCAGCCACCACCTCAGGGTCGCCTTCAACTTTGCCGGCCTTAGCAAGACCGCGCACCCACTGTGCTGCCAAGCGGGCGTCGCGAGCAGTAAAAGCAGGCGGTAAATGACTCGCCTCCCCCACGACCACGGTGCTAATCCCACCACGGTCCGACCCATCAACTACCTGCTGCAACCGGGGAACAATAAAATCCTGAACCGTATCAACATTTCGTTCAATTACCACCCAGTCACGGCCAAGTTTGTGCGCCGCAGCCGCTGTCGAACCTGACCCCGCATACGGGTCCAACACCAGGTCCCCAGGGTTCGTAGCGGTTTCAATAATGCGACCCAGCAGCTCCTCGGGTTTAGGGGTATCAAACGCCACCCCGCCAAACAGCGCGTGCTGATGGTCGCGAGCGTCCTCGTTCGTGGCCATGCCATTGGCCCGGGCAAACAACGTCGTCCAAATCTTGCCTGCCGTGGGAACGTACGCGTTCACCCGCACCGGCAGCTTCGGAGCCCGGAACACCACACCAGCGTGCAAATACTCATCCAAGGTTGCCTGTGTCCACCGCAACTCCCCATACAGCCGAAACGGTTCCACATTCACCCCATCACGAACAGTCACGGGGTCCATCAACGCAATAATGACGGCAGCTGTGGACTGATCACCAGCAGGAATGACCCGGTCTTCACCAGGGAACTGGACGGCCCCAGCTGGAAACTCAAGCACCCGCTGCGGGTTACCACCATGGGCAAGCGGTACACGTGCCACCGTGCCACTATCGGGCATAACAAACGCGGACAGCGCGTCCTTGTCCTTTGCGTACACCAAAATGTGATCGAGGACGTTCGCCAGTTGCCCGTGCAGGTACGACGGTTTTTTCTTCCGCTCCCAAACCACATTGCTCACAAAGTTCTTCGCCCCAAACACATCATCCAGCACCGTCCGGGCCACATGATGCTCGTTATCATCGACATGCAACCAGATCGATCCTGATCGCATTAACGTATCGTGCACCCTGGCAACAGTGGCCGTCAGCTCTTGCGCCCACTGCATCCGCGGGGCGCTGTCGTCATACCGGGCAAACTGACGGCCAGTGTTATACGGCGGATCCAGGTACGCAAGTTTCACAGACCCCTCGGTCACATGAACTGGAATGGTCAGTGCCGCGTCACCAACGATGACGCGGCCTTGAGGTACGTGCTGCATATCAGGCATCCTGGTCCATTAAATCAGCGAGTATCTTCGTCAACTTGAACTCCACATCAATCTCATCGGCGCCAAGTGGTGCACCTGTAAACCCGGCAGCTTGACGAACTAGCGCTGGCCACTGCGCAGTTGCTGCAGCAGCAGCCCGAATCGCCGCTGTGCGCGCCACCTGATTAGCAGTATCGTCAAAGTCAGAAATTGGCCGGCACGTTCGGGCCAAATATGACCCCACCAGTTCCGAGCTCAGCCTTCTCCATTCTAAGGACTCCGGCCCGCACCTGCGCACCGCCTTATGGAAAGCAGACGTTAACGCCCGAGATAGCTTAGGCAACGGTGAAACCAGCCCGATAACCAGGGTTGAAACAACACCATGCGGATACGAGGCCAGTTTGGTCAGCTGGGCAATGCTGTACTCGTCCCAAAGGGCCAGCAGACGGTCATCCATTTTGAATCGAGGGCTTGCACCACACATGATGTCAACGACCATGTGTAAGGAGCGGGCTGCAACACTGGAGTCTTCCGTAACCGAGTCAACAATCCACTGGCGGTCCGATAGCTCCGTAGGTAAACACAACGGTGGTAAATCAAGTGAGTGTCGCAACGCCCTGGCGCCGATGAACATCCGTGACCCTGCACGGGTTCCCCGCAGCGCCGCAGTGGCGCGGTCCTCATGCGCTTCAACTTCTGCGCGACGCGGGTGATCCACAACGAACCGTTCCACTGTTTGTTCGTCAAGCACGCCTTGCAGCATTTCAGATGACGGCTCCACAACATAGGTGGCCGCGGCTAAACCTCGAGGACGCACAATCTTGTGCCACTTAGCCATTGCGCGAGCAGTTTGCCGAATCCAGCCGGACAGTGAACTAGTCTCCATGCGAGACAAGTCAAAGAACCCTGACGTTTCATCAAGCACCTTGTAAACCAGGTCAAGGGTAAGCGCTTCGGCAAGGTCTACCGCACGCTGCCCGTCCACCTGTTCCTTACTGGCTCCCCAAATAACTTTGGACTTGTGCACGAGCTCAGCAATGCGCAACCGCGCTTCTCGTTCAGTGATTCGTCCAGCTGCACGATCCAGCGCAATTACGCGGGCTACCGCGTTGTCCTCACTTGGGACTTTGTCTAAGACAGTCTTGCAGGTACTGGAAATCCACTTAGACAGTGAACCGGCCTGCAGTTGGGCAAAGTCGAACAAAATGTGAGGGTGACGGCCATCAAGGATGGCTCTGAGCTCATCCCGCACGGTGCGTTCACTTGCTGCAAGTTGGCCTGACCTGCGAACCATGTCCCCTGGAATTGCGGACAGTTCAACCAGCTCGCGCACTACAAGGGTCGCTTCAGCCTCACCTAATTCGCGTATGGCGTCGCGTGCTTGAGTGTCAATTTGCTGCTGACGCTCAAGCACGCGAGCTGGTGCAGACGTCACCAGATACCTGCCCCACTGCCAACCAACGTGACCGGACGCGCTTTCGCCTGCTCCCGAACCTCTTCGGCTTTAGCCCGCGCAGCGTCACGAGCTTCCATGTCAGCCTTATTCGTGGAGGCCAGAGCAAGGAACTGTTGAGGCAACGCAATTTCCACTGGAATGCACCGCTTGGACAAGTCTGAAACAAGACCGATCGTGCCGCGTAGGACTTCACGAGTGTCAGGGTCAACCAGTGCCCGCATGGAGTTGAAGTTGGGTGCAACACCGCCGCCGGCAGCACCCAAGGTTGCTGGTGCCGTAATGCGAGCCATGCGCTCCGGGGTGGGGTCAACCTTAAACAACTCGCAAGCCGCCCGGGCTTCCTCTTCATCTTCAATTGGCAAGATGACACCGCGCGCAATATAGCCACGCAGCCCGGCGTTCAACGCGTCGGTCACGCGCTGAGTGAAGATCATCGGTGAGATACGCATTGAACGTGCAAGGCGGCCCAGTCGCTCAACCTCAGCCGGCCCGGCTCCAAGGAAAATCCATCCCTCATCCAGCGCTACAACACCATCACGCCCTGACAACGCGGTTGCTGATCCAAAGACCATCATGCGAATCAGTGCAAGGCTTACCCGTTGGGTCAAGGTGGCCTCACGCGGCGGGGTGCCAGGTGAAGGCAGTTCAAGATCCGCGGTGCCCACCTTGATCAAGGTGATGCCATTGAACATTCTGAGTGGAGCTGCTTGCGGTGAAACACCAAAGCAGGCCCGGAACAGTGGCATTGCGTCCAAGAGTTTGAATACTGGGTCTACCAGTTCAGCACTGGCAGCACCTTCGGCCAAGGCAATTTGCAACGCTTGACCAGTACACGTTGCCCCACGCTGTACCCCGAAGTTCAAAGCAGAGATGACATCAACTGCAAGGTCATCTCCACGTTTTCCCCATGGGTTAATGGACTGCAGCATGGACGCGGCAATCGCGATACCGTCAGCAGCAGTGCGCGAGAACCTAAGAGGGTCAAAAGCACCATCGGACGTTTCTAGGCTGTCCAAGGAATACACTTGCCCGCCGGTCGCCAGCACGGCAGCTGAGTGGTCCGACTCAGGCTTAGGGTCAATCAGGACACTTGGGCGGTTGGTACGAGCGAGTTGATCCAACAGCCAAAGCCCGAACACTGTCTTACCTGAACCTGTTGCACCAGCAAACACAGTAATCGGCAAGGTGTCCATGTCATGGGCGGCCATAGGGTCGAACCAGCAGGGCTGCTTATCGCGTTCTGAGAACCCCATGAGCAATGTCGTTGGGCTTACCTTGTCACCTACCGTTGCCAAGTTCGGGGCCCCCGAGTAAGCAGCAACTTGAATCGGGAACTCAGTAAGGTGCCAGTTCACGCGCACGTTTGAGCCCAGCATTGTTTCAGCCATCACGGCGCGCTGACGCTCAAACAGTGGGGACAGTGTTGCGGTCATCCCAATGGAAAGGGCTGCTAGGTCTTTCACGTACCCGTTGAAGCCCACAACAATTGACACGTCCGTCAACGTTGCTGGTGCCCCAACAGGTCCCGCGTACGACGCCTCAACTTGGGCAAGCAGAGCCGCATGGTCAGTCTGTTCAGTGCGCTCGGCACGTTGTTGGTTCTTGCGCTCAACAATGTCCTCCTCATTTCGGCGGTGCTGGCGGCGCAGCTCATGACGAGTAACCACTGACGGTTCAACCTTGGCGCTAATGGTCACCATCAATGCGTCCTGGTCAACAAGCTGTGTCACCCACCACGCTTTTGAGGATTCCCCAGGGATGTATTGCAAGTCCAGGTCGGACACGGCAGCCATCGTGATAGTTGGCGTGTTTGGGCTCAGGTCGCGGCCTTCGTTCAGGGCGCGAGCCGCAGCCTGTGCGTCCGCTGCGCTAGGAAAGACATGCACGCAGTCAGGGCGCGGCATCAGGTACACATCGGGGGCGGCACCGTTGTTCCACCATGCCTGCGTCCACCGGAACTCATCATCGGTAGGCAAACGCAGCCCGGCGCGGCTCATGGCTTCAGCAACGAGCTCGGCGTCCTTCTTGAAGTCCGTAATTGGTAGCGTATCTTCGTTAAACGTTTGCACCACCGAGTCAATAATTGCGTTGATGCCACCGCCACCGCCGACCGTGTCCTTGAGTTTGACCGTCAAGATGAGCGCTCGAGCGCGGGTTTCGCGGTTCCCCGGGAACCCGCTGGCTAGATAGCCGGCGAGTGGGTGTTCCACTGGAGGTACCCACCACTGTGGCAGGTTGACAACGAATGCTTTCGTTTCCCGGTACGACGCCTTGGACAGTCCCCGGCGGTTACCTGTTGGTTTAGCCATATCGGCCAGTTCCTGCAAGGCAGCGAAGTACGGTTCGGCAGCGTCCGCCATCTCTTGAACCGACTTGGCGTCAGCCACAGGTGACATGGGAACCGCGCGGCACAGCCATACTCCCCCGTTGACATCCTGAATCAGCCCGTCTTTCCAGCCGCCCTTAAACCGTGCACGCACGTAGGTTGGGAAAAATGGGGTGTCGTGCAGAAAATCTTCCTGCACGAAACTTTGAGTTTTACGCGCCACAGGTCAGCCCTCCAGCTCAGCGTCGGCAGTGTCCTCAATTGGGGTCACATTTTTGGCTTCGTCATCAGATACCGGGACCGCATTGCCGTAGGCCTGCAGTGACGGACCCGTGCCTGCTCCGCCCCATGCAACGACGCGCGGGGCACCAGTGTCGGCCCCATCGATGAGGAGGTCGTACGCAACTGTTGGTAGCGAATCCTCGTTCACGGGCTTTGCTACCCCGGTCCAGTTCAACGTCAATGTCACATTGGCAATGACTGCACCCGTGGGGTTACCCGCTTTGTCTTGCACTTGCGCCGTGGCACCGATGCTCACGTCAACTGCGTCAAGCCCGGTTAACGGTAAGTACACGTTCGCGGCGTTCGGGTCACCAACGACTTGGCGTAACGCAACTGGGTCACCGGAACCAAAAGCGCTCGCCCAAGACTCCACGGCTTGTTCGGCTGGGGTTGCCAGTGCAGCTGGTGCCATGCCTGGCCACAGCAACGCCTGGGACAGTTCCTCAGGCACGGGAAGGGTAGCTTGTAGTGATGGTTCAGTTAGCGCGGCAGCTCGGCCAAGCCCATCGGATGCAATAAGGACGTTCACTTTGACCGTCGCCCCGGTTGCAGTCAGGAGCGTCACGACGTGCGATTCTCGTGTGTACGTGTCCACCTCTGCTGGGCTCACACCCTCAGCCAACTGCAAGGCAGTAGCGGATTCCCAGGTCAGCACATGGGCGCCCGGCAACGGGGATGGGGTGCGTTCCAGCCACTGCTCAACACTGGCAATGGCCTGTGCACGCGTAGGTGACAAGGTTTCACCTTGGGAGCCGGTATCTTCAGCACCAAGAATCTGGCCGATCATTGCCAGGACCGCGAATAGAACAACCGGTGCGCTGAACCACCAGATACGCACGGCACGCCGGGTACGGCGATACCGCTTCTCAATCTTTTCGTAGTCCGGTAGATCTGTGCGTGGGGCTTCAATAGCAGAGTCCCACGCGGACTCATACGTGCTCTTCTTTTTGGACCTGGTTTTTGACACTACATTCCTTCGGCTGGTGCCGCCCCGCGTGTGCGGGGCGGCAACGGTGGCTCAGTAAGCGGTCCCCTACTTGCGTGCGAGGTCAACCGCGTTCGTGAGGTCCTTATGTGCGGCATCGCTCAGCTCGTGAATGTCTTGCGCCAAGGTGCCTGCAGCCTTGGTGTTTGAACCTGTCAAAGACTTGGTCGAAGCGGCCCCCAAGATTGTGAGCAGCGCGTGTACGGTCCGAGCCCACTTCGCACCTCGACGTTCCACGGTTGCCTGCACGGCTGCCGAAGCTTGGAACGGGGATGTAGCGGCAATGGCTTCAATGTCAGCGATCACGCGGCCGGGCCGGCGAGCGTTGATCACCGTTTCCACAGCGATGCGTTCAATCGTGGGTTCGACGCCGTAAATCGCACCCAGGAGCTGCATGCTGCGTTGATCAGCGTCACGCAGTGCAATGGCTTTTGCTACTGCCTTGCGCACCAAGGGGCGCTGACTTGGGGTTCCGGCAGCCTTGGTGGACGGGGTGCCAGGTTCGTCGTCGTCCTCGTCCTCAAGGTCTTCATCTTCCAGGTCGTCCTCTTCAAGTTCTGCTGGGTCCTCGTCGGGGCGGCTGGTCTTGGCTGCTTCCTCAGCTGCGATTTGAGCCTCAAGGGCTGCGTATTCATCGGCCTCGGTGGCCTCGGTGTCGGGGGTTACTGCAAGACCAGAGACAGTCATTTTTGCTCCTTAATTGGCAATGGGCACTTTCATTGGTCAACATGCGCAGGAGCAGCAAAAAACCCAGCCACGGGTGGTGGCTGGGTTTTTTGGTTACCTATAAGACGTTAGGCTGCCTGCTGTTGCTGCTGGTAGCCCTGCGGGGCTAGAGCCTGCTGTTGAACAGGTGCTAGCTGGTCAAGAGGCTGTTGATACTGCTGTTGAGCTGGAGGCTGCTGGTAGCCCTGCTGAACCGGCGGCTGTTGGTACTGCTGTTGAGCTGGAGGCTGCTGGTACTGCTGTTGGACCGGTGCAAGCTGGGCAGGCGGCTGCTGTTGAACCGGTGCCAGACCCAAGTCCACCGCATGATGTAGCACGCGGTACTTACGCTTATCGGACCCTTCCTCCATCAGCTTGTAAATCAGCACCCGGTGGCCCTTAAGCGAGCGGACAAGGGTGCTCATTGCCATGCCCTCAGGAGTGTCAACGCGAGGGGTTCGCAGCACCTCAGTAGTGCCGTCCCCCTTCTCTGCGACAAGGTCCACAAGCATGCGTTCAGAGGACGTTTCCTTGCGTCCACCCGTAATCACTGCCACGAATGGCTTTTCAACGGCCAGCGTCTTAGCCACGTGGCGTGACATCGCCGAATTTTCATTCAAAAACAGGGTAATTTCGGTAGCCAACATCCGAACCTGGTTGTACCAACCACCCATGTTCTGAGGGCTTGCAGGTCCAGCCGCGTTCACCGCGGCCAAAATAATGTCTTGCGTGGGAGTGCTCATGGAGCTTCCTTTCTATGGGTGTTACGCGACCCGTTCCAGCGGAACACTGGTCAGTGCTCCGATACCAGCGTCAATGGTTCCGTTGAAAATCTCTTCGCTGGTGCGCAGTACTGCCAACGTGTAGTTCGCAACGCGGCTTTGCCAAGCGGACCAGTGCTCAGGGGACTGCCCAAACGGCGGAACAGCGCCCACCTCGGTGATGTACGAGTAAACCGCGGCCCGAATCCGGCTGTTAGCGCCTTCACCCCAGTCACGTGAGCCATTGGTTACCGTGACCTGAACGGACAGGACCGTGCGCGCAATGACACCAGAGAGCTGGCGAATCGTGTCCGGGCTGACCGGCATACCGTTGGCCTTCAAGCACTTGGCCGCAAAGGTAGCAATACCCAACGTTGCCTGTGAGGCATATGAGTTGTATTGCAGGGCACCGTTAACAGTGCTCTCCCAAGGCTTACCTTCTTCACGGGCTCCACGAACAGTTACAGTCACGACATTCTCCTTCGACAGTTGCGGGGCGGTTTCCCCGGTAACAGTCATATGTGCGGCAGTTACAGGTTCCACCGGTTTTGGTGCAATGACTTTTTGAGCCATGTCCAACACCGTCTGCCGATCCTGTTCCCGTAGCACCGGGATACCAAGGTCCACCGCGCTTCGCTGCCCAGCTCGCGACGTCAAAGCTCTCTCAGCACTAGGCCCAGCTTTAACTGCCGGCGCCGATGGGCAAGCGTTAACCAAGGGGCACCATGAGCAGAGCACCGACGGTTTTGTTTCAAACCTTGCTTCGCGCACTGACGACTGCATGATGTCCCACGCGTCACTAAAATCGTCGAGCGATCGACGTATATCTCGTGGCGCAAACGACACCCGGCGCGATTCAGCGTGGTCAAGGTACAGCAACGTGCCCGCGGTGACTTCCATGTCCGTCATGGTTTCCAAGGCAACCTTGTACAACCGAATCTGGTCGCCGTGGTCATCACCAAAGGAAAGGTTTGGCACCCGGCCAGACTTGTAGTCACCAACGGTTAACCCATTTGGCCCATAGTCAGTTCGGTCAATGAAACCCTTGAAAGGAACGTCTCGTCCCACTGTGATGCCGTCGAGTTTCTTCTCGGTTGCAAACACTTCAATGATGGCGGGTTCCTCAAGGACGAACAGGCCATCAACCAGCTTGCTCACCTCAGTGAACCATCGAGCTTCAACAGCCTGATCACCACCAATGCGGGCTTGGTAGTCCTCTTCACCAGGTTGTTTGTCCCCTCGGGCAAGGCTGACCATAATCTCGGTTGCCTTGTCGCGAGTGCGTTCCTGCGGGTCGAGCTGATACAGCATTTCCAGGACTAAGTGACCAGCTGAACCGCGTTCAGCGGCGCCAAACAGGTCAAAGTCTCGCGGCAAAATGCTGCTGGCCGCTTGTTTCGCTGGGCAGCCATGAAAGCCTTTTGCACTCGAGGCGCTCAGGTGCGGTTTGTTCACACGGGCAAGTGCGGTCTCGCTGGTAACGACCAGAGCACCGCCATCCCATGCCATACGTGATCCTGCAGGTGTAATGTTCATGACTTGCATATGTGCGGCACTAGAACGCGAGCAGGGCCCCGGCACTGGCAAACGGGTCATGCCCTATCTCAAAGTTGCTCGGCGCGGCCATGACCGCAAACGTAGGCTCCGTTTGCGGCTCTACCCACCAAGAGTCATCTTGAATGATCACATCAAGCGGCTCAATGGGTGGCGCACACGTGATCTGCCACGGTTGCCCTCCCGTCTCGGGCATTTCGAAGCCAAGTTCATGGACAATGGCGCCCATTTCCTGCGGCGCGGTAACCCATAACCCCACCACTTGAGCGCCATCAAGAGCCAGCACCCAGCCGATACGAGCGTCAGTTACCGGATGGGTTGATACTTGGCCTAGAACTTCAGTTACCGCGTGCTGCAAGGACTTTGGTGGCACTTGCGGCGCCTGGGTATGACCAGCAGGCGCTAGGCCCTGGTGAGGCAGCGTGGGCACCAGGTCGGTCCATACTCCGCAGGCCCAATACACTCCCCCCTTGCGAGCTTGCACCCAGTCCCGCGCCGCGTCATCCATCGTGGCAACTTGCAACATCGCAGGCCCTGTAGGCTGCGCGTCCTTCACGGACAGTTCGGTGACATTGATTACCGGCTTGTCCGGCGCATCCACCACTGGTGACGGTGCACTGACCGGGGGCGTAACGAGCGTCGATGGGGCAGGCAATGCAGGCTCCTCAAGTGGGGGCAAGGTAGGTGCTACAGGCTCCGTAGCGGAAGGTAACGACCCTTGACCGGGCGAAGGGTCCCATGGCGGCTGTGCGGACGCTGCTGGGGCCTCAGGGGTCTTCACGGGCCCAGTGCTGCTTGGCTGGTCAGGCACACTCGTGGCGACGATGAACACGTCCGGGGCGCCCACGTCAGCTGGGGCGTTCGCCCGTGCAGCCGCGCGCCAGTCTGCAACGAATGGTTTCGCCCATCCCAAGCCAGTGCTCACTTCATCTCCTAAACTCTTATTGACCCGGCACCGCGTGCGCGAGGTTAAAGCCCCTATGTGCGGCGGCCAGCCGGTTCACCACACACAGGGCTTGATTTAAAACGCAGTGTCCACCGTTGCTTCCTCCGCAGCCTCGGCTGCACCGCCAAACCAGTCCAGAGGGTTAATCGCACACACCTGCACGCGTTGCCCACCCACTTTGGCCGTGCGTGTGCTTTTACCGTCGCTACCAACCAAGGACACTTCGGCCAACGCCCGTTGCAGGGCGCGGGGCCCACCGGTCCACCGCAACGCAGCGGCTGCGGCCGCGTGGTTGACTGCAAGCGTGGGGCCAGACGCGTCACCAAACTTGATGAGCTGACCGATCAGCGGCTTGTGGCTTTCCTCTGCCGGGTCGATGGACACTTGGCGTGAAGAAATAGCGTTGCGCAATGCGGTCAAAGCAATCTCTGCTTCTGAGGCGTTCCCACCCATCACTTCACGTGTGTGCGTCTTGATCGCGCTCACCAGCCCGACTTCAAAATCTGCCAACAAAGCCACCTGCTCATCAGGGGTGATCGCCTTAATCTCCACTGCCCACTGCAGGACGCTTTCGCGGCCGATCATGAGCGAAGCGGCAAGTAACCGTGCGCGCGAAGACACTTTCATGTCTGCCGGAAAAATGGAACGCTCTGGGTCAATCGTGTCAGCTGCACGTTGCTGGCGAGTGGATTCAAGGTGGCCGCGCCACCCGTCAAATGACTCCCGCGCTTCCTTTGTCGAAAGGTGGCCGTCACCCATAATGTTGTTGGCAATCCAGGTCAAGAAGGACGCCGTTGCGTACCTGAAATCACCAGACTTTGCCAGGTTCTCAAACTTTGGTAGGTCCTCATCTGTGAACTGCGTATTGGGTTGCACCTCGATGAACAAGGCACGGTCCAAAGCTGACTCCGCAAACCCATCACCAGATGGGATTTGCTCACCGGTGATGATCATCATGGGGGCAGATGAGTCGACCTTGCGCACCCCTAAGCTGTCTTGGGACCGGTTGACTTCACCACGTACAGCGCCACCCGAACCGTGGGCGCGACGAAGCAGAGCATCAAACGCTTTGAGGGCCATGTCCATGGACCGCTTGTCAGATTCAGGTCGTAGGTCATCAACGTGCAAGAAGCAGTTGGACAGGCCGTTAGGCATAAGGTCCATGCCGGCTGGCCGGGCGTTAAAGGTGGCCATAGCCGAGCCTGAACGCGGTGCCCATGAAGCCGACAGCGAGGAAGCCAGTGCCTGGGCAATGGTGGATTTACCTGATGATGGTGGCCCGAAGTAGCACAGGGCAGCGTTCGGGGTGATTCCCAGGAAGGACAGTCCCCAAGCGGCTACCGCAACGTCCCAAGAGAACTTCTTATCCGGGCGGAACAACTCGCGTGCCATGACAAAGTTACGTGCGTGCTTGCGGATGAGGGTCCTGTCCACGCCAACGATGTCAGGCAGGTCAATGGCCTGAAAATCTCGTGAAGCGGGTTCCCCGCGCAGCCGAGTGACTTTGTCCTCTGGGCCGAACGCACCGGACCCGTCGCACCAACGCCAGACGTCATCTTCTGCGTCAAAGGTCCAGCCCACGTGGTTGACCACCGTGATGGAGGTGATGTCGGTGTTGACCGCCCGGATTGCGTTGGCTACGTCGTCGTCTGGCTTGGATTTGCGTGGAATGGGTACGCCAATGCCGTGTGGCAGGCGGTCGAGCCAGTCACCGATGTTTGCCAAGTCTTTGGAAGCTACTTTGACTTTGTACTTGCTGGCCGCACCGTCGTCTGTGGGCACGGTGACTTCCAGTGTCAGCCGTTGGCTGGAGGCGTCGCCGGTTTCTTCATCCACGTGCGCTTCGGATTCCAGAATCTGCGCTGCAGCTTGCAGGACAACTTCATCGTGGGTCATGCCATCGGGGCTTGTTGACCGTTTGACGATCTGGCCGCGGTCGAGGTCAACGCTGATTTTTTCATCAAGCTTCACTGAGGCAGATGCTTTTTTGGCAGCAGGTTTGCGCCCAAGTTTTCCGTCAGCGATGTCGATGAGTGTCGCCAGCATGTTCTTGCGACCCTCGGTGTCCGGGTTCATCGCAAGGTAGTCATCTAGACCTGCTTTACCGCCAACGGGCAGGTCAGCCATGCGAACATCTTTGACTCCGAAACTGCGGGCAAGTTTGACTAGCGAGTCTGCGGCAGACCAGACGTTGAGGTTCGTGTGCCAGTCGGCATCTAGGCATACGGTGACTTGTTCACGTCCTGTCAGCAGTGTTGACAGTTCGGGTACCGGCACTCCCTCAGAGCTCCAGTTGCGACATCCTTGGATACCGACGACGAGGAGGTCTTCAGGTGCGTGCAAGGTGGCAGCGATGGTTTGTTTCGTGCCTTCGACGATCAGGACGCGGTTGGCCCGTTCGGTATCTGCTGTCCCGTTGACCCGGTCTTGCATGGGGGCTGGGATGTTGATGATGGATCCGGTACCTGATGCTTGCAGGTATTTGCGGGTGGGTTTGCCGTGGTCGTCTAGGTCGGGCTCGTCAAGGCGAAGCTGGTAGGTGATGAGCCCGTTGAGCATGCGCAGCGGAAAGAGGATACCGGTGCGGCCCCGGTTCGTTGGGTAGTCCAGGTCGGTGCCTTGCAGTCCGCTTGCGTCGGTGACGCTGGTGACTCCCCAGGCTTTGGCTTCATCGAAGCTGATTGCTGATTCTTTTAACGTCTTCTCATGCGCGGGTGAGATTCGCAGGGTTGTACTGGTCATTGCCGTCCTTGGGTTCAACAGGGTTGTCTGCCTTGTGTATGTGCGGCACTTTTATCGAGGACGGCCTGGGGACGGACTGAACGGACAGTTTAAGCGGGCAAACGGACCGTTTCACAACCAAGTCCGTTGGTAAAGAAATGGTAAAGTTTGCAGGTCAAAAGGGGTGCAGAGGGGGCCCCTTATATATAAACGGATAAACGTACTTCGTTTACTACTATATATAGGGGACTATACAGATACTCCCTACCCCTATAGGACCCCCTTCTCTTATGTCTATATCTCTATCTCTCTATACCCCTATAGGGGGTGGGGTGCGCAAAACCGTCCGTTAGTCCGTTTACTCGATTTATGGGGTCTGACCTGCACAAACGCAGTCTGACGGCCAACGGGCGAACGGACCGTTCCGGTCGTTTGCAGTAAAAAGAGCTGGAAAGTCGAACGTAGCGGGGCCTCTCAGGGCACAGATTTCGTCCCGCACATCCACTAGTCATGGACCAGCACGATCACACTTACACACCCGTGGCCCCACGGTGACCCCATTAAAAACCCCTCGCGTAGCTGCCGGGGTGACCACAGGGGGTCAGTTCACAACCGCCGCCCGCACTGAACCCACGCTCAGTCTGCGTACTCCAGCATCAAAAACACATGACGCTGAGGGGTTCCCAGTCGTAACATGCGGCCGCTGCAAAGGCACGGGCAAGTCCGAATACTCCCGCACAAGCGGTCACAACCAATGCTTCAACTGTGGCGGAACCGGGTTCACCCACGAAGCTGGCCCGGTTGCCAATGCTGTAAAAGCCCTCGCAAAGGCACGCCTGACCGCTGCCCGCCCACGCGCACACCAGATAGCAGCTGGAGACCTTATCTCACCCGTGCACAAGGAATATGGGCGCACCCAATGGGCAACCGTCGCAGCAATGCACGTGTCCCTCGCCCATCCTTCCAGGACCGTGCGTACATTGACCGGCGAACGCCCAACGGCCTACCACGCGATCATCAAAATGACCGACGGTTCCCTCGTTCGCACCACCACAGACACCGTCTTTGCGCGCCGTGGAGCAAACGTCGACCTCACCCCGTTTCATGACATGGCCGCCGGCAAACCTGTGGATCCGCGGTTACTGGCGAACCCTAAGATCCTCCCCAACCATCTGTAGTCAAGGTCTACCCAGGGGCCCAAATGCACCCGCACATCCACTATGTATGACCATCACAATGATTGCCCCGCCAATAACTCCAGACCCGCCCCAGCACATCGTTCTTGACCGGCACTTGCACCAAGACCCCGCAATTACCACCATCACCTTGATGACTGGCGGACCCCACCCAGACGCGCTCCTTGCGATTGCGTCTGTCGCCATGCTCTTTTTCTTCACTCATATGAAGACTATCCAAGAACATTGATGCACCCCAGTCCGCTTCACCGAGTAAACGTTAACAACCTGCATCCCAATGACGAGCCTCTACTGCATATAAAACTAAGTCGTTGGCGATGACGACTCAGTCATCGCCAACCTTCAGGTGTTCTTTCTGCGCCTACGGTCCAACTCTGCAATCAAACAGAGTTTTGAGCCATTTGCCTACCCAGCCATCAAGTACAACTCCATCCCAGTTTTGGCATCTTGAACAGTTGCTAGCGTGATTTCTTAATGAATTAGGTATCGCGATTTTCCAATCAATAATTCACTATCGAACAGCCTAACTCGACACCTTGGCGCTAGAGTTACTGTGGTCAGTATGCATAATTGCTTCAATCGGTTTGAGCTAATGCAACAGAGGTGCTATTCATTCGGAATCTACTCATCAAGTTCTGCATTGATTGACTGATATAGCTCATCAATCTCGCCACTATCCAGAATGTTCATAATTTCTTCATCTGAGTACCCTTCGTAGCGCCGCCATTCAGTCTGTTTCCCGTCAGTACCACCTTTTCGAAGCGAAATTGACCCAGGCTCACCGGCTGCATTTTCTAGCGAAGCATCCTGCTCAATCACATGCTTATAGTGGAGGTAAATGGCTTCATCATCCTCATCCTCATAAAATGTCATAAAGAAGAGGCCTAGTTCGCGGAAATGATACACCCCCACAACCTGCCGTTTATGTTCAGTGAAGAAGGGGCTTACCGCCACCATCTCATCATCGGATATTTTCATTTCTTGGTCCTCCCCTATCTACTTCCCTTTCGATTATTGCATTTTGCACACATGAACTGTTCGTTGAGAGTGCTATTGTTACCGCCATTCTTCCTTGCAACAATGTGGTCCCCTTCTAGTTGCTTCATATTCTTCTTCACCCCTTTCATGTTTCTAAGTGGTTTTGCCATTATGACACCACATCTCGGACACGGTGTTCCCACCGCCTTGTCTCTTGCTTTCTTCCTCACTGCTGTTCTTACGAATTTTGCACCCTTCTGCCCTACCTTGGACGATGTGCGAAGGGTATATAGAACTTTTTTGTAGTTTGATGCGATTCTCTGAGTCCCCATAATCAGGCGGGCTGCACGAACCCCCACACCTACCACTGGAACGAAACCAAGTGCCGTCCACGCAATGGTCTCTCTGTGTTTCCACAGGAACTTTCCCGTTCGTTTTGCAATTTTTCGCCAACTGAAATTACCATCAAGGTCGAGTTCATTGATGGGGTCTTGTGGGTAGATGTATGCGGTGGTGTTGCCGCCTGGGACTGGATCTACGCTGGTGAAGTGTCCGGTAATATTGTTGTAGAGGCGCTCTCCCATGAGGATGAGTCCGGTGGTGTCTTGGGCGCGTTCTTTGCCGCCAAGCCAGCTGTAGTTGAGGGATCCTGTTGATCCAGGGTTCGTGATGGTGATGCCATACTCGTCGTACGTACCAACCAGCCCTATGGTCGGGGATTGGTTTGCATCGGTGATGTCAACGGTGGTGGCCACGGACCCCAACGGATCGTTCAGTGTGAGGGTTTTTGTGTTGTCGGTGATTTCGATACCGAGGGCGCCGCCAATGTCCCCGCCATACCAGGTGGTTTTTTCGGGGTTGACTCCGTCGTTAGTGGTTGCCCAGGTGGGGTTGTCTGACCCGTCAGCATAGTACCGATTTGTGGTGCTGGTGCCTGCGGTACTGGTGGTGGTTGAGGTTGATCGGCGTCCTGCTGGGTCAAGGTCGTAGGTAGTTGTGACACCGTTTTGGGTGATCGACCTAGCGCTGTCATCATCAAAGTAGGTGATGGTCAAATCTCCAGCAGACATCCCTTGTGGGGTGTCGATGGCTGGGAGCTTGGTCTGGCGCCCCAACGGGTCGTACTGGTAGGTGCCGGTGTTGTTTGCGCCGGTTTGCATCCGGTCTGCTTGATCGTAGGTCCAGGTCTTGGTGTTGGTGGTTGCAGTCCCGGTGTCTTCGCAGGTCTTGGTTGCTTCGCCAAGGCTGAGGCGGTGGCCACGTGTGGAGAACCCGTACGTTCTGGTCGCACACACCCCACCCGCGTTGTCGTTGACGGTGGTGAGCCGGTTTGCTTTGTCGAATTCGAATTGTTGGGTGCGGCTAAGGGAACCGACCCCGATGACTTCACCGGTTTCTTCATCAATGACTGGCGCGCCGTTTGGGGTGTACTAATGTTCTTGGACAGTCTTCATATGAGAGAAGATAGAGAACAGGGCAGCAGGATCGAAGAAGCGGTTTAGTCCGCAGTTCAAGGCAGAAGCAGTACAACTCGTGGTGATGAGTGATCGAATGATCACAGAAGTCGCCCAAGAGTTGGGGATCTTGCCAGGGACTTTGGGAAACTGGGTAGGTAAATATCGGCGGGAAAACGCTGTTGAGGAAGTAGATCAGCCGTTATCGGTTTCTGACCGGGTGCGACTCAGTGAATTGGAAGTTGAAGTGCGTCGGTTGCGGATGGAGAATGATTTCCTAAAAAAAGCAGCGGCCTTCTTCGCCCGTCAGCAGGACTGAATGAGAAATCAGCCCTGATTGAAGCGGAGAAGGACAACTTCCCGATTGCTTGGATGTGCCAAAAACTTGATATTCCACGGTCCTCTTTTTATGCCTGGCGTGCACGTGTTGACGTCACTACGGCCAGTGCCGCACGGCGCAAGGATCTAGGTGACCAGATCAAACTGATCTTTATAGATCGTCTTAAAGTCTATGGGTGCCGGCGTATTACAGCTGAGCTCAACAGTGCAGGTATTGCCTGTTCAGTGGGCCTGGTGGCCTCGATCATGCGAGAAAAGGACCTCGTGGCTATCCAACCTCGGGCGTGGAAACGAACTACGACTCAAGGGGACTGTGATCATGACATTCCCGACCTCATAGGCCGTGATTTCAGCCCTGATACGGGCTTACCCGGTGAGCGCCTCGTTGGCGACATTACCTACCTTCGAACAGGGCAAGGATGGCTCTACCTGGCCACCGTTATTGACCTAGCCACCCGGATGGTTGTGGGCTGGCAGCTCGCTGACAATCCAATACGGCTGCGACTTTGGCCTGACTTGGACCACCTAAGAGGGTTTTAGGGGTTGGCGCTAATGTTTTGGCTGGTCACAGAGTTTTGGTTTTCTGTTTTGGGTGACCACGGGGCGTTAGAATGGGTGGATGTCACCGTTTTTGCGTAAGAAGAAGTTGCCGTCGGGGGCGACTTCGGTCCAGGTAATTGATAAATCGGGTGGGAAATATCGGGTTATCAAGCATGTTGGTTCTGGTCGTTCTGAGACAGAGATTGCTGCATTAATGCAGGTCGGGGCTGAATATTTGTTGCCTGGGCAACAGGAGCTTGACCTTGATTTTGGTCATGTGGCTGTTCCTGATCCGGGGCGCGCGGTGGTGCAGGGTTCAGCATCGCAGCTGTTGACTGATGTTATCGCTGGGGCTTACAACGCCTTGGGATTTGACGTCCTTGAGGATGATGCTTTCTTCCAGTTGGTGTTGGCCCGGTTAGTGGAGCCAACGTCCAAATCTGATAGCGTCCGGGTCGTTGAGGAACTCGGCCTTCAGGCCGCTCATTTATCAACGTTTAAGCGTGCGCTGATCCGGTGTGCACAGCGTGATTACCGGGCTGTGGTGGCTTCCAAGTGCTTTGATTACAGCCTAAAAACCTCAGGGCTGAGCCTGCTCCTTTATGATGTCACGACCCTATATTTTGAGGCCGAAAATGAGGATGACCTGCGCAAAGTCGGGTTTTCCAAAGAGCGCCGTGTTGACCCACAAATCGTTGTTGGGCTCCTGGTGGACCGCACCGGATTCCCCTTAGAAATCCATGCGTTCCCAGGGAACAAAGCAGAAACTCAAACCATTATTCCCGTGGTCAAAGCATTCCAAGAACGTAACCAAGTCACGGACATGGTCGTCGTTGCTGATGCTGGCATGCTCTCGGCAGGTAACCTTGACGCACTCAACGACGCTGGATTGAGGTTCATTGTGGGGTCCAGGATGGCCAAAGCCCCGGAAGACCTTGCTAAGCATTTCCATCACCAAGGCACCGTGCCCAACGATGGGGATCTCGTCGATACCGTTACGATGCGTAGAGGCCGTCCCAACCCAGACCGCCTCAGTACTGCTCAGGAGCCTGTGTGGGCCCCAGGAACAGATATGAAGCAGTGGCGTGCTGTGTGGCAATACCGGCACAAACGAGCCGTGCGTGACCACCACACCCTAGGCTTGCAACGTGACCGGGCCCAGAACATTATTGACGGGAACAAGCCCGCAAAATCGGCGCGGTTCGTGCAAACCAAAGGCGGCCAAAAAGCCTTTGACCAGGCAAGTTTTGATCGTGCCTATGACATGGCCGGGTGGAAAGGGTACGTTACCAACATCCCCGCACACCTCATGCCCGCGACCGAAGTCGTCTCGTCTTACCATGACCTGTGGCAAGTCGAGCAGTCGTTTCGGATGTCTAAAACCGACCTACGAGCCAGACCCATTTTTCACCACACCAAAGACGCTATCGAAGCCCACCTCACCATCGTATTCACCGCCCTAGCCATCGCAAGATACCTGCAAACTCGCACCGGTATCACTATAAAAGCGCTGGTCAAACTCTTGCGGCCGCTACGTCAAGTCACCATAAGCATCAGTGGTCACGATCTGATTGCTGACCCACAAATCCCCAAAACAGCCCAAGAAATCCAGACCAAACTCAAAACACCCTAACTAAAACAGGCGTCTGTGGAAAACCTCATCAAAAGGTGACCACGGTGGTCCAAGTCGGGATGTTTTCAAAGGGCCTTTCCCTTCGTTGCCCCTATATGTGCGGCCCGCACCAAAAAAACTCCCAAACGTCAAAGCGATTTCGGTGACGAGCCGCACACGCGTTCGTGCCTATGACCAAAAGGCTTGGAATGTCTTATTCCATGTGCCCCACAGTTTGGTCCAGCCAGCAGCACCAGAGCCAAGAACGTACTGGTGCATATCGGTTACCGTGCCGACAGGCTTGTTCTGCACATCGCTTCCGTGTTTTGTCAGGACTACTCGCATGTTGCATGTAGTCACAGTTGACCTGCGTACCTGCCACGTGTTTGGCGACCCTGGGTGCACGTACCACAGTGGCACTGGGCAACCCGGAGCACTACCGCCCCACCCACTAGGCCTAAACGCGGGTGCGATGGTGCGGCCGGCGCAGCCGGTCCAGCCTGAGTAGTTGTACCCGTCGGTGGATCGGGCGTACCCGTAGTAGGTGCCGGCTCCGAGCCCGGAATAGTATTTCGAGCTGGTGGCGTACACGGTGCCGCCGCTAGAGAGTTTGACTTGCCGGGTGGTGCCGTTACCGCCTGATCCGCTCACGGTGAGGTTACCGGGCGCGGTGGTGTCTGTGGAGGACGCGGTACACCGTGGTGCGGTGATCAAGGTGGTGCGTACTGACCGGTTGGCGGTGACGGTGTTGTGCCCGTCAGTGTTTCGAGCGGTCAGGGTGTGGGTGACTCCATCGCTGAGTTTGTCGAATTTCGCTGACCCGGTCCGCCAGCTGCCGGCCCCGAGTCTGATGCTGCGGGTGGTGCCGGTTTGCCCGGTGGCCGTGGCGCTGGCCGTAATAGACCTGGTGGACGTGCTGGAAACGTTCACCGCTGGTGCTGCCAGGCGTGCGGTAGTGATGACCACGGACGCGGTGGTGGTGTTGTGACCGTCCGTGTTTTGCCCACCGATGGTGTACTTGGTGTTGTGCTTGAGTTTGTCGAACTTGTTTGACCCGCTCAACCACCCACCACTTGCTAGGCGCACCTTTTGGGACGTACCCGTTTGAGCAGTCGCTGTAGCCCGCGCGGTCACCGCCCGGGTGGTAAGCCCGCTGGTGGTGATCTTCGGGGTTGCCAGCTGCACGGTTTTGACGGTGCGCGGGGTATCAACGGTGTTGTACCCATCAGTGTTTTGGGCCGTGAACACATGGTTAGTGTTGTGCTTAAGTTTGTCGAACTTAAACGTTCCCGTTTGCCAACCCCCAGCACCCACCTTGATCCGCCGTGACGTACCAGGTTGCGCAGTGGCCGTCGCACTGGCCGTCACCGCACGGGTAGTAGTGGTCCCCGAGATGGTTACCACCGGCTTCGCCAGCGCCGTGGTGTTAGCCCGCACACTGGCCAGGGCCACGTTGTTATACCCATCAGTAATAGTTCCGGTCAACGTGTGCGCGGCGCCGTGGCCGAGTTTGTCGTACGTTTTGGTTTTCGCTGTGGTCATGGTCGTAGCGCCACCATTTTCCCCACGCGCCAGCGTCATAGCGTGCGAGGTTGCTAGCCCAGAGGTCAGCGAAGCATGCAACGACCTGGTGGGTTTAGCAGTGTTAACCGATAGCTTTAACGATCCCGTTAACGCCACCGTACGCACCGCTGGGGAAGACACCGTGAACGTGTTAAACCCGTCCGAGTTCGTCACCTTAAGCACGTGGGCGGTGTTGTGCTTCAACGTCGTCCACACCGGGGCGTTTGAGGTAGTGGCACTCGACCCGGCCCCGCTGGCCCCAGGGGTCAGTGTTCGGGTGATCGTGCCACCATTAGTCGTGGTCACCGCACCGGTCAAAGCCCGCGTGGTTTGCCCACCGGTCGCGTTACCAACCTTGAGCGACGCAGTAGCGTTAATGCGCGTTGTAGTTGTGCTGCATTCTGTAGAGCTCCACGGCCCAAACCCGCCACCGTTTTTAGCTTGGGCCCGAAACCCATGCCCAGTTCCGTGCGACAGGCCAGTAAACGTGGCCGGAGAACCATCGACCATAAACCCTGGGCCGCGCGGTGTAGCCGTGTACGTGGTAGCTCCTGGTCGGGCCCCAACGGTCCCCAACCGGGCCCGCAGCTGCGCCACCGTTTGCCCACTGCCAGCTGTAGCAGTTACCCGCGCCGACGAGGACGCCGGGGTCCCGGCCGCAGCCACACATGATGGGGCAGACGGCCACGCCAGCAACCCCTTCGCCTCGGGGGCACCAGGCAACCCAGGCCCCGCATCAGCAACAAGGGTCCACGTGGACTGCACCCCACGCGGTGCACCATTATCAACAACCTGCAAGTCCGTGGTGCGATCCGCAAGCACAGACCCACCCCGCTTGAGCGTGTACCTGGTAGCCGTAGCCGCAGCATCACTGTACTGCCCCGTCCATACCGCCTTAGGCCAGGTCACATCAATCTTCGCGTCCCACGTAGCACTAGGGTTAGTCACATCCCCTGGCTGCTTGTTGACCATCTGCACCAACACCGGGGTCACAGGGGCAGTAAACCCGCCCTTTGGCGCCGGGGACAACCGGGCATGAAGTTTGCCCGGGGCACCCAACCCCGCTGTCAACAACGTCCCCACACCCGGCTCAAGCGTCTGAGCGTCAGGACCATGAGCGCCCTGAGCATGCACTGCCGACAACTCCCACCGGTTTGAAGCAACCACCGAGTACGTGTGGGCATGACCATACCCCGTGGCGTCCACCCAACTCATCGTGGCCCCACTGGTATCAACCTGCTCAGCAATGTCTGACCACCGCTGATACAAAGCACCATCACGGTAAATGTCATACCGGGTCGCCCCCACCTGACTAGCCCACGACACCGTTAACTGCTCAGTGCCACCCACAACACTTAGCCCCGTGGTCACCGCCGGGCGCAACCCAGAAGACACTTGATTACTGGACGGCCCAATCTTGCCCGTACGCGGATTAGCACGCACCACATACTGAGCCGTATGCCCTGCGGCCAAAGACCGGTCAGTCCACGTCAACGTCTGCGACAACGCACTAGCGTCCCCATTGACCAGCACCGTCATTAACTCCCACCCCAAAGAGGTGGCAATCTTCTCACCGCTGACCACACGATAAATCGACCACGACTGCACCGCAGACGCCGACATATCCGTCCACGACAACACCGGAGCATCAATACCAATAACCCCAGTATCAGAAGCGTCAGTAATAATCTTCAAATCCGGTGACTTCGGAGCCACCGCAGCCTCACCCTTACCCGCAGTAACCCGCCCAGACCCCTGAAACGCCGCCGAACTCGAATACTCCATCGCGTCCTTGCGAAGAGGTAACTCACGACGAAAATCCCAATGCACACTCTTAATACGCCCCATCCGCACGGCTGACCAACTGGCCCAGCAGATTGGGGAGTTGATCGAACGAACCGAAGCAACAACGATGGCCTACTTCGGTTGGGGTCCCCAAGGCGCAGACAACGCCTTGGCCGCTATGGGCAACGTAGCTGAAACCCATAACACCATCGAGCATGAGGCCCTGCACATCAATGACGGCCACGTGCGAACCAAGACCATTGGCATTGACGAGCAATGAACCAAACCCCTGCCACTGACAGAACCACCCGTAGAAGCAATCCTAGAAACGCCACTGCCGCACAGTGACCGCAACGACCTTGTTGACGCCTACAAGCCGCTGACCACACTAGGATTTGACCACCTCAGCAATGAGGGACAGCACACCTATCAAGAGCTGCCCCCAAGTATGCGAGGTGAAATCACCAACCGGCTCCTAGACCGACTAATTGAGGCTGAGTCTGACAAGGTGCCACATATTCAAGAGAACCTGGCCTACCTGATCTCCAGTGATAAAGAGGTCCGTGACTTCGCTATCATCAGCGGACTGCAAGACCCACGCAAAGCCCAAGCACTGATCGACCTGTACCGAGCGGCACCCCAAGAACTGCACGGTCCCCTTGGGGTAGCAGCAGCAGCGGTTGGAGCATTTCGATCCCCCGGTGGGGTCGTGGCCGCAGAAGCGATCCTGGACCAAGCCAAAGCATCACCACACGGCCTAGGGACAGGCGAACACCTCCGATACCTGCTCTCACACGTGATAGAAACTGGGTTAAACCCTCAGCCGGGACTCAAGGCTCTTGAAACCGCTGACCGCACCGAAGACCTCACCACAGCAGACAGCGAATGGCAAGCAGCAAGGACCAGCCAGCAAGTCACCTCACACCTGCCAGGCATCAACGACCCAGTGAACCTCAACCACAAACCAACCACCAACCACATAGGCAACAGACCACCGTTGCCACCAGCCGCAGATACTCACAAACCAAAGTTGTAACCAGCAGATTGCAGAAAGGCCCCGCGCATGGTGTGCCTGCCCCACCCCGTACACCTGATTTCGCGGGGGAAAATATGTGAGGCACGGACCCTCGTACGCGGGGACTTTCTCTGAGTCTCGTCGACCCTTGTGCATTGCCTCACATTTGAATATGGTGGGTTACCCCAGAGTGAAATACCCCGTTTTCGGTGGCGAAACTAGGTATTCATCGGTGCAGAACCCTGTATTCGTGGAGTTTCCAAAAGATCTCAGTTTCGTCGACACCCCCAACTCCAAGTCTCAAGTGAAGCACAGCCGCAATCGGAACAAGATGTACGTCCCTCAGTCCTAGGACTTCAACTCGTTCTCCTAGACTGCAAGGAGGCATGTTCGTGAATAACGTCTAGAAAGCACTCGCAGGTCTTGCGCACACAAACGCCGCCCTGACACTGACTTCCTGCGCTGCCGCATCTGCGGACCAGACAGTCCAGAAGTTACCGGATTAGTCGGCATGCGCGACCGTACAGGAACTCGCAAAAGAATCGTTGTTGGTGGTGGAAGTCACGCTTGGGACGTCCACGCCAGATCTTCTGCTACTCAACTACGAAGGCGACGCCCCCGCCTGCAACCCGTTCGCAGGCACCACGGAGACACCCAACCCAGAGGCTTGGGCCGTGCCTCTCGCGGTATTCACTGCGACGGTCGACGCGGTCAATCAGGGCGAGGTGAAACCCGGCGCTGAACTCAAAGTTGCGGAATTCGGCGGCATGGTCGATGGCACCGACTGCGTCGTCCCTGGTTCGAGTCCGCTCAAGGAAGACGAGACCGGTCTCCAGTTCCTTGCGACTTATCTGGTTGCACCCGCGTCAATTCTAGGAGTGTACGCAAGAGGTTTCACGAAGTAGGGTGACGTCTACGTCTCCCGTGGCGAACAACCGTTCACCGTCGCCCTCGCTGACCTCAAGGGCCTCCCAGTCTAAGCCTCGTAGTCACCAAAGGAGAGAATCATGAACATCGTGAGAAAGGGCCGCGCGACAGTCTTCGGTACTGCTGCGATCCTATTTGCGCTTGTACTTGGGCTCAACGCGCCTTCGCAGGCGGCAAACATCGATCCGGGAAAGGATACCGTCAGCGAGGCGATTGCAGCGCAAGCGAAGGATCTCGGCTTCGCGAACGGTCAGGAAGTCGAGACATTGATGTCCTGGCAGAATAACGTCGCCCAGATGCTGACCGAGATCCAAGACCGCCGGCCCGATGAGATTGCCTACACTCGGATGACGAACGATGGCGCCACCGTCGGCTTCCGCGCACACCCATCTGCGGAGACGGAAGACCTGCTCGCCACAGTCAAAGTGCCGGTCACCTTCGTGACGGATGTCGGCTGGTCTGAACGCGAGGCTGCTTCGGTCGGCGAGGCCGCACACTACGCGGTCTACAACGCCCTTGGTGGGGCAGAGGTCGCTACAGACACTGATGCCGAAACCGGCGCCGTCAACGTTTTCGTCGCACCGGAAGACATCGCAGAGGCGCGTATCGCGTTGGAGTCCGTTGAGGCGAAGATTGCCCTCGAAAAGGCGCCCGGAATACAGGTGCAGGTACAGACGGATCCGAACCTCGCCAGCGGCAACGACGCGCTTGTGGGCGGCTCCTCCATGAGCGGAGGTTTATGCACGTCCGGGTTCTCCGTGAAGACAGCCAGTTACGCACACGGTATGATGACCGCAGATCACTGCCCGAACTCCCTTTCCATGGGCAGTTATGCGCTGAGTTATCGTGGCGGCAGTTCGACACGCGACGTGCAGTGGCACTCAACGACGGCGACGACGACCGTGAATAAGTTGTCGACCACGCACAACATCACCGCGACGGCGAATCCGACCGTCGGGCAGCTGCTGTGTCGTTATGGCGTGACCAGCGGGCTCAAGTGCGACTACACGTACAAAGCCAATCAGTGTCGCAACACCTATTGTGGAATGATGACGATGGAGAAGAGGCTGGCAGCCGGAGGCGATTCCGGTGGTCCCTGGTTCTCCTCTACCACCGCATACGGCGTGCACAGTGGCTGGGTCACAATCTGGCTTGTCGCTAGGGATATGTTCACACCCGTAAGAAACGGTGCCTCCACACTCGGTGTAACGGTAAAGATCTCATGAGTACGTCTCGCCCGTCAGTGTTGAGATTTGCCGCCTGCGTTGCTGCACTCCTCTACTTGTCCGCTTGCGCGTCGCCTGGTTCTACTTCGTACGCAGACTTCAGCGAGAAGACAGTAGCCGGAACGACGGTGCTAATCTCCAATAGCAGCACGGAGGGAGCCGATGCGAAATTGACGGGTGAGATCGCAATCTCTGACGGTTGCCTGGTTCTTGCTATCGAAGGTGATAGCACTCCGGTCGTATGGCCCAAGGGCACTACATTGTCCAAGACGAGCGTGACTGTCCCTGACCGGGACGAGGAGTACCGAGTTGGGGACACCGTATCCTTGAGCGGCGGAGAAGCCCATTTCGACGGGACGAGCACGTGTGTACCAGACGGAATAGCCTTCATCGTCTGGAACATCACCAAAGTTTGACGCCGTACCCTCCGGGTTACCACCCCTGTTGCCGCTGCCCCGAATACGTCGAGGTCGGATTCAACCGTAAAGGTAGCGGCCCGATTGCGCGCACTATCGTAACTTCGTGCCACAGGCGCCACCTCATAGGTTTCCGCCAATTTGATTACTACGGCCGGTGCCTGCGGTGGTAACAGAAGCGCTCCGAGCGCGACGCCACCATCGCAGGCAACTAGAGCCACAATTGCCACCCCACCTCGGGTACGACCGCGGTTCAAATTGCCAGTAAGTCTGGTGGTAAGTATCGGGTCATTGAGCACCTTGGATCTGCTCATTCTGAGGCTGAGCTTGCCGTATTGATGCAGGTTGGCAAAGAACGTCTTTTGCTAGGTCAGCAGACTCTCGACCTTAATTTTGGTGACGATGCTACTCCCGATCCTGGTCGCGCAACGGTCCAGGGATCTGCTTCTTAACTCTTGACTGATGTCATTCGTGGGGCCTATCAAGCGTTGCGTTTCGATGTCCTCGATGACGAGGCCTTCTTCCAGTTGGTCCTGGCCCGGTTGGTGGAGCCCACCTCGAAATCTGACAGCGTCCGCGTCATCGAAGAACTCGGGCTGGAAGCGGTTCACCGCAACACTTTCATGAACGCTTTGCATCGATGTGCTCAGCGTGATTACCGGGCAACGGTGGCGTCGAAATGTTTCGATTACGGCCTCAAAACATCAGGACTCAGCCTGCTGTTGTATGACGTGACGACCCTGTATTTTGAAGCAGAAAACGAGGATGACCTGCGTAAAGTCGGGTTCTCCAAAGGGCGCCGAGTGGACCCACAAATCGTGGTGGGACTCCTCGTGGACCGCACCGGATTCCCCTTGGAGATCCACGCGTTCGCAGGCAATAAGGCCGAGACACAAACCATTATTCCGGTGGTCAAAGAATTCCAAACCCGCAACCAGGTCGCGGACATGGTCGTGGTCGCCGATGCCGGGATGCTGTCGTTATCGAACCTGCTAGCCCTTGATGACGCCGGGCTGCGGTTCATCGTGGGATCGCGAATGACCAAAGCGCCGGACGATTTGGCTAAGCACTTCCGCCATCACACCGATCCGCCCGAGGATGGGGAACTGGTCGATACTGTCACGATGCGCAAAGGCCGCCCCGACGAAAACCGAATCACCACCCCAACAGAGCCAGTATGGGACCCGGCCGGGGATGGGAAGCTTTGGCGGGCGGTGTGGCAGTACCGGCGTAAACGCGCCGTGCGTGACCACCACACCCTCGGCCTGCAACGAGACCGCGCACAAGCAGTTATCGACGGTGACAAGCCCATAAAGTCAGCGCGGTTTGTACAAACCAAAGGTAGCCACAAAGCTTTTGATCACACCAGTTTTGACCCCGCCTACGACATGGCCGGACGAGACGACCTATGGCACATCGAGCAGTCCTTCCGGATGTCCAAAACCGACTCCGACGCCTCCATACTCGCCGTGCCATTAACCACATCATTCATCAACAACGACGACGACCGATCCATCTCCGCCATCGCCGCCATCGCCGCCATCGCCGCCATCGCCGCCGTACGCTCATTTTGCAAATCAAGAGACCGGGTCACGCCCAAAAACAAACCCGTAATCGCAACCAAAACCAACAACCCAAGACCCGAAGCAATAATCACCTCAGGCATACTCAAACCACGATCACGAACGCCCTTACCAGGCCAACGACTCATCAAAAACCGGTGCATACAACCCAACCCCACATCATCAACAAGAAAGAACGTTCACCTATCAACATGCGCAGGTGCAATTTGTCTAACTCGTTGACGTGCGGGGTTGAAGAGCCAGCGCAGTCCTTGTTGTGCACCGCTTAGACGGTGGCGGCCTTGTGACTTGAGGGTCGCTCATCGGCTAGGACAACAGCCTCCACGACCAGCTGGGCTTCATTCTTGGCATAGTGATGTCCACACCAAGCGAGCGTGAGCATGCTGTCCTCAACTAGATGGCCAGTCATCACCAGCGCCCGAGAGGCGTTACAGGCGTCGCAGCGTCTTCCTGGTTCCAGGGTCTGCTGTGTTGTTTCGATGGTAGGAGAAGGAGAAATGTTCATGACAGCCCTATGTGCGGCAGCGCTCAAGAAATGCTGACGGAGGTGCCGCACATAATGAGTGCATGCCTACCGACTTCTCATACCTCAACGAACCTGACCCGTTCGCTCCCGACGCTCTGCGCGCACCCCTTGCTCCACAGACACCATCTGTCATTTTCCCCTCAGCCCACGCAGGGCCAGCTAGCTTGGAAAGCCTTGCCCCTGAGGTTACAGACATGCAAGCGGACGCTTCCGATGCAGTGGTCACTGCCATGGCCGAGTATGACGCTGCACAGCGCGCACAGGCACTTGCGGTCGGTGGGCCCACTGAGCGGACACTAACCCCCGGGGTAGTACCGCAACCACCAGCAACTGCAGATGGTCGCAACGCTGAGGAACTCCCGTTCGTGTTCATCTGGATCGACAAAGCCTCAGACAAAGTGCTGTTCACAGAAAATGAGCATGCAGCCGCCCCACAGCGCATGAACATCAACGTTCTATACGACCTGCTGAACGAGCGCGATGTGCGACTAGTCGTCCCAGACAAGGCAACAGTACGCCGCCTGCAGCAGGCAAGCGCCACAGCAACTCGCAGAGCCGGAGAAAGTGAACTAGGCCTGCGAACCCGCAGTGTAGAGCGCCAGCTCGAGGTCCTGTCACGCATTACATACTCCACATTTCTTATCGTGCTGACACGGGCGCTGGAACGGAAGTACTGGCTACCTGAAGGTTTTCCGATTGGCAATATTGACTCATGGGCCAGCGCCTTTGAAGTCCCCTTGCTCGCCGATAGCGGGCCCAAGACCATGAGCACGTTGTTGGAACTTGCCTCCCGAGGCAGCGAATACAAGCAGGCCACCAACGCAATGTTCTACGGCGAACGCCAAGCGCTCAACGCCGCCAAGTACGGTGGATTACGCCCAGCCAACACTGCGTTCCTTGCAGCAGAGCGCGTTGAAACCGGCGCGGAAGCGTGGGACCGTCTGGACCTTGGACTACTTGACCGCAACTTGCTTGACGGCAGCGTCTGCGAGGTAACGGTAGATGACGTGGACCCCCCCGCGTTCGCATTCAACGCTTCCTTATCCCAACCATTTCGGCTCAAGGTTCAAAAGAACCTGCTCCTATTCTCAGACGACCCTGCTGAACGTCAGCTAGTGGTCACCTTAGAGACAGTGCGAACGAGCGAGGACGGCTTATCCGGTTACCTCATGGCCGCAAGTCCCACCCCGCGGTCAAAACTGGCCGCTGTGATGCTCGCAAACGCATACAAGGCAATGCAAGAAGATCAGCCCCTATACGCAACAGAACAGCCGTACTTCCCCGTGAGCAAGCGCTCAGCAACAGCCCCCGAAGGCCGATGGGCTAGTAATGAGCCCATGGAGTTCATACCGCGTTCTGGTGGAATCCCCATTGAAGTGTCGCTCGCCGCAATGTGACCCAGCGGGCCCGTCGCCAGCTGGGCTGCCGCACATACATGAAGAGTAACCATTCACGTATGAAATTAAAGGATTGACCTATGACCGTCTTGGCACCTGTACACACGCCGAGCCCTGCACCACTCATCCCTGGGGCACCCCTCGCGCACGTACTGTCCAACATCTTCATGGGTTGGCCAGCAATCGTAGTGGATTCGCCTCCCGGGGCAGGAAAATCTACGCTCATAGTGCAGGCCGCTTCCTACCTGTTCCGCAAAACAGACCTCACCATGACGATTGCGGTATCCACCAACGCCCAAGGGTCATCCCTAGCGGAACGGCTGGCCGAAGAGCTCGCTAACCTTGCCGACGATGAGGGTCTCGTGCCACTCGTTGTTGCCGGTGGCCGGATGGATACGCCAGCAACCGCATTCTCGGTCCGCCCTCCAAAGAACCTGCGCACCCTTGCTTCACTGCGTTCCAGCCCAGCCCCTTGCGACCTGCTCATCTTGGATGAGGCATACCAGATGACCTGGGCAGACTTTGCGTCCGCTGCCGACCTTGTAGCAGCCGCAAATGCCGAATCCGTAGGCAACAGCACTGGTCGTCCCGTGCAAATATTGGCGGTGGGTGACCCCAGCCAAATTGGGCCAGTTATTGCCTTTGACGCCAACGCCTGGTCGCGTATGAAGGACGCACCCCAAATGCGTGCACCTGAAGTTTTGAAGCGACGCCCTGACACAACCGTGCTAGGCCTGCCCGACACCTACAGGTTAGGTCCGGTCACCACCAATGTGATTGCCCCGTTGTACCCGTTCAGTTTCGGGTCGCGCCGAGTCGCCCGGCACCTTGCAGAGTTCAGCGGTGAAATCTCCACGGTTGAAGTAGATGAACTCGACAATGCTTATGACCTAGGCACCATGCGCACTGTGGCCACCTTAGCCGCAGACTACATTGGCACCACGTTAATTGAAGAACGTAACGGCGAGATGGTTTCACGCCCTATCACCGCTCGTGACGTTGCCATTGTGGTTTCACGCAACGCCCAGGTATCTACCCTTGAAGCAATCCTTGTCGACCTTGGACTGACTCTCGGTGAGATAACTGTCGGCACCGCTGACCGGCTGCAAGGAGGCCAGTGGCACTGCGTTGTTGCCGTAGACCCAACCTTATCCGGCGCTGAGTCTGACCACGCTATGGCTTCTGGCCGGCTATGTGTCATGACTTCACGCCACATGACGCACTTGACCTGGGTGTTTGATAGCGGGTGGGAAGCCGTCATGGCTTCAGCTTCAAATCGCCGAGACGCCGGGCAAGGCACCGCTGTGCGCCTGCGTCTCTTGGATGCGGGGCTGTGACCGGCAAACCCCCACGTGTACCTGACAGGCGTGCCGCCTACTACGTGGGGCGCCGGTGCGGGTCGCGGCTTGACCTTTTGTTGGGTCCGTTTCCACAACGAATCATGGCAGATGCCGCGGTTGGTGGCGCCCAAGAAATGGCATGCCTTGAGGGCTTAGCTCCCTCAAGTGGTGACGTAGGGGTACTGACACTGCCTGTGCCAGAGGGCATTCCTTTACCTGCCGGACGGCTAAACCATGTGATGACCAGGCTCGCCGCCTGACCATCTGACAATCGAGTAGGCGGGAGGGTTTGCCTCCCGCCTCTCACACCACCGTACATGCGGGCCTCGCATACGGCGGTTCGCTAGGTCGTTTGAAATTTGTCCCATGCAGGGCGAAAGAGGACCAGACCTTGATCGGTCCAGTATTGGTTTGGTAACGCTCGGGTAAGCACCGGAGATGCTGCGATACGCCAGTACGCACGACTGCTCATTGCCCATTGATACGCCAGATCTGGTCGAATCCCTAGGCGACGCAGTTGTGTTACTCGCGTTCGTGGACGTTTCCATTGCTTCCACAGGATTTGCCGCATCCGACGCCGAAACCACTGGTCAAGTTTGGAGAACTTCCTTGGTGTCGAAGACAACCTGAAGTAGCCCATCCAACCTCGAACATATTGGTTCAGTTTCATGATGCGGTATTCCATCGACACACTCCACTTACGAGAGGTCAGTTTCCGAATGTGGTCCTTCATGCGTGTAAACGCTTTCGGAGCCACCCGGATCTTGACGCCCTTGTTGGTGAAGTAGAACCCGAAACCCAGCAATGTAGCTACCGTTGCCGGATCGATCGTGGACTTGTCTTGATTCACTCGAAGCGACAAGCATTCTTCCAAGACCTTGGTGGCTTGGTCAAGCACCCGTGTCGCGGCCCGTTTGGACCGCAAGAAGATCCGAATATCGTCGGCATACCGAACAAACCGGTGCCCACGCTTCCAAAACTCCTGATCAAAATCATCCAACATAATGTTCGACAACAACGGCGATAACGGCGACCCCTGAGGAGTCCCCTCACCCGTTGATTGCAACACACCATCTGCCATGATTCCCGCTTCAAGATACCGGCGTACCAACTTCAATACCCGTTTATCTTTCACCTTGCGCGCAACCCTAGCCATGAGCATGTCATGGTTGACCCGATCAAAGAACGCATCAAGATCAACCTCAACTACCCACCGATACCCTTGCGAAATCACCGTCTTGGCGACCCGCACAGCATCGTGAGCACTCTTGTTCGGCCGGAACCCAAAAGACACCGGCACAAACCCCGGATCAAAAATCGGGGACAGTACTTGACTGATTGCTTGTTGAATCAACCGATCCAACACAGACGGCACACCCAACATCCGTTGACCGCCACCAGGTTTTGGGATCATCACCTGACGCACCGGCAACGGCACATACATGCCCGCATCCAACGCAACCCGAGTCCCAACCCAGTGCTCTTTGAGCCAGTCACGAAGATCCTCCGCGCTTAGCCCATCAACACCAGGGGCACCCCGATTACGCTCAACACGTTTCAACGCAACAACCAAATTCGTAGAAGAAAATATCTCCTCCCACACCCCTTGGTCATCCCTGATGTCATCCCCAATATCCGCCGGAATCTCACTACTACGCACAGCAAGGGGCCCTTCCAGATGCACCGGTACCTCCACCTTCCTGCTCTGTTCTCCAGATTTACTACGATCTCAATGAGTCACGAGAAATATTGCTTCAAACCATCAATTCCCAGCGTTCAGCCCTTCCCCACCCCAACACACGTGAGCCACTGGAATCATCACCTGACCCAGCAACCTATCCCGGTGAGTACTACGACCTCTGCTGACTTCTGCCCCATCAGTTAAGACCCTTAAAGCCAAACCGCTCCACCCAAACAACAAGTGACGCACTGGAACAGACCTCCCCAGATAAGAACATTTACTTTCCCCCTACCCCCACCGCATTTACACACTGACCCTCTTGGTGGAACGGGCTTCACCTTCTTTGGCAGGCTCACCCAGATCAACATGCCTAATATGCGGTTCGTATACCTCGGTGCAGAGTTTCGCCGCCGGCTTCCTTCCCACCCCACCTCACGATGACGCAGTTGCCATTGACTAGAAGTTAAACCACCTTCCCCTTCAGAGGACTTACACCTCCAAGCAAATGCCCATGCTGGGCGTACCAAATCGGTGCCTACCCAAAGCTGAAACTTTGGGTAGGCACCGATTCTCACTACTACTGCTGGGGCCAGCCGAGCATGCCCAACGTAGGGGCGGCATCGAGAAGCCCAGGCCGGGAAGAAGACCTCTCGGTCTTCAGTGCACGGCGGTCAGTCAAGGCTTACGCTTCAACAGCTTTCTTTGCCTTGAAGTCCACTCCGGCTTCCTTGCGCTGCTGGGGCGTAATGGGAGCTGGTGCACTGGTCAGAGGGTCGAACCCGCCACCGGACTTAGGGAACGCAATAACATCGCGGATTGATTCTGCCTTAGTCAGCAGGGCCACAATGCGGTCCCAACCGAATGCGATTCCACCGTGTGGAGGGGCCCCGAATGAGAACGCGTCGAGCAGGAAGCCAAACTTCTCCTGAGCTTCTTCCTCACCAATGCCCATGACCTTGAAGACGCGTTCTTGAACGTCCTTGCGGTGGATACGGATTGATCCACCACCGATCTCGTTACCGTTGCAGACAATGTCGTACGCGTAGGCAAGAGCCTCGCCCGGGTTTTCTTCAAAGTTGTTGAGCCACTGCGGGGTTGGGCTCGTGAATGCGTGGTGCACGGCGGTCCATGCCGAGTTACCGAGGTCAACGTCATCGTCCTGGCCGGTTGGCTTGAACAGTGGAGCATCAACGACCCAAACGAACGCCCAAGCGTCCTCGTCGATCAGACCAGCACGTGAACCGATCTCGTTACGAACAGCACCGAGCAATCCGCGGCAGTCATCGGTCTTACCCGCTGCAAAGAAGATGCAGTCGCCCGGCTTGGCACCGGTGATGCCTGCGAGCCCGTCGCGCTCAGCGTCGGTGAGGTTCTTGGCAACTGGGCCACCGAGTGCGCCGTCCTCGGCGATGGTGACGTAAGCCAAGCCCTTGGCACCGCGCTGCTTGGCAAACTCCTGCCAAGCATCAAACTGGCGGCGTGGCTGGGAAGCCCCACCCGGCATGACGATCGCGCCCACGTACTCGTTCTGGAACACACGGAACTCGGTGTCCTTGAAGTACTCGGCAAGCTCCGTGATCTTCAGGTCAAAGCGCAGGTCCGGCTTGTCGCTTCCATACAGGCGCATGGAGTCAGCAAACGTGATCCGGTCGATTGGGCCCTCGAGCTCAACGCCAATAAGCTTCCAAATCGCCTTGAGCAGCTGCTCAGCAAGCGCAATGACGTCATCCTGCTCAACAAAGCTCATCTCAATGTCGAGCTGGGTGAACTCAGGCTGACGGTCCGCACGGAAGTCCTCGTCGCGGTAGCAACGAGCGATTTGGTAGTAGCGCTCCATACCGGAGACCATGAGCAACTGCTTGAACAGCTGCGGTGACTGTGGCAGCGCATACCAAGATCCCGGTGCCAACCGTGCAGGCACTAGGAAGTCGCGAGCACCCTCGGGGGTGGACTTGGTCAGCGTTGGCGTTTCGATCTCAACAAAGTCGTTGTCTTCGAGTACCCGGCGCGCGGCCTGGGAGACCTTGGAACGCAGGCGAATGGTCTGGGCTGGCTTTGGGCGGCGTAGGTCGAGGTAGCGGTACTTGAGGCGTGCCTCTTCACCGATCTGCTCCGTGCCGTCGAGCGCAGTTGATACCTGGAAAGGTAGGGCAGCCGACTCGTTGAGGACCACAACCGTGTCAGCGATAACCTCGATCGCTCCGGTGTCCAAGTTGGTGTTGTCGTTGCCGTCTGGACGGGCGTTAACTACACCGGTTATTTGGAGAACAAACTCGGAGCGCAGCGGGTGGGCTACTTCCTCGTCCCGGATGACAACCTGGGCGATCCCGGAAGCGTCACGGAGATCAATAAAGGCAACCCCACCGTGATCACGGCGGCGGTCTACCCAGCCGGTCAGGGTAACGGTCTGGCCAATATGGTCGGCTCGCAGGGAACCGGCGTTGTGTGTACGCAACACAGAATAGTCCTTTTTCAGGTTCGAAAGAAGTTCCAAAACCAAAGTTCCGGTGCCTTCTAGGCTTGTTCTGACAGAAGACCGAACCAGCAGTGGAACCCACCAGTTCAGTCAGTTACTACAAAGGCTACCTAGTAGAGGTACTAGGTCAAAACTTTTTACTACAGTTGCCCGGTTACTCGCCGGTCGTTACCGCGTGCACGAGCGGACGCAAGTCCTGCTCCGGTGGGGTCCACACCATTGGATCAGCCCCAACCTGGTCACCGGAACGAATGTCCTTGACCTGGTCCTCTTCACCCTGGGCAGTCGCACCAAACCAAACATATGGAATGCCCCGGCGGTCTGCGTAACGGATTTGCTTACCAAACTTGGCTGCGGTAGGCGCAACATCACAGGAGATGCCTCGAGCTCGCAACTGGCTGGCTATCTCATTAGAGCGCGACCGTGATTCTTCATCGGTTACGGCAACCAACACGGCGGTGGGAACCGAGCGGTCCACACCCACGATGTTCTGAGCAATCAGACGAGAGACCAACCGGGAAACACCGATCGAAAGACCCACGCCGGGGTAGGTATTCTTTCCATCGGTTGCCAACGTGTCATAACGACCACCCGAGCAGATCGAACCGAGGTCCTCGTGTCCGATCAAGACTGACTCATAGACGGAGCCCGTGTAGTAGTCCAAGCCGCGAGCGATCTTGAGGTTTGCCTCGACAACCCCGGGTGCACGCACGCTGGCCTCTGCGATGAGCCCACTGAGCTCGGCAAGGCCGGTGTTAAAGAGTTCTGAGTCAACCTGGTGGGCATCGGCTAGAGCACGCACACGGTCGATGACCGTGAGGTCCATACCGTTAATGGCAGCGAGGTCAAGGCAAGCTTGCGCCTGCACCGGCGTCGCGCCTGCCTCAGTGATCAAGGCCGCTGCCACCTTTTCCGGGCCAATCTTGTCCAACTTGTCGATGTTGCGCAGGACCGCGTCAATATCCGTGAGGCCCAGGGACCGGTAAAAGCCCTCGGCGACCTTGCGGTTGTTGACCAAGATCTTTACGGGCGGAACCCCGAGCACACTGAGGTTACCCAGCGCCTCTGCCATGACCAGTGGCAGTTCGATCTCAAAGTGATACGGCAACTCCCCCGCGCCAACGACATCGATATCAGCCTGGTAGAACTCGCGGAAGCGGCCGTCCTGTGGCCGTTCCCCGCGCCATACCTTTTGAATCTGGTAGCGCTTGAAAGGGAACTGGAGGTGTCCGGCGTTTTCGACCACATAGCGCGCGAACGGAACCGTCAGGTCAAAGTGCAAGCCCATGGACTTCTCGGAGCTAGATTTGACCTGCTCGTCATCGCCTTGGAGGCGCCGCAAAACGTAGACCTCTTTTGAAGTCTCTCCCTTGCTCAGCAACTGGTCCAATGGTTCAACCGCGCGGGTTTCAATGCCGGGGAACCCATGGAGTTCAAATGTCTGTTCTATGATCCGCAAAATATCGCGCTCGATCATGCGCTGTGCGGGGAGCCATTCTGGAAAACCTGAAAGTGGAGTGGGACGTGCCATTGTCTAATCTTAGTCCTGAACAACCTGCCCAACCGCGCATCAGCCCGCCATCCAAATGAGGTTTGGCTCACCCGGGAGCTGAAAATGCCCGAAATCACGTTTAAATTGCGACATTTTAGACAGTGTTGAAATCTTTTCTTAGTTTTCTTGGCAATTGAGTCCTACTTATTGTGACTAAGTCCCTAGACTATAAAGAGGTGCACAGGCACCACGTCGAAGTCCGCACGCACGGCAACAGTTTTGTCGCGCATGCAGTCGCTGACGACAGCCTTGGGTAAGCCTAGGTTGTCGCCACTATATAAAAGGAGCAGAGCGCCCATGAGCGAAATCATCCAACCGGACGCACAGTCACAACCGCAGGATTCACAAGCCGCGGAAGCAGTCCCAACCCCTTCTTTAGTAACCGAGCCAACTGTTGCCAGCAACTCTGCTCCTGAGCCGGCAGCAAGCGTGGCTACGCCCAAGCCCGTGGCCAAGCCGTCAGGCATGAGCCCAACGGCTTTGGCTGGCAGCAAGCCTCGCCCACGTCCGTCCGGCGCAGCTCCATTAGCAACCCCCGCTGCCGTTCCTGTCGCTCCTAAAGAAGACATGGCAGCAATCACCGCTGCTAGCACCTTTGGCCGGGTAGATGAAGAGGGCAATGTATTCGTCAAAGACGGCGAGACAGAGCGCCCGGTAGGTCAGTTCCCGGACGCCACCGCAGACGAGGCCATGAGCCTCTACGTACGCCGGTACCTTGACCTTGATGCCAAGGTAACCCTCTTTGAAACTCGCCTAGGCACCGCAGACCTAGCAATCAAGGAGATCGACTCAACCCTCGCCAAGCTCCGTCAGGAAACGGCCGAGCCTGCTGCAGTTGGTGACCTTGTTGCTCTGCGTGAACGCGTCCAGGCACTTGAGGCTCAGGCCAAGGTGCGCCGCGCCGAGCTTGAGGCCGTCCGAGTTGCGGCTAAGCAGGAGGCCCTTGTCTCCCGCACCGCTATCGTTGAGGCCGCTGAAAAGTTGGCAGCAGCGGAGCCACAGAAGATCCAGTGGCGTCCAGCTGGGGAGGAACTTCGCAGCCTGCTCGAAAACTGGAAAGAATCCCAGCGTCAAGGCCCACGTTTAGACAAGAACGTTGAAGATGAGCTGTGGAAACGTTTTAGCCACGCACGCACCACATTTGACCGCGAACGTCGTCACTTCTTCGCCGAGTTGGAGAAGCAGAACGCTTCAGCCAAGGCGTTGAAGTCCGCACTCGTTGAGCGCGCACAGGCTCTGTCCACTTCAACTGACTGGGGTGCAACCGCATCCGCCTACCGTGACCTCATGACGGAGTGGAAGTCCGCCGGCCGGGCAAGCCGCAAGGATGACGACGCGTTGTGGGCAAAGTTCCGTGGCGCACAGGACGAATTCTTTAACGCACGCGACGCTGCTAACGCAGTTACCGACGCCGAGTATGCCGAGAACCTGGTAGTCAAGGAAGCGCTGTTGGCGGAGGCTGAGGCTCTTGTTCCCGTCACCGACATCAACGCCGCAAAGGCTACCTTGCGCAGCGTTCAGGAACGTTGGGAAGAGGCAGGCCGGGTTCCCCGCGCTGACCTTTCCAAAGTTGAGGCTCGTTTGCGCGCAGTTGAGAACGCGGTGCGTGACGCCGAACAGGCCAAGTGGGACCGGACCAACCCAGAGACCCGTGCCCGCGCAGAAGGCGCTGCTGCTCAACTAGAGCAAGCTATCGCCGGTCTCGAAACCGACCTTACCAAGGCACAGAGCGCCGGTAACGACCGCAAGGTCAAGGAGCTCACCTCTGCTATTGAGGCGCGCAAGGCATGGCTTGAGCAGGTTGAAAAGGCTGCCGCCGAGGCTCGTGGCTAATTGACACCTAGTTAGTCCCGTAACACTAAGAGGCGGGCGGACATCAAACCCAATGTGGAATAAGTTTTCCACAGGTTTGGTCCGCCCGCTTTTTTCTGCCCTAAAATCTGAAAAACTGCTGTATGCCCACGAATAAGAGTGCTCTTACCGAATCATTGGATTTGGACTTGCAGGTTTGGCCGCGACCTCGCTCGATGGTCACCTACCTGCAAGCCCAAGCACATCTGACTGGAATAGGTAACACCAGCTCATTTGGTTACCCAAAGGTGTTCACCCCTCAAACTGTGGGGGGCGAAATTGCTTTTCAGGCACTACTCCTTGACGGCACACTGGATCTGGAGCGTCCCGGGGTGGCTGTCTACCCGGACGAGGCTTCGACTCCCCTACTGCGGGCCCAAACTTGCGCTATTCCACCGGAGTTAAACGTAGTCCTGGGGCGTAGGACCGCAGCATGGGTCCTCACGGGCAAGTTCCCACCCCGAGTGATCGATGTGCTTTACCCGCAAACCTCGTTCATTCGCACATTACCCAGCCCCGCCCAATTCGCTCGAAGCAACGTAACTCCCAGCGAAACCGTGCACTATGGCACAACACGAGTAACTTCACCGGTCCGAACGGTGGTTGATCTCGCCGCCTGGTGCACCGTCAGCGAAGCCACCAGACACATTTTCAGTTTCTCAGAACCACAACGGCTTATGGCCGAGGCGTGCGCGTATCTCACTGATCATGCAGGTTTTCGAAACAAAATACCGGCGCTCGAGCTCTTGTCTAGACTCCTTAACCGGTCCAACTCAAAGGTCGTTGAATAGTGTCAGCAACGATCAAGAACCGGTGATTCGATGTACGTCAAATACGCCATCAATGCGACGCACTGCATTCAGCACGGTGGTCAAGTGAGCCGGTTCTGCCATCTCAAATGCAAACCGTGAAATAGCCACCCGGTCGGAACTGGTGGACACCGATGCGGACAGGATGTTGACGTGTGAGTCTGATAGCACTCGGGTGACATCAGACAGCAGTCGCGAACGGTCAAGAGCCTCAACCTGGATCTGCACCAGGAACATAGTATTAGCCCCACCGGTCCACTCGACCTCGACCATGCGCTCCGGCTGCTCTTGGAGCGCCTTGACGTTGTTGCAGTCCGAGCGGTGAACGGAAACACCCTGCCCACGGGTAATGAACCCGATAATCTCATCGCCGGGAACCGGCGTACAACACTTGGATAGTTTGACCCAAATGTCGTCAACACCCTTCACCTTGATGCCGGGGTCTCCGGTGCGGGAACTACGCGACTTCCCCGGACGCGTCAGTTCGGCCATATCTTCTTGGTTTGCGTCCGAGCCGCCTACCGATTGGACCAGTTTTTGTACGACATTCGCAGCCGAAACATGGCCCTCGCCAACTGCCGCGTACAACGCCGAGACATCGTTGTAGCGCATGTCGTGGGCAACGCTGAGAATTGACTCGTGCGAAAGCAACCGCTGGAACGGCAGGTTCTGCTTCCGCATGGCGCGCGCAATGCTTTCCTTGCCGTGTTCGATAGCTTCTTCGCGGCGTTCCTTCTGGAACCACTGCCGAATCTTGTTCTTGGCTCTGGCTGTCTTTACAAATGCCAACCAGTCCCTACTGGGACCTGCGGTCTGGGACTTAGACGTTAGGACATCGACAACATCGCCGTTTTCTAGCTCGGAGTCGAGCGGAACCAACCGGCCGTTGATGCGCGCGCCCATGGTGCGGTGTCCAACCTCCGTGTGGACCGTGTACGCAAAGTCCACGGGCGTTGCACCCTGAGACAAAGCGATTACGTCGCCCTTGGGCGTGAAGACGTATACCTCAGAACCACCGATTTCAAACCGTAGGGAATCGAGGAACTCCGAGGGGTCAGCCGTTTCCCGCTGCCAGTCAACAAGTTGGCGCAGCCAAGTCATGTCATTGGAGTTATCCGGGCTTGCCGTGTTGTCTTTGTCGCCCTCTTTGTACTTCCAGTGGGCAGCCACACCGTACTCTGCGCGGCGGTGCATGTCATTGGTCCGGATTTGAATCTCGACCGGTTTGCCGCCCGGGCCAATCACCGTGGTGTGCAGTGACTGGTACATGTTGAACTTGGGCATGGCAATGTAGTCTTTGAAACGACCAGGAACCGGGTTCCAACGAGCGTGCAGGGCACCTAGGGCGGCGTAGCAGTCTCGGACGGTGTCGACGAGCACCCGGGTGCCAATGAGGTCATAGATGTCGGCGAACTCGTGTCCACGAACAATCATCTTTTGGTAGATCGAGTAATAGTGCTTTGGTCGCCCAGTTACGGTGGCCTTGATTTTCGCGGCGCGCAGATCAGCGTTGATCTGGTCCCGCACAATCGTCAGATACTCTTCCCGGGCCGGCGCTCTCTCAGCAACCAGATGAACGATCTCCTCATACACCTTTGGGTACAGCGTTTGGAATGAGAGGTCTTCAAGTTCCCACTTGATGGTATTCATGCCCAGGCGGTGTGCCAATGGAGCATAGATCTCTAACGTCTCCCGGGCTTTTTTAGCAGCTGAAGACGACGGCACAAACTTCCAAGTACGGGCGTTGTGCAGCCTATCCGCAAGTTTGATCATCAAGACGCGAATGTCCTTGGCCATCGCCACGACCATTTTACGTACGGTCTCAGACTGGGCGGCTTCGCCGTAAGTTACCTTGTCGAGCTTGGTGACTCCATCAACGAGAAGAGCGATAGCTTCCCCGTACTCGGCAGTCAATTGCTCGAGGGAGTAATCGGTGTCCTCGACCGTGTCATGCAACAGTGCCGCTGCCAACGTGGGAGGGGTCAGGCCTAGCTCGGCCAAAATCGTTGCTACCGCAACGGGGTGGGTGATGTATGGATCACCGCTCTTGCGCATCTGACCGCGGTGCGCCAATTCCGCGGTTGTGTATGCCCGTTCGATGAGACAAACATCGGCCTTGGGGTGGTTTGCCCTAACGGCCCGCAACAGCGGTTCGAGTGCCGGTATACCCACCGCATGCTTTGAACCAAACCTGCCAAAGCGGGATCGAACCCGCCCGGTTGTAGAAACCCCCGTAAGGGTGTCTCCAATGGGCTTAGCGAGCAGGTCAACACTTGAGTTTGATTTGGGTTCTAGAATAGTTCCCTTTGGACCCAGGTCGCTCGGCTTGATCACCGGTTTAGTGTCCCCGTGCTGCCCAGAGTCCGGCTGGGTGCCGGTCCCACTACTTATGGAAGGCACCGTGGGTCCGCCTTGTTGCTCGGTCATGGTGCCTCCCATAGGTAAACGTTGGAGCGTTTCTCCCAACGGTTATAACTTTACTGCTTAGGGGAACATTGTAGATCTACAGAACCATCAGTGTGGAAACGGCTCGCCCAGCGAGCCGTTCACGTCCGCTCAGCCCTGCAAGTTCCAGCAGGAAAATCGCACGTACAACTTCGGCCCCAACCTGTTCTAGCAGTTCAGCGCCCGCTTCCGCAGTTCCTCCGGTGGCCAACACGTCATCCAGAAGGACAACCTTGGCACCGGGTGAAACTGTTCCATCGCGCAGTTCTACCGTGGCTTGCCCGTATTCCAGGTCGTAGGTAAAGCTCTTGACCGGAGGTGGCAACTTGCCAGCTTTTCGGATTGGCACAAAGCCCAAGCCCATGTGCTGGGCAAGTGCTGCACCGAAGATAAAGCCCCGTGCTTCCATACCCGCGATGAGTTCGGTTCCGGCAGGAACCAGAGCCGCTAGTTGCTCAATTGCTGCGCTCAGGGCCTGCGGAGCAACCAGTAACGGGGTGATATCCCGGAACGTGATGCCAGCACTTGGATAATCTGGAAGATCTCGGATATATCCGCGCAGGTCCAGATCCACCAATGAGGTAGATGTTGCGTTTTCCATCAAGCTCACTTCTTCTTACGCTTTGGCTGCGCCCGGTTACCCTGGTGCCCGCCCTTGACGATCATGCCGGTTGCGCTTGGCTGCTCGCCAATCGCACCCACAGAAACCACGGAGGGGTCCTTTGCATCAGATTCCTGATCAGCTCCGCCAGCCTTACGCGCAGCGCGCTGTTCAAGTACTTCCTGGGTGTGCTGAGCAATAACCGGCTCTCCCATCCGCAGGGCAACCTCGAGTGGGGTGGCCAAGAAGATCGAAGAGTATGCACCAACGGCCATACCTACGAACAGTGACAGCGCAATGTCTCGCAGGGTTCCGGCACCGAGAATAAAGGTTCCAATAAACAGGATCGACCCAACCGGAAGCAGCGCAACTACTGAGGTATTGATCGAGCGCACGAGGGTCTGGTTTACGGCCAGGTTAGCGCGTTCGGCGTAGGTGAACAGGTGTTGCTCGGTAATCTCGTGCGTGTTTTCCTTAACCTTGTCAAAGACTACGACGGTGTCGTAAATGGAGTAACCCAAAATGGTTAACAGGCCAATTACAGTTGCGGGAGTTACCTCCCAACCGATCAGTGCGTATACACCAATGGTCAAAATGAGGTCGTGGAACAGCGCGATGATCGCCGCCGCCGCCATGCGCCAGGCCCGGAAGTACAGGGCCATAACAATCATGACCAAGATGATGAAGACAACGAGTCCTTGAAGTGCCTTGCCCGACACATCCTTACCCCAAGAGGGTCCTACGTTAGCGCTGGCGACATCGTCTTCAGTGACTTCGTAGGTCTTCATAAGAGCGTCGCGGACCGCGATGACTTGCTCTTCATCAAGCGCATTGGTTTGAATGCGCAGGGCGTTGGTACCCACGTTTGAAACCCGTGGCTGCTCATCCGGCAGCACTGCAGTTACCGTGTCGATCGCGAGCTGCTGATCGGTGCTGTGCGCATTGGTGACGGTGAACTGGGAACCACCATGGAACTCGATTCCAAGGTTGACTTTCTTGATTCCTAAGACTGCAAGTGACAACACCACGCAAATAATGGCGACGGTGAAGTAGCTCTTGCGCTTACCAACAATGTCATACGACTTCTTGCCGGTGTAAAGGTCGTTACCCCATGTGGAGAACTTGGAAGCCATCACCGATCACCATCCTTAGCATCAATCGGGTTCTCGTTGTCTAGGCCAACCGAGGCGAGCTCTTCAGCCTTGGCAGCTTCTTCCGCTTCTTGGGCGGCCTTGCGCTCCGCAATCGTCAGACGCTTGCCGTTAGGGGCATTGCTGGCTGGCTGCCCAGCGGCAGCGACTCGGCCACGTCCAACGTAACGGGTTGGGGCAATGCCCAGTCCCTTGGGATCGAACCCGGACAGTTTGTGTCCTTCCGCAAAGAACTTTGTCTTAGCCAACAGCGTCATGACCGGGTGGGTGAAGAAGAAGACAATGACTAGGTCAATCAAGGTGGTCAGACCGAGGGTAAACGCGAATCCACGGACCCCACCGACAGCGAGGAAATACAGGACGACGGCAGCAATAAAGTTCACGGTGTCCGAGGCAATAATGGTCCGCTTGGCGCGGTCCCAACCTACGGCAACTGCGCCCTCGAGGTTGCGGCCATCTCGCAACTCGTCACGGATACGTTCGAAGTACACAATGAACGAGTCCGCTGTAATACCAACCGCCAGAATCACACCGGCAACACCCGGCAGAGATAGTCGGTAGCCTTGCAGCCAGGATAGGACAGTAATCGCACCGTAGGTGAGCAAGGCGGCGACCATCAAGGAGGCCACGGTTACCAAACCAAGGACGCGGTACTGGACCAAGGAGTAGACAACAACGAGTCCAAGACCGATCAGACCCGCCAGCAGTCCCTTCTGGAGCTGCTCGGAACCAAGCGTTGCAGAGATAGTCTCTTCGCTCTGCACTTCAAAGGTCAGCGGCAAGGCACCAAAGTTGAGCTGGTTTGCCAACATGTTGGCCGACTCGTTGGTGTAACTACCGGTGATCTCCGCCTTACCGTCAGAGATAATAATGCTCACTTGGGGTGCAGCAATAACCAAGTTGTCCAAAGCCATGGCAAACATATTGGGGGCTAGGGTGGGGTTGGGAGTCGAAATCCAGGTTTCGTAGTTTGGCAACTCTGATAGTCGCGTAGTGACTTCCCTGAACGCCCGGGTACCATCCTTGGTGAACTCTAAGTTGACAGCCCAGCTGTTCAGCGTTGCACCACTTTGTGTTTGCTCTAAGCCGGATGACGCCCGCTTGATCTCACTACCGGCAAAGTCCATTGGCCCAAGAATGTACTTGGTGCTGCCATCAGCTTCACAGGTGACAAGAGGCTTGGCCGGGTCGGCTACACCGCCACCGCCCTTAAGGTTCTCTGGAGCAGTGCAGTCGAGTGCTTTGAACTCGTCCATGATCTCGGGAGTGATCCAAGCCAGGTCGGAGTTATTGGTGGGCTTTGCGGCCGGCTCTTCAGGTGCGGCCGGCTCTTCAGGTGCGGGAGTCTCCTCCGTAGCGGGGGCCTCGGCAGAGTCCTCGGTTGCCGGGGACTCCTCAGTTGCTGGAGCCTCGTCGGTATTCGCCTCATCGGCGTTGTCACCGGTGATTTCTCCGTCTGGACCCGGCGTCGTTTCAGGTTGGTCGGTTGTCTGCTCCGCAGGTACTGGCTGCGGGTTGCCAAAGAAGAGAACAGGACGGAACTGCATCTGGGCGGACTCACGGACTAGGTTCAGGGTTTCCTGCGAAGGCTTGCCCGGAATGGCAACAACAATGTTCTTGCCACCCTGACTCGTGATTTCTGTTTCAGCTACACCCGAAGAGTCAACACGCTGGCGGATAATCTCGATCGCCTGGTTGATGTCTTCGGAGGTAACCGGCTCATTGTTCGCCGTTACCGCTTGCAGAATGATCTGCGTTCCACCCTCAAGGTCGAGGGCTAAGTTCGGTGTCCAGCTTGCGTCCGACCATTTATTGCCGGCGGCTAGGGAACCAAAAAGGACCAGAATGATAGCGAACAACCCAATGATGGGCCGCGCACCCCTAGCCTTTGGTTTGGTGTTGGTGGTGGCCAACTTTCGTCTCTTCTCATACGCGCAGGAACATTACGCCACCTGCAAATTTATGCCGTGGCCATAAGTGGCCACGGCTTTTCAATTACTACGGTTAGTTCTTGGACTCGTCATCCGAGTTTGGCTTTTCAATGAGCGCGCTGACATCGTCAGGAACCGCGAATCCGGTGTCCGCTGCTTCTGTTGCGGCGACGGCCTGGTCTACGCCTTCTGGAGCCTCGTACGGCTTTGCAATGGCAGCCTTAACCCACCGGCTAGCGCTGCCGTCTGGTGATTCGAGGGTAATGAGGTCACCCTCAACATTGGAAATGGTGCCCACCATTCCGGAGGCAGTCATGACCTGTGTTCCCACTTCAAGCGAGTCACGGAACTTTACTGCCTCTTTTTGGCGCTTACGTTGTCCTCGCGTCATGAACATCATGAGCAGGACAAAGCCACCAAGCATAATAATGATTGAGAAATCCACTGCGGTCACACACCTTCATAGCAAGTTTGAATCAAAATCGAACGCCAATGCGCCCGCATACCTAACGTATCGCAGCGCAAAAAAGTGCCACTTCTTTATGGGTAGATCACAGCGCTGTCGCAACAACCATGTTATCCACCCTTAAGAATGGCGCATGACAGGGACAAATGGCAATTTGGCCCCGAAAAATTCTATGTAAACAGGGTTGGAAAATCAGCGGGTGGCATGAGCCCTAGGTGTTTCCATGTCGCAGCGGTGGCAACCCGTCCACGTGCGGTGCGGCCCATCAATCCCTCACGCACTAGGAAAGGCTCGGCAACGCTTTCCACTGTTTCCGGTTCCTCACCGACGGCAACGGCCAAGGTGGAAAGCCCCACTGGGCCACCTCCAAATCGCTGACACAGTGCCGTCAATACCGCACGGTCTAGCCTGTCTAACCCCAGTTGGTCGACTTCATAGACATCGAGCGCCGACTTTGCCGCAACCAGGTCCAGCTCACCCGTGCCACGAACCTGGGCCCAGTCGCGCACCCGCCGCAAGAGCCGGTTGGCAATACGCGGGGTTCCCCGAGACCGCGAGGCAAGTTCCGCTGCGGCTTCCGGCGCAATATCTGCACCCAGCAATTTAGCCGAGCGCGTCAGGACTTGCTCAAGTTCATCCGCAGAATAGAAATCAAGGTGCCCAGTGAACCCAAACCGGTCGCGCAATGGAGCCGGCAATAAACCGGCGCGGGTTGTTGCCCCAACGGCGGTGAACCGCGGCAGGCTCAATGGAATCGCACTGGCCCCCGCGCCCTTGCCAACAACAACGTCAACGCGGAAGTCTTCCATGGCAACGTAAAGCAATTCTTCTGCAGGACGAGCCAACCGGTGAATCTCATCAATAAATAAGACTTCACCCTCATCAAGCGAAGATAAAATAGCGGCCAAGTCACCCGCATGCTGGATGGCCGGGCCTGAGGTAATGCGTAGCGACACCCCAAGTTCAACCGCAATAATCATTGCCAAGGTTGTTTTACCCAACCCCGGTGGGCCGGATAGTAGGACGTGATCGGGTGAGGCTCCGCGTCCCTTGGCGGCATCAAGAACCAACGAAAGTTGGTCGCGCACCACGCGCTGGCCAACAAAGTCATCGAGCGAGCGGGGACGCAGGGCCGCTTCGGCGGCCCGCTCAAGGGCGTCTGCATCGGGAGAAGAAACCCGCTCTTGGGCGTCCTCTAATCCCTGGGCGACGTAACCTTCATCCCCAAATCCACCGGAGAAATCTAAACTGTCAAAGTCCGTATTGTCATCAGCCACGTTGACCACCCAAAACCTTAAGCGCACTACGCAGGGTGGCTGGCACCGTGGCCATCTCAACCTGGGCCGCACCCGTATCAGCAAGAACCTGTTCAACCGCCTGCTCAGCGGCCTTAGCGTTCCAACCGAGCGAGACTAGAGCGTCAATAACTTGACCGCGCTGGTCAGCGACCGGTGCCGGAACCGCACCTGGGGCATCGGCGCTAAAGGCCGGAGCTGAGATTTTACCCCGGAGCTCAAGCAGTAGCCGCTGGGCGACCTTGGGGCCAATTCCTGGGATCCGGGTGAGCGCCTTAACATCTTCTTGAACGAGTGCCATGCGCAGCGAATCTGAAGTATGCACGGCCAGCATGGCCAGGGCCAAGCGCGGCCCTACCCCACTGACAGTTTGGACAACCTCAAACATCTCTCGCTCGTCCTCGCTATCAAACCCGTACAGGGTTAAGGCATCCTCACGGACCACCATCGAGGTTGCAAGCGAGGCGTTCCCACCCACGCGAAGGTTGGAGAGCGTAGTGGGGGTCGCATTGATGAGGTAACCCACCCCGGCAACCTCTAAAATCAGCGCGCTAATGCGCAGCTGCTGGACAGTGCCGGTCAATGAAGCAATCACGAGAGCTAAGCCCAATCTAACAAAATACGAACAGGTGTACGATTCAGGCTATCAATTTCAGCCAAGGTGTTTGCCTTGCCGCGCCGCTTGCTCGGCAGCGGCCCACTGGCGCTGGGCCGGGGTTGCCGCAAAACTTTGGGACTTATCCAAGATTGCGGCCGGGCGCCACAGGTTACAGATCGCTAGGGCCAACGCATCGGCGGCATCAGCGGGTTTAGGAATCTCCGTCAGACCTAAGATTTGAGCCACCATGCGTTGTACCTGCGCCTTGTCAGCGCGCCCCGAGCCGGTGACCGCAGCTTTGACCTCACTGGGGGTATGCAGTGCAACGGGAACATTGCGCCGCGCCGCTGCCAGCATAGCCAGACCCGCAACCTGGGCTGTTCCCATCACGGTAGACACATTGTTCTGCGCAAAGACACGCTCAACGGCAACCACATCCGGCAGGTGCGAATCCATCCACTCATCCAGTTGATCAGCGATCTTGAGTAACCGCTGATCAACAGAAAGGTCAGGTGCAGAGCGAGCTACTCCCACGCTGACCATCCGGGCCCTTCGCCCACCGATGGAATCCACTACACCAATTCCACAGCGGGTTAGTCCTGGGTCAACGCCAAGTACTCGCATGCACCTGACCTTTCTTAATGTTGTGAGTTTACGGCGACCGAACGACTAATCTTCGTCGTTTTCGAGCTCCGCCATAACTTCATCTGGAACGTCATAAGCGGCGTAAACGTTTTGTACGTCGTCTGACTCTTCAAGAGCATCAATCAGCTTGAAGATCTTGCGCGCGCCATCCGCATCCAGGTCAATCTTGGTCGACGGGTGCCAGATAGCTTCATCCGAGTCATATTCAATGCCAGCCGCGGTCAGTGCTTCACGTACAGCCGGCATATCACCGTGCTCGCACAGCACCTCGTAGGTGTCGCCGCCGTCGTTGATTTCCTCAGCACCGGCTTCGAGCACGGCCATCATGAGGTCATCCTCGGTCAGGTCCTTTTTAGGGACTACAACCATGCCCTTACGGGCGAACATGTATGCAACAGATCCGGGGTCAGCCATCTGTCCACCCGAGCGCGTGAATGCGACGCGCACGTCAGCAGCACTGCGGTTCTTGTTGTCGGTCAAGCATTCAACAAGAACTGCGACACCACCGGGCGCGTAGCCCTCGTACATGATGGTTTGGTAGTCAGCACCACCGGCGATGAGGCCAGCACCACGCTTCACCGCGCGGTCAATGTTGTCGTTTGGAACCGAGGTCTTCTTGGCCTTGGTAATCGCTTCAACCAGGCCGGGGTTTCCTGCCGGGTCTGCACCACCAGCGCGTGCCGCTACTTCAATGTTCTTGACCAACTTGGCAAAGAGTTTACCGCGTCGAGAGTCGAGGACGGCCTTCTTGTGCTTTGTTGTGGCCCATTTGGAGTGACCAGCCATGGGTGTTAGCTCCTTGCAATTCGTGGTTCAACGCAGCGGTGCCCGGGTAGCTCAACGTAAACGTGCCAACCCATTGCCACTGCGACTACCTAGATTTTACCTGCATTTTTGATAACGCAGTGCAAGCGGTTCCTCTGCGTGTGGAAACTACCCGTATTATTCCTCAGCTATGCCCAAATTGAGGAGAGTTCCGTCCCAGCCTTGGCTCAAGTTTGCCACCAGATCACCTAGGTTCTCCGGGAAAACCTCGATACTCGAGTCCGCGATATCCGCTGCGGAAAGCCATGCCATTTCCTCTAGAAAACTGTTTTCCACCTCGGTCCAACCACTCGTGTTGGTATCCGGCACCGCATCAAGCTCGACAAGATAAATCAACTCGTGCTGAACGCAGTGCTCGGCAGCGAAATCGAAAATAGCCGTCCGTTCTATGACCGGACCAATGAGTTGGGTCTGCTTTAGCTCAATCCCGGTTTCTTCAAACACCTCGCGGACCGCTGCTTGCTCCGGGGTCTCCCCCAAATCGATTCCGCCCCCGATAGTGAACCACCATTGCCGGTCCGGCCGGTCACTGTCATGGCCTTTAACGAGCAACACCCGCTTTTGGGGATCCAAGATCAGCACCCGGGCCGCCTTGCGCAGGCGCATTCCCGCGATTGTTTGGCCCGCGTCCCAGCCGGATGCGTTGGCAGAAATTTGCGGGGGTTGACCTGTCATGCCTGTGGCCTAGACGTAGGCTGCCCAGATACCTGTCGTAGTCCCGTGGGCCAAGCGTCATCAAATTCAACCGTGCCTGGCATGGCTGCGCGTCCGGCAATTCGAAAGAGCCGCACAAACGGGTTACCGCGTACGCGCTGGGCTTGGAGAACCGCTTCGTTGTGGAAACGGCGGGCCAGTTGAACTCGGTACCATGCTGCTGAGAGCTGATTGAGGAGTTCTTCTTGGTCAGGATCTTGGTAGAGCAACCGCGCTTCTTCTTCAGAGTCCAACAGTTGCCGGACCACGGCCGTCAGCGTGCTCTCCCCCGCTTCTCGGTCTTTTCCGAGCGTCCCGTCGAGGGCCTGAATTACGCTTGTTCGTGATGGACCGGCACGTTGTGCTTCATCACGGTGCAGACCTACGAGTTCCTCTAGGTCCGGAACCGCGACGATCAGTTCTTGGTCGCCGTCGGCTTCCGAAGTTCCCACTGCGTGCGCGCTTTCAATGAGTAAGACCGAACTCACAGGATCAAGCATTCCCGATGCCCCAACGGCTCCCGCCACATTCGAACGTCTCAGCAATTGTGCGTCTAAGGCAAGACGCGAGGCTACCACTTTGCGGTGCACCCGGTCGAGGCGTTGTGCGCTAGCGAGCACAATCCAGAGCCCTAGCCCCAAAATGAGGAATGCAACGATGGCAATTTCTGACCAGATCATTGGTTTGCCCCTACTCTTGAGTTACCCGTAATCGAATCGGGGTCTTCGCCTACCCCACCGAGAGCCGAAGACGCAGAAAGCACCATTTCGTAGACGGTTAAGACTTTGGAGGTTACCTCGGACCAGTCGAATTGTTGGACAAACTCGGTTGCTCTCGCAGTCTTTTGTTCACGCTCTTGTGGGTTAGACAAAGCCCTGTCTATGGCTCCCGCCAATTCGTTGGGGTCCCCCACTTCAAACATGAAGCCGGCCTTACCGTAGTCAAGGACTCGTTCAAACGCGCCGATGTTTGAGGCAACCACAGCGGCTCCTGCGCTCATTGCCTCAACGAGGACAATGCCGAAGCTCTCGCCACCGGTCTGCGGAGCAATGTAAAGGTCAACCGAGGACAACAAACCAGCCTTGTCCTCATCCGAGATCCCCCCTAAGAATTCCAAGTTCTTGGCATCGACACCCAAGGTTTCAATTGCCAGGGCCATGCCGTCGTCGCCGCGTCCTGCGATCAGGAAGCGTGCACCCGGATACTTCTTAAGTACCTGTGGGATTGCCGCGGTCAACACGGGCAATCCCTTGCGCGGTTCATCGAGCCGGCCAAGGAACGCAATCGTGGGTCGTTCAGCCGTGCCAACCCACTGCTCTTGGGGTTGGGCCTGCGTGAATAGGTCCACATAGACCCCGTTTGGGACAACGACCGCGTCTCCACCGAGGTGATCGATCAAGGTCCTGCGGGCGTCTTCCGAGACTGCAATGCGAGCTGAGAATTTTTCAAGGCTTGAGCGCACCAACGGGGACACAAACTGCAAAGCCTTAGACCGTACCAACGAGGTGTGGAAGGTTCCAACGATCGGCCCTTTAGCAATCCACAGCGCGAGCATAGACACACTCGGGGTCATGGGTTCGTGCAGGTGGAGAACGTCAAATTGACCCTCTACGAGCCAGCGGCGTACTTTTGCCGCCGCACGGGGACCAAAGGTGAGGCGCGCAACCGATCCGTTGTACTTGATCGGTATGGCCTTACCCGCCGAGGTAATGTACGGCGGAATCACGGTTCCCTCGTCGGCCGGGGCAAGAACAGAGACGCTATGTCCCCGTTCCATGAGTGCCTCGGCGAGGTCTCGCACGTGAAACTGGACCCCACCGGGTGCGTCAAAGGAGTAGGGGCAGACAATACCAACGCGTAGTTTCCGCTGCTGCATCAGTTCTCCTTGGTTTCGTCTTGTAGTGAAGCGGCGTACCGCTCCTGGTCGAGGTCTGCAATGAATACCTTTTGCAGCATGTGCCAGTCCTGCGGGTGCCGGGCAATCGTCCGGGCAAGTGTGTCCACCCAAGACTGAGTTACCTGTTGAATTTGTTGCTGCCGGGGAGCCGCTTGGTCAAAGTTGACCTCGGGCCCAAAGGTTAACACAATGCCCCACGGCGAGCCGGCTAGTTTTCGACGCTCGCCTCGCAAGCGTTCATAGTGCACCCCTAACGGGAACAAGGGGGCGCCCGATGCCACGGTCAGGGTTGCCGGTCCAGCTGCGACCCGTGCCTTGTGGCCAAAGAGGTCAACCTCAACACCGGTCCGGGTCAGGTCCCGGTCGGCCAAAATGGGGATGAGCGAACCGGGCTGTTTTGCGGCCTTTAGTAGCCCTCGAAATACCCCCTGGTCGCCGGCCACGAGGATGCGCAGGCCCAGTTCATTGCGGAACCGCAAGAACTCTTCAAAGACCTCTGCCGGCTCCAGACGTTCGGCAACGGTCAACACGGGTGCCAGCTCCTCGGTGGCCCAGACTCCCGCTAGGTCCCAGTTACCCTGGTGGCTTAGCGCCAGAACCGGAGACTGTCCTTGGGCGATCACTTCGCGTACGGGACCATCGTTGACTGCGCGCACCCGAGCATCAATTTGGGTTTTAGAAAGGTGAGTCAGAACAAAGGCTTCGCTGAAGTACCGCATGTAACTGCGCATACCAGCGCGGCTCAAGTTTCGGATCTGTTTGGGATCGAGCTCGGGGCGTACCCGGGCAAGGTTCTTCTCCAGTTGCTTCACCCCACCCTTTGAGGTCACCCAGGTGGCATCGGCAACAAGGTTGAACATCCCGCGGTATAGCGGAGCGGGAATCTTGTGAGCGTGCCGCCACGCAAACCCGAACGCATTAAAACGGGCCACGGTCAGTTCCCCTCGCCTTCCTGCACTTCTTGTAAGGCCATCCCCTGTTGGCGGACCACGGCGATGCGCTGCACCAACGTGATGATTGAGGCTAGGGCCAAGAACATTAATGCGAACATGAGGACGCCATCATTCGAGGTGAATCCGGCTACGCACGCGGCCAGCAGCGAAATCAGGAGCCGCTCGGGGCGTTCGGCGATCCCAACATTTGCGGTCATTCCCAGGCCCTCGGCGCGGGCTCGCGCATAGGAAACGAGCATCCCAAATACCAAGCATGAAACCGACGCGATAACACCTAACGTTGCCCACCGCTCCTGACCATGAGCCAAAAAGTACCAGGCCAGACCCACAAAGATTGCGGCATCGGCAAGTCGGTCAAGCGTGGAATCTAGGAAAGCGCCCCACGGGCCTGACTGCCCTGATAGCCGCGCCATGGTCCCGTCGAGGGAGTCTGCAAAAACAAAGAACCCGATAATGAGCGACCCTGCCGCAAGATGGTTCGTAGGAAACGCCCAGAGCGCTGCCACGATCACACCGATCGTGCCAACGATAGTCACCACGTCCGCGGAGATTCCCAACTTAAGTAAAATCTTGGCGATCGGGCCAAAAATCTTTGCCATTACCCCGCGTAGGCCGTTGAGCACCTTGAGCTCTCCTTAAAGCGTTGTTCTGCCGCAACATGCGGCACCTCCCAATCTTGCCGCATGCGCGCCAAAAACTTGATATTGCACGCCATGATTTGCCAAGACTCATACCTAAATAACAGTAATATCCACCTAAATAGGTAGGCATTAGTCCCCGTTACCCTCCAAGACCATACTTTCGTCCCATGTTTTCAAGGGTTCCCCGGAGATAATTGAAGTGGTGCAGCTCTCCTGCCCACTTAAATTTTTGGAGGTTTCATGAAGGCAGCACGTTTTCATGGTCAGCGCGACATCCGCATTGATAACGTCCCAGTCCCAGAACTACGTCCCGGTGCGGTAGCAATCGACGTAGCTTGGTGTGGCATTTGCGGAACTGACCTACACGAGTTTCTCGAGGGACCAATCTTTATTTCCTCACCGGGTCATGAGCATCCCCTGTCGGGTGAGGCGTACCCGGTCATCATGGGGCACGAGTACTCCGGGACCATTACCGCACTCGGCGAGGGAGTCACCGACCTCGAGGTAGGTCAAAACGTCATTGTCGAGCCCTATTTTGTCTGTAACGAGTGTGACCAGTGCAAGGCTGGCCTGTACCACCTGTGTGACAAGATGGGCTTCATCGGTCTCGCCGGAGGAAGCGGAGGGCTCGCTGAGAAGGCAGTCGTTGACCGGCGTTGGGTCCACCCCATCGGCGATATTCCCCTAGATGAGGCAGCCCTTATTGAGCCATTATCCGTGGGACACCACGCCGTCATGCTCGCCGACCCAAAACCTGGCCAAGTGGCTCTGGTTGGTGGCGCCGGTCCGATCGGTTTGTTGACAGCTGCCGTGCTCAAGGCGTTCGACGTCACCGTGATCATGTCTGAAGTCTCGAATGCCAGGAAAACCAAGGCTCTCGAGTCCGGTGTGGCCGACTTCGTCGTTGATCCAACCGAGCAGGATGTGGCTGAGTTTGTTCGCTCCAAGACCAATGGCAAGGGTGCAGACCTTGCGTTCGAGTGTTCATCCGTGAATGCGGTCTTGGACGCAATCATTGATTCCGTCAAGGCCCGGGCAACTGTCGTGATCGTTTCGATTTGGTCTCAGCGTGCGACCTTCGACATTCAACGGATGGTCCTGAAGGAAATCAAGATGGTGGGCTCGATTGCTTATGCCAATGACCATGCCAAGACTATTGAACTGGTCAAGGCGGGCAAGGTGGATCTTAAACCATTCATCACTGGCAAAATTGGCTTGGACGGGCTGATTACGGAGGGCTTCGACACCCTGATTCACCGTAACGAGACCGCAGTCAAGATTCTTGTTTCGCCTAATCTCTAACCTCAAAACACTAGGCACTAGGCACTAGGCACTAGGCACTAGGCAAACAAAACATTCCGTGTGGTTCTCCAAGTTGTATTGGGGATCCGCACGGAACGTCTTTGTACTGCTTATGGGTGCTTGCTCATGACTACTCGCTTTGTTCCCAGGCGGTCGCCAGTTGATCGCGGGTCTGACCCAACAAGGAAGGCATCGCTTTTGTTTGGGCGATAATGGGGAAGAAATTGGCATCCCCAGACCACCTGGGCACCACGTGCTGGTGTAGGTGTGCAGCAATCCCAGCACCGCCAGCGTCGCCCTGGTTCATACCAATGTTGAACCCCGCTGGTGACATTGCCAGTGTCAGCGCGCGCATGGCCCGCTGCGTCAAGTAACCAATTTCCGCAACTACGTCCGCGGACACTTGGTCATACGTGGCAACGTGCTCGAATGGGCACACCATGAGGTGACCGTTGTTGTACGGGAAAAGATTCAATACCACGTAGGCAAGTTCGCCTCGAGCGACAACCAACCCCTCAACGTCGGACTTCTGTGGGATGAGGCAAAAGGGACACTGTTTGGCGGAGCCGTCCGAGGGCCGGGCCTCCCCACCGATGTATGCCATGCGGTGAGGAGTCCACAGCCTCTGCAAATGATCGCTCTGGCCCGCAAACTCTTCTGCGCCTTGAATTTGCGCTTCCGAGCCCTGCTCGGTTTCGAGCAAGTTCGGTTCTGCTTTGCGGGTTAGGTCGGACATGATCAGACCTGGGCGCGAGTCTTGATAGCGTCAACAACGCGAGCAATAGCGTCTTCAATCTTGATGCCGTTTTCCTGGCTTCCGTCACGGAACCGGAATGAAACAGCGCCGTTCTCAGCGTCCTCGCCACCGGCGATGATAGTGAACGGAACCTTCGACTTCGAGGCATTACGGATCTTCTTAGGGAACCGTTCAGAGGAATCGTCGATTTCAACGCGCACGCCCGCGGCACGTAGCTGGGCGGCCACGTCCTCGAGGTATTCATTGAAAGCCTCCGCAACAGGAACCGCAAGTACCTGAACCGGAGCCAGCCATACCGGGAATGCGCCCGCATAGTGCTCGGTCAAGACCGCAAAGAAGCGTTCGATAGATCCAAACAAGGCGCGGTGAATCATGACCGGGCGACGGCGGGTACCATCTGCTGCCGCGTACTCAAGGTCAAACTTCTCCGGCAGGTTGAAGTCCAGCTGAATCGTAGACATCTGCCAGGTACGACCAATCGCGTCCTTAGCCTGAACGGAGATCTTCGGACCGTAGAACGCAGCGCCGCCCGGGTCTGGAACGAGTTCCAAACCGGAGGCTTGGGCAACTTCTTCAAGCGTACGAGTCGCGGTTTCCCATACCTCGTCAGATCCGACAGTCTTTTCTGGGTCACGGGTGGAAAGTTCTAGGTAGAAGTCGTCCAGACCGTAGTCCTTGAGCAGGTCAAGCACAAAGTTCAGTGCATCGGTGAGCTCGTCCTTCATCTGCTCTTCGGTGCAGTAAATGTGCGCGTCGTCCTGGGTGAATCCGCGGGCACGGGTCAACCCGTGAACCACACCAGACTTTTCATAACGGTAGACCGTTCCAAACTCGAACAAGCGCATTGGAAGTTCCCGGTATGACCGGCCCCGGGCATCGAAAATCAGGTTGTGCATTGGGCAGTTCATCGGCTTGAGGTAGTAGTTCTGCCCAGCACGGCGAACATTACCCTCGGCATCCAGCTCTTCATCCATGTGCATGGGAGGGTACATACCCTCGGCGTACCAGTCGAGGTGACCGGAAACTTGGTAGAGCTTTTCCTTGGTGATGTGAGGGGTATTTACAAAGGAATAGCCGGCCTCAATGTGACGCTTACGGGAGTACTCTTCCATCTCGGTGCGGATGATTCCGCCCTTAGGGTGGAACACTGCCAGTCCCGAGCCCATCTCATCTGGGAACGAGAATAGGTCAAGCTCCACTCCGAGACGGCGGTGATCGCGCTTCTCAGCCTCTTCCAAACGGGTGAGGTACTCGGTCAACTCATCCTTGGTAGGCCAAGCGGTTCCGTAAATGCGCTGCAGTTGCGGGTTCTTCTCGTTGCCCCGCCAGTACGCGGCGGCGCTACGCATCAGTTTGAAGCCGTTGCCAATGAGACGAGTGCTTGGCAGGTGCGGGCCGCGGCAGAGGTCCTCCCAGGTAACTTCGCCGTTACGCTTGACGTTTTCGTAAATGGTGAGTTCGCCCGCGCCAACCTCAACGCTCGCGCCTTCGGCCGCCTCGTCGCCCTTGCCCTTGAGGCCAATGAGCTCAATCTTGTATGGCTCGTTGGCTAGTTCAGCGTGGCCCTGCTCGTCCGTGATGACACGGCGGTTAAAGGTTTGTCCTTCTTTGATGATCCGCATCATCTGCTTCTCGAGGGCTTTGAGGTCCTCGGGAGCAAACGGGGTCTCAACGTCGAAGTCGTAGTAAAAGCCGTCGGTGATGGGAGGGCCAATGCCCAACTTGGCATCAGGGTTTACCTTTTGAACGGCCTGAGCCAGCACGTGAGCGGCCGAGTGACGCAGCACCTGGAGCCCGTCCGGGGAGTCAATGGTCACCGCCTCAACCGTGTCCCCTTGCTCCGGGGCTTCAAATAGGTCCTTAAGCTCACCGTTTACCCGTAGAACCACAACTTCTTTGCGGTCTTTGAACAGGTCGGTGCCAGTAGTTCCTACAGTTACCGTAGTCTCCTGGCCGTCCAGGGTAAAGGTGACTTGGGGCAGCTGCTGCGAAACTTCGGACACGGAAGTTCTCCTCAAACATAGACAGGAGCACCACCGGAAGGTGGCACCCCTGTCATTCTACCGAGTCACACAACATTTATTCGCATGGCTCGATAGGTAAGTGTGGATTAAGACTTTAGTTAATCTTCTTCGCCTGCTCAGCGATGCTCTGCACCTTGCCATCGAGAGCGTCTGGAGTTACTTTCTGAATCTGCTCTGACACCTGGTCAATACGCTCATCAGTGGCGACCTTCTTCACCTTATCAATGATGGACTCCGACCCACCCTTGGCTCCCTTGTCACCTGAGACCAGGTCTTTTGCCTTGTTTACCAAATCATCAAGTCCAGCCATGATAAAACTCCTCTTCGAATTGATGAGACCAACCTAACAACAGTCTCTGGTCATAAAGTACTCCCTTACGGGTTCCCTTGCCAATAGAAACACCAAGGATTCTGGATGAATGCTCCAATCACCGCATTCATTCATCTAACGGAGAACTTATAGGTCTACATAAAAACCACGATGAGCAAGACCGTCAGTGCAACGGACGCAAAAATCTCACCAATGCCCAGTTGTTTTGGTGTGGCTCGCGTTCTTGGGACTACCTGCGACCGGACCGCCAAGATGGCAAAGAAAGCCGAAAATAGCCCTGCATCGACCCAGGTTACGGTTGCCGGAATCACGAGGGCGAGCAGGGGCCCCGTTGCAACCAACCCCCAGTGGAAGCCGATTGACCCCAGCAAGTAGCCTCGCGAACCACGCTCCCGGATCACGGTTTTGACGTATAGAACTGTGCCAAAAAAGTACAACACAACCAGACCAAAGGCGATCCAAACCCCAGTCCAGTTATCCCCTGCCCACCCCGCACTCGCGTAGTAAGCAACGGGGAGCATGAGTGAGGTTGCCAGTACCAATACCGTGTCGTTCAACAGCGAACGATCCTTACGCCGGTGTGAACAGACCAGGCTCGTAACCAGTAGCGGCAAATACAGAGGCAACCAAGTAACTAGATCTACTTGCTGCATTAGTATCCACAGGCCAAAGGCGACCGCGATGAGTCCATATGCACGAACGGGCGGGAAGTACTTTTGCCTGCGCCGTGACTTGAGCCAAAGGCCCGCCGCGTAGAAGCCAAAGTAACCGACCAGCCAGATTCCCGTGAGCGGCAGATGAATCCACGCTGGTCCTCCCAGCACAATCCCCAACACGAGCGGAACAATCACCATCGCCCAGGCACCATGCTGGTCCGGCACCCATCCGGGCGCTAGACGCTTGCGCTTGCGCCTCTTGATTGGAACGGGGCGGGGAGCTGTGGAATTAGCGACGGCCATACCCTATATTCTGACATATGAATATCGTGCGTCAGATAGGACCGGGGGCCCACACACCCCAGCTGGCCCTTAGTCCTGCAACGCAAAAAGTCCCGGCCTCGTTTTCACGAGACCGGGACTTTCTGTTTTGAGCGGACAACGGGATTTGAACCCGCGACCCCCACCTTGGCAAGGTGGTGCTCTACCGCTGAGCTATGTCCGCAATGTTTACCGGGTTTCCCTGGCAACAAGTAAAACTCTACCCAATGAAACTCGTTAATAAAAATCCAAACAGCCAAAAGATGCGCACATCACATCGCGGCCCAGTTTTTTGGCATCTACGCACTTCAACGCATATGCGGTAGATTATTTCCAGTGGACATACCAATGGAGGAAGCATGGCAAAGATGCGGTCAATCACAACATTGACTAGCAACCACGTTGGCCTGCATATCAAGATTGTCGATGTCGACCAGACCTACAAGGGGCAGCTGACCGGCATTGAAGCCGCACCAACGCACAGCCCTAACGAGCACCCCACCGTTTGGATTATTAGCATCGACGATGAACCAAACTCAGTTTCAAGTGCCGCCTTGTGGAAACGCCTGCCAATAGTACGACCAGGCCAGTTCGCAATTGCTCTGACCGAAGAAGCAGCTTGGCAGACAGCAGTCTCTGCAATCCCCCGGCTTGTCATTCGTGGCATCGGCCGACTAATTGATGCATTTTGAGCGACGATTTGGATAGCCCATCTTGGCTTTACTCGGCAACCAAACAAGGTTGGCAGCCCGGCATTTACCAATTGATGTTGGCCGTTAGTTAATATTGACCGGCAGGAGTTCGATCACGGTAATGCTGTCACTCGTTTCGTTTGTGGTGACCGTGCCCGGTATTGTTTGCCACGCTCCCCCAGCTACCTGAAACCTGCCCCGCCACGTCGTAGTCAACGACACCGTAACCGGCCCGCGCTTGGTGTAGTTGTGTTCATATGAATGATCCGGGTACCGCCGGTTTGGATCAGTGGTCACAAACACCGGGGTCCCATCACCGTAATCCCACGCAAACCGGGTTGGCGTTGCCTCGATCAACACCCTCGTTCCTAAAATCGTGGTGTTCAACAACTGCGGGGTCACACTGGACTGCACAATAAACGGCAGATTAATCACCGGCTCACCACTCGTTGGCGCAAACGTAATCCCAGACCCCGCCAACGGTAACTCCTGAAACTCCCGCGCCACCACCTCGACCGTCACTACCCCAGGCCCGCCCGGTCGAGCAACACAATCGCGAGGCATCGCTTGCCCCCGACGACTCAACTCCTCACCCGTAACCGGATCCAACAGCCTGAAAACACTGAGCCCCACCGGACAATCCCGCGCCCGAGCTCGACTGACATTCGCACAATACGACGTCAACGACGGGAAATAATCCCCCATACACGACGGCGCAAACCACCGCGTCACCGCAACATTCGACGCACGAGATTGGAACTTTTGCACATAGTGCTCTCGCTTTGAATTCCTCATGATTCCGTTACCATGCAACGCATTTCCGCCATTTCCAGAAGCGAAGTCAATTTCCGCTCCAGAAGCACTTGGAACTACCAGCAAATAAATCAGCAGACCGAAACAAAAGGTTCTTGATAGCCGTTCCATAGCTATTCAGCAATTTCTGACAGTGCCCAGGCCTCATCCATAAACTCAACGAAGATGAAGGCTTCAAAATCTTTGGAAGCAATAGTGGAAATAGTATTTCCCGTTGTGTCTTGTACCTCTGCTTCCAACTGCTCGATCATGCAGTGGACTTCCCAAACTCCGGGGACAAACTCTTCCACTTGTAATACTCTCCGCAAACTAGCTTCGCCACCGAATAGAACTTGGCCGTCTTTAGTTAGGGCCTCTACCTCCTCCGCGACTTCCGCACAGATCGCACAGTCTTCTGTTCCCAATTGAGACCAACGATCTAAATCACCAGTTGCACGAACGAAATTGTATTCATCCAAAAAATACTCGGCTGCACTTTTGGCGCCTTCTTCGGTGTTCTCATTAATGAGTTGCGCGGGGTCTGGAGGGGTGGGTTCCGGCGTGGGTTCGAAAGTAGTCGGCTCGGCAGTGGGTTCAGGAGCATCAGTACTCTTGCCTGGCTCTGGTGTGGACGGCGCTGTCTCTGTCGACGTTGGTGCGGCTGTCGGAACTAGTTCAGACTCTGTGCCACAGCCAGTCAGCACCAGCCCAGTTGCTACAGCAAGAGCACACAATGCCGTCCCAGTACCGCGCCGGTGCGATAACTGAACCCGCCAATCCAAGAAGAGTGTGAGCATGGTAACCATTTGACCAAATTGTGGGCTTGGTTATCTAGGGGCCCTTCTCCCCTGTGGAAAACGGCCCGGTGCCTCAAGTAAGTCGGACTTTAGTTTCTAAGTCCAAGTTCCGCTAACAGTTCGGCTGACAACGGGATCGGATTGTTTGGAGCCCCAATAACGGTCTGGTCATCCAAAATACGGTAACTGCCCTGATCAGGATTGAGCGGAAACCCAATTTGGTTGCATTCGACTTCTCCCAGACTCAAGAACATAACTGCCATATCCCCCACATTGAGCTGGGGCGGCTCCGATGGCGAGTTAATTACCCAGTAGGCAACGTCGATCTCTTGTCCTACCTCGAGCTCACCCTTTGCAGAGCTTTGAACTTCCACGGTGATGATTTGGTAGCCAAGGTCATCGATCCCTCGTTCACTTGTCTCAACCACAACACCGCTAACTACGACATCGGCCATGTTCACAAGCGCAGCTTCGCTCTCGTACCAAGGCCAATCTCCCATAGTCTCTCTTTGCTCCGCCCACACGCTATCCCCGAAGCTCGGGCTACTATCCCTAGCTGCTAGAAACCCAAGTACCGCGGTGCCTGCAATAACTACGATCAGTCCCCCCAGCGCTAGGCCAAAAGCAATTGGGCTTCGACCAAGAAAATTCCCCCTAGATCTGACCTTGGAAGTGGACCCTAACCCCTGGGGGCTTTCCATAATCTGCGTGAGTAGATCGTCTTGTGCACCCATAACGGGCTCGGGAATGGGAGTCCGACTAGGATCGGCTTCTTGGAACAATCGGTCCAGACTCTTCATCCGAATTACTTCCCCTCGCTTTGATTTTGGTTCAGGTGCGCCTTGAGCTCGGTTCGCGCTCTGTGCAGCCGCACCCGTGCATTGACCGGTGAAATCCCAAGGACCATTCCAATTTCCTTAGTTTCGAGTTCCTCCCAGTAATGTAACCGCAGTATCTCCTGAGTCGGTTCAGGAAGTTGCGCAAGGATACGGTGCAAAGGGTGCTCCCACTGGGAGCCTTGTTCCACCACGGCCTCGGTTGCTGACTGTCGCTCTAAACGACCGAGTGCGGCCAATCTGCGCTGGGATCTGCGATACGAATCCAGCAGAGTGTTACGTGCGATTGCGTACAACCATGCTTTGGGATGACGAACCGCTGGCTCAGCGCTAGCCCATGCGTACCTGAAAACATCCGCGGCAAGTTCCTCCGCATCTGCCGGGTCAGGTACCCGGCGTTCCATGTAACGCAGTATCGCCGTGTAATGCTCCCTAAAAAGAGTCTGAAACTCTTCCACACTTTGGTTCACGGGCGCCTCCCAACTGATTCCGGGATTAGATCAGCAATGTAGTGACTGTTGACTTGTCTTCACCAATGAAGTTGCCGGTCAAACCTTAGATGTTACAAATGCAGGTGAATTCTTTCCGGTTTTGGGTCTCCGCCTACTGCCGCCCAAACAATCTCATGATTCTCGACCACCAACCCAAGGGCACTTGCTCACTCGAAACTGCCACTACTGCGGTGGCGCCATCTTGGAACCGCTGAGTATTGGAAGAATCGGTGACTAGCCACGGTGCTAGTGCATACCAATGCCATCCATCCCCGCGCATGTTTCCGGGATCGATTCCATAGCGGCCGCTCATGACAGCTTGGATGTAGGACTCGTCGAGTTCTAACCACGGTGGCTCATGGTCAAGACGTTGGCCTTCTTGGTAGACCTCGGGAACATCCGCTTCTTCATCGCCCAACGGCTCGGCACTGAGGTATCGGTCCACACCGGGCCCGGTCACGCTGAGGCTATAGGTCGAAACCGCGTCCCACACCGTTGCAAACAGTGACTCCGTTGCCTCAAGTTTGGTGGCTAGGAGCATATTGACCTGGCTGGGCGTCTTCATAGGTGGGCTCGCGATCACCAGATACGGGGTTCCGCAGGATTCATACTGCGCGATGGTGATACCGGAATCGGCTTTCCAAGGCCCATCCACCGCGTCACCTACCGCGAGGTGCCCCACCAAGGCCTGCACAAACTCGTTGAGCGTCACATCTTGAAAAACGGCTAGATCGTATCTTGAACCCATGCTATCGAATTTTACCTGACACGCGCCCCACAAGGTCGCTTGGTGCACCCTAAAGTGCACCCAAAGGTGCACCCTAGAGCCTGCAAAGGAACGACCGGCGTGTGCACGGTGTTCGTGTCGCGGGTTTTGAGGAAAAGTGGGCTGACATGCAAAAACACCCGCAGAATCTTCTGGATTCTGCGGGTGTTGTCTGTGCGCGATACTGGGATCGAACCAGTGACCTCTTCCGTGTCAGGGAAGCGCGCTACCGCTGCGCCAATCGCGCCTATATAACTTAGGCTATTCAGTTATTCGAGGTGGAGACGGGATTCGAACCCGTGTGGACGGCTTTGCAGGCCGCTGCCTATCCTCTCGGCCACTCCACCATGAGATTGACACTATGTAAATAGTACCTGTCTCCGAGCGGACAACGGGATTTGAACCCGCGACCCCCACCTTGGCAAGGTGGTGCTCTACCGCTGAGCTATGTCCGCATATTCTCCAAGACTTTCAGGGTTTAACCCCCGTCGTTCTCGGCGACATGTAAAACAATAGTATGACCGGGGGCAGATATACAAACTGGAACACGCTCTTTTCAAAGTTCCACGTCACATTCGGTGAATTTTGGCCTAATATTGGGTTGCACTAGGAGTTTTATCCTTGAGTGACTAGCGTGGATACGTGCAAGGAATAGCTCAGTTCTCCAAAGTTTCGGCTTCATCCCCGGTTGAGTTTGCCGACCTCAACATCCGCCCAGACGCTCTTGAAAAGGGCGGACTTTGGCTTGTTGTCGCCGATTTTGAAGGCCGGATTCGGGCCTGGCGGTTTGCAGACCGGGTTTCAGACACGGAAATTCGTAGCCACCTCAATGCCAAGACCGAACAAACGTGGTCCGGGCCTGACCCAAAAACTTGGTCTACGTCACTTTCTGCCCTCGAATACCAAAACGCGGTCCAAACGACTCGTGAGTACGTGCGCGAGGGCACAATTTTTCAGGCAAATATTTGCCGGGTCATGTCCGCACCGCTTCCCGTACCCGGAAGCGCCCAAGAGCTAAGCAAGATTTTGGCTGCCGGCAACCCTGCTCCGTTTGAGGGCTTTGCCCAAATCGAAACCGGCAATCCGGAGTCCGACCTGTGGTTGGCATCGGCATCGCCAGAGTCATTCCTCCAGGTCCGCCAAAATAGTGACGGCACCGCGAGCATTAGTTCTTCTCCTATTAAGGGCACCGCCAAAACCCGCGCCGGCATCACCGCCAAGGACGAAGCGGAGAACATCATGATCACGGACCTGGTGCGCAATGACTTGCAGCGCGTGTGTGAGCCGGGCACGGTTGGCGTGGAGGGGCTACTCAACTACGAGGATCACCCCGGTTTGGTTCACCTAGTTTCCACGGTGCGTGGACAGCTCAGTCGCAATCCGCTCGTTACGCCCGGGTATTGGCGCGAGATCCTCGAGCTTACGCTGCCACCGGCATCCATTTCCGGGGCCCCAAAAGCTGCGGCGCTCGATGTTATTGCCGAGCTCGAGCCCGGCCCCCGCGGACCGTACTGCGGGGCGATTGGTTGGATCGATGTCGATGCCGGTACCTGCGACTTGTCCGTTGGGATCAGGACATTTTGGTGGGAGTCTGCGAGCGCCTACGGTGGTCCGCGGTTGCACTTTGGCACGGGCGCTGGCATCACGTGGGGTTCTGATCCGGTTGGTGAGTGGCAGGAGACGCAGTTGAAGTCCCGTATTTTGATTGGTTTAGCTTCGAACTCTCAGGAGGCAGGGGCATGAACGCGGACATAGTTACGTGGGTGAACGGGGACTTCGTTGCCGCAGGCTCCCCCCAGGTTGCTCCATCCGCTTACGGGGTGACAATCGGTGAGGGCTTGTTTGAGACCCTTGCGGTGTACTCGGGCCGGATTTTTGCCTTAGACCTGCACTTGGCACGCTTGGCTACGTCAGCTGCGGCGTTACAGATGACCGTGCCTGACACCTCTAAGCTCCGGCTCGCGTGCTTGGCCGTCGCTCAGGAGTTAGCGGGGCACAGCGTTGCGCGCCTGCGCCTTACGGTGACCTCAGGTCCCGCTGGTTTGGGTGTCTTGGGGGCCCCTTCCCGCCCGGACATCATGGTGCTTGGTTCGGTTACCCCTTCACCGCAGCTGGGCTCGATCAATACCAAGCGCGCCTCATTGGTCACAAGCCCATGGCGCCGTAACGAGTTTTCTGCCGTCACGGGCCACAAGGTCACTTCCTACTACGAGAACGCACTTGCGTTGCGCGCGGCCGCCGCCGCGGGGGGCGATGAGGCGCTGCTACTCAACTCCGCTGGCTTTGTCAGTGAAGGCGCTACAAGCAACCTGCTTTTCGATGCCTCAGGGCAGTTAGTCACTCCCTCGCTGCGTGCTGGTGGTTTGCCCGGGGTCACCCGGGCATTGGTCTTGCAATGGTCCCGGTTAGCCGGCTTGCCCATTGTCGAGGTGGATGATCTTACGCCCGGCGCCCTTGCGGGCGCTCCCGCAGCGTTACTTGGCACGCTGCGCAATGTGCAGGAAGTCGCGTCGTTGGACGGAGCAACTTTGGCATCGTCCCCTTTGATTAGGCGGGTCCAAGAGCTTTTTGCGGAAAATATGCCCGCGTTATTGGATCATTCCTGACTGCCTTACATTTGCCTTTAACGCGAGCCACGTCTCAGATTGATTAAGTTACTCCAACCCTTCGTCACTTGGGTCACATTTGGGTGTTGAGCGGGTAAAGTTCAAGTCATTCATTGTCTTTGCACATCACGATCAACCTGAGGAAACTTCATGAAAATTGGTTGGAAGACTCGGTCTTCGCGCCGCGCGGTTGCAGCCGTGGCAGCGTTGACGCTGCTGCTATCCGGATGTTCATTGCTGAGTGATAGTTCCTCACCCAAGACATCGCCTACTTCTTCTGAGTCCAATGCGCCCGAGGTGACCGAAGAACCCGAGGTGCCAAGCGACACCGAGGAGATTGCGCGCGCCGAGGTCATGACGGCGCAGTACAACTACGACGAGGCAATCGCGGTTCTGCAACCCCTCGAGTCGCCCGAGGCAAAGGAGGCGTTGGCCGCCACCATGCGTGCGAAGGAGACCGCGGTGGTGTGGCCGGACAATCTGGCTATCTCACACATCTTTTTCCACTCACTGTGGGTTGACCCTGCACAAGCTGCCGGAAGTTCATCACGCCAAGGGTATTTGGACTACATGGTTACCCTCGATGAGTTCAACAAGATGCTGGAACAGATCTACGCTAATGACTGGGTCTTGGTCAGCCCCTATGACATTGCCACTCTTGATGACAACGGCGTAATGACAATGAATGAAATTGTGTTGCCCGAGGGTAAGAAACCGCTTGTGTTGTCAATCGATGACGTGTCGTATTACGAGTACATGGAGGGCGACGGATTCCCAACCAAGCTCTTTATCAACGCCGAGGGCAAGGTAGTGAACTCGTACACGGACGCCGACGGTAAAACCGTCGAGGGTGCCTACGACATGATGCCCGTGGTTGATGAGTTCCTTGAAGAGCACCCCGACTTCTCCTACCGCGGCGCCAAGGGAATCATTGGCCTCACCGGGTACAACGGCATCCTGGGCTACCGCACCTCACCAAGCCAGTACCCCGACTCCCCCACGCTCAAAGAAGATCAGGCCACCGCAACCGAAGTTGCCAATGCTCTGAAGGAAGACGGCTGGCTGTTTGCTTCTCACTCCTGGGGGCACATCAGCATGACCAAGTCATCGATGGAACGCATCAGCGCCGACTCCAAGCTGTGGGATGAAGAAGTTCGCCCGCTCATTGGTGACACTGACCTGTTCATCTACGCATTTGGGGCTGACATTGCGGGGGTAGAAAAGTACACCATGGATAACCCCAAGTTTAAGAAACTCAAAGACTACGGTTTTGACTACTACTTCCCCATCGACGCCTCCGCACCGCACTGGATGCAGATAACGAACGATTCACTACGCCAGGCCCGCATCAACGTTGATGGGCTACGAATGGGCTATGACAAGACCGGGAAGAACCAGGCCCTAGCTCCGTTCTTTGATATTGACTCGGTCATTGACCCGGTCAGGTCCAAGTAATTTTGTAGACCGTCTGGAGGTGCGCCACCCACGATCTGCGTGGCGCACCTCCGACAGGGCCGAAACTTAACCTCATTTGCTTCCCCTACCAACAAGTAAAGGTGACTCATGTCCGCAGCAAAGCAGCTCGCACATGCACAAGAATTCCGTCAGGCTCTTCGATTTACTCCGGGTGACCGGTTTGCGGGCCTCGACGCCCAGTCAACCCCCGCCTGGTCAAAGGGCCGTAAGGGCGCGGAGGCTCGGCTTGAAGAGGTTGGCCAGAATCTGTCAGACCTTCAAGAACGGCTCTTCGCTGACGGGGTCTCTGGCGGTTCCAAGAGCGTGCTGCTGATCTTGCAGGGCATGGACACCTCCGGCAAAGGTGGGATTGTGCGTCACGTTGTAGGTCTTGTTGATCCGCAGGGAGTATCCCACCGGGGGTTTGGCAAACCTACCCCGGAAGAACTATCCCATCACTACCTCTGGCGGGTGCGCAATTCGCTTCCCCGCCCCGGATACATTGGGGTATTTGACCGCTCTCACTACGAGGATGTGCTGACCGTGCGGGTCAACGGGATTGTCCCCAAGGATGTGTGGGAACAACGCTATGACGAGATCAACGAGTTTGAACGTGAGATCGCTGCCTCGGGCACCACGATCATAAAAGTCCTACTCAACGTCTCCTACATTGAGCAGACCGCCCGGCTCACACAGCGGTTGGAACGTCCGGATAAGTTCTGGAAGTATGACCCGTCCGACGTCGACGAGCGGCTGCAGTGGGACGATTTCCAGGCAGCCTACCAAGACATCTTGGACCGGACCAACACGGATATTGCGCCGTGGCACGTGGTTCCGGCAGATAACAAGTGGTACGCCCGGTTAGCGATCTCCCACCTGCTGTTGGAGGCGCTCGATGGGTTTGGGCTTGGCTGGCCGGACCCAACGTACGACCTCGAGACCGAGCGGGCCCGTCTCGCTGCAAGCGCCTAGCAAGCATGCGCCACCGAAGGTTGTGCACTGCCCGCAGTTATGCGGACAGGGCATTACCTTGGGTGGCGAGTGCTCCGAGCCGGGACAGGGTCCTAAAGTACTTCTTGCGGTACCCGCCATCGAGCATCTGCGGCGAAAACAGCCCCTCAATTCCCGAGCCACCGAGTAGCACCGGAATTTCACGGTCATACAGCCGGTCAACGAGCACAACAAACCGCAGGGCAGCTGATTGATCCTCCAACGGGTGCACACCGGTGATACCCAACACCGCGACCTGATCGAGCATTGCCCCATACCGGCTCGGGTGCACCGTTGTCAGGTGATCAAGCAGATCATCGAAACTATCAATACGTGCAGCGACGGGGTCCAGCTCTACGGACTTAGCCGTCAAAACCTCGGTGACTACGGCATCGGAAAGCGGCTGCAACGTCAGCTCGACGCTGCGGCGCCGGTAATCCTGGCCGTCCACCCGCAACACCTCGAACCGGTCCGCGAGGGCCTGTATTTCACGCAGGAAGTCATCGGCAGCGAAGCGGCCCTCTCCGAGCGAATCCGGCAACGTGTTGGACGTGGCCGCAATTGCAATCCCTCGGTCCGCAAGCTCGCGCAGCAACCGGGACATCAAGACGGTGTCGCCCGGGTCATCGAGTTCAAACTCATCAATGCAAACAAGCTTCTTTGTGGCCAAAGCGGTAACCGTATTGGCAAATCCAAGCGCTCCAACTAAGTTGGTGAATTCCACAAACGTGCCAAAGGCCGTGCGGTCCGCCCCAACCTGATGTGTCAACGATGCCAACAGGTGGGTCTTGCCCACCCCAAAGCCGCCATCTAGGTACACCGCCACCGGCTTCTGGGCGCTAATCTTAAACCGGCGCAACCAACTATCGGAAGTAGCCAACTGCTGGGCAACACCGCGCAGCCTATCAACGGCCGCCAGCTGGCTTGGGTACGCGGGGTCCGCCCGGTAAGAGTCGAACGATGCCTGGGCAAAGTGGCGCGGCGGCACCAGATCACCAAGCAGGCGATCTGCCGGTACGCTGGGGTGGATATCACTGAGCGGTAACGGCTGGGCCGGTGCAGAAATCATGGAACCGTCTTGACTGTCTGAGGTTGCAGCAACCTGGGTTTGAGAACTCACAATTTCTCACTTTACTTCTACACGGCGCAACACTTCATATGGCGCCTGCCACACCGGTAAGTTTATGGTGGAAAATGCACACCCAGGAGGGCACTACACATGACCGCAACCAACTTGAACAACAGTCCAACCGTCGCGCTCACCCAGTTGTATCCGCTACTCGGCGCTGACCAAGGCCCGGTGGATTACCAAAGGCTAGCGGACCTGTACGCCTACCCAGCAGGCCAAACTACCGTGCGCGCCAACATGGTTGCAACGATCGATGGGGCCGCAACAGGCACCGACGGCCTGTCCGGTGGGATCAATAATCCGGCAGACTTTGTTGTCTTCCAGGTGCTGCGGGCGCTTGCTCAAGTGGTATTGGTCGGGGCGGGCACGGCTCGCAAGGAGGGTTACCGGCACATCAAAGCGCCGGCGGCGCTCAACCACCTGCGAGAAGCAAGTGGGATTACCGCGCCCCTTGAACTCGCACTGGTCTCACGTTCCGGGGAACTTCCTGCGCCCCTGTTAGAGCAAGGACCTGGCCTTCCCAAACCAATCGTGTTCACAACCGCGGCGGGTCGCAGCAGGCTCCTGCAGGATCATGGGCAAGCTCGCGTCATTGTGGCTGAACGCGATGGCTCAGTTGATCTGCCAACCGTGTTAGAACGCCTTAAGGAACTTGGGCTGAGCCGCATCCTTACAGAGGGCGGACCAAGTCTGCTGGCGCAGTTCATTGACCAGAGTCTGCTGCATGAACTCTGCCTCACGACGGTCAATCTTTTACACCCGGGCTCGAGCCTTGGCATCACTAGTGCACCCGCGATGACACCGCAGATCCACGGCGCCGAACTGGGCTCGCTTCTTTACGGCAACGGAACTGTATTGGCCAACTGGAAAATAACTAATCGCGCACCGGATACCCAGCGTGCTCAATAGTGGCGCGCACCAACTCATCCATTGAGTCGCAAAACGGCGGCTCATCCAAAAGGTCATGGTCAACGGCTGCTACCGAAAGCTCGGTGCAGCCCAAAATAACCTTAGCTGCGCCTTGGGCAACAAGGTTTGCGGCAACCTCACGCAGCACCTCAGGATCTGAGGGCAGTCCAGCTTTTACCTGATCGTAGATGAGCGAGTTGATGCGGTCTTGATCGGCGGAATCAGGCGTGATGACGTCAATGCCCCGGGCGGCAAATGCGTCATGGTAAACCCGGGACTGCGATGTGCCCTGGGTTGCTAGTAAACCCACGCACTTGGTCTGCGGGGCACGGCGCAAGACCGCAGCGACAGTGACATCAATGATGGACAAGAATTCCCCAGTGATGACATCAATAATCTGCTGCGTAAAATAGTGCGCGGTGTTGCACGGCATCACCAAGAAGGAGACACCGAACGCTTCAAGGCGCAAGGCATCCTGCGCCAAGATTGGCCCGGGGTCAACCGTCGACTGCCCTAGAATAAACGCCGTGCGGTCCGGGATTGTTGAGTGGTTCAGCACGACAACATCGAGGTTGTCCTGATCCGAATCTGCAGCGGTGCGCTGCACAATTCGCTGCAAGAAGTAGGCGGTGGCAAGGGGGCCAACGCCCCCCATGACGCCTACGGGCAGTTTCTTGGACATCTTTACTTACCGTTCCAACGAAGCGATCGTGCCATGCTCAGTGGGTAGTGAGTGCTGTACTTACGCCATTGGTTGAGTTGCGCGACCATGAGATACGCAATACGGCGCGGGTCCCATTCTTTGATGTACCACAGCGGATTAGTGGACCGCCGGCTCAGGGACAACTTACGCGAACGACTCCGCAGAGCGGGGTCACCGACGTAACGTCGCAGAAGCGCACCGGGAAGCACCGTGTATTGGTGTTCATCCATTAATTCACCGGCTTCCGACAGGGTGACCTGAGAACCCAAAACAGCACGCGGTTCTGGATCCAGCCCCAGCACATACTCGTGCACGTAGAACCGAATCGCATTGGCGCCCGCCGCCGTGATGTAGAAGTTTGACCTTCCAAGGCGCGGGTTCAGCTCAAAGAACACGTAACGACCATCACGCGGATCATACTTGAGGTCAAAGTTTGCAACACCAGTCCAGCCTACCGCTTCCAACATGCGGCTGGCCTGGGCAACTACCTCAGGCATCGTTTCGGTGATAATCCCTGCTGGGTTACCGAGAGCGCCGGGTGTGTGTTCCTCCAAGAGGACCTGGCCGTATGCGGAGAACCGCACCTTGCCAGATTTATCTGAATAACAGGTCAAGATGCGCATACCGGAGTCATCACCGGGGATGTAATCCTGGACCACGAAGGAGCCTTGATAACCGGCCGCCTTGAGCCGGTCAAACAGCGCCAACAGCTCGGGCTCGGTATCTACGAGGAAGACCTTTTTCTTCCCCTCAAACTCAACATCGTGATACTCAGCGGTGCTGGCAGCCTTAGCGATCACTGGAAAACGCAGGTGCGAAAGGTCTGGGGCACCCCCTTGAGCAATGTTGTGCATGACGGAAGTTGGGTGCGCCATGCCGTGTTCCTGGCACAACTGCGCAAAGGCTTCTTTGTCTGTGAGCTGATACAGGAGGTCCTGGGTTACGTATGGGATCACATAGCGGTCTTCCAGCTGGCTACGGTTTTCCACCAGCAATTGAACGAGCCAGTCCGCAGATCCAACCGCAATAAGCTGCACGCCGCTGAACTCATCCGCGATTGCGCGTAGGGCGACAACGACTGCTTGTGGGTTATCGATCTCTGGGACCACGCGGTGATCCAAGATCCGAGAGTGCCGCACCAAGCCGGTAGACATCGCGGAGATAACCACTGGCTTGATTTGATAAGCCTCATGAAAACTCCGCGCTAGCGAATATGCGCCGATGTCTCCACCAAGAATTACCGGTTGAAAGCGAGCTTCGCTCATGGGGCACTCAATTCATTCAAATAGGCGTTCAGATAGTCGCGTGGCTGTAACCGGACCGATTTTCAGTCTCAGGTTAGGCGGACCAGTACAACCATTCATGTTAGATCGTCTTTGCTACCCAAGCGAATTCTGTGTTGCACAGAACGTACGTCCGGGCCCGGTGAGCATATCGCACCGCGCTGAGATATCGATCCGATCTCACCTGCGCGCCGAACCACCTAGGCTCGTGGTCAGGTCTTAGGCTATTGCTATGGCTCACCTAGAAAACTCCCCCGTTCCACAGGAGTTTATGAACGCGCTGCTTAGCCTGCGTAATTCGGTTGTGCGCCCAGAAATAGCTATCGAAGAAATCCCTGCGCCACGCGGTTTGGCGCCCTACAGTGTTGCCATTGGGGGCGAGCTTGCGGACTCCGCGCTGGTCCCAGCGGCTCTTAACTTTCCTTCGTTTGAAGAGGTCGCCGAAGACGACGAGCCACTGACATCGGGGAAGTTCATTTTGCTCTACGACCCGGTCGAGCGCGCAAACTGGGGTGGCTCATTTAGGGCGGTGATCCATGTGCGGGCAGCCATCGATCAGGAGATTGGGCAAGATCCTCTGCTTACCCAAGCCGCGTGGAGTTGGCTCAAGGATGCATTTGAGTACTGCGGCGCCGCACACGTCAATCTGACCGGGACGGTGACTCGCAGCACCTCGGACACGTTGCGCGATATTGGCATCTCACCCCAATCCCAGCGCACCGAGTTTGAGATACGTGCGTCATGGACCCCGACACCCCTAGATGGTGTCGCGGGTATAGACTTGAACTTTGGCTCCCACTTATCCGCGTGGACCAATCTGATGTGCGCCGCTATTGGGCTGCCTGCCCTAGATCAAGGCTTTCCAGCCCAGCGCACGTTACGAGGTCCGCAAAGCATCTCCCAAGGCGCAATACCAAACTAAGATGACCACTGATTCTTTAGAAACTACCCCTGCGGCTGATCCAGACGCACACCTCATACCAATTGATAGTCCTACGGACGGCACCCCCCGAGTTTTCACCACTGCGGCCGAGTACGCACTGACGCTGAGGTCCCTCAGCGAAGGCAGCGGCCCCATTGCGATCGACGCGGAGCGGGCCTCTGGCTTCCGGTACGGGCAACGCAACTATCTCATTCAACTCCGGCGCGCAGGTTCTGGAACGTTCTTGTTAGACCCCACCTTCCTGCCAGATTTGTCAGCTTTGACAACGGGTTTTGCCGACGAAGAGTGGGTGTTTCACGCGGCAATCCAAGATCTCCCCTCCCTTAAAGAGCAGCAGATCCTTCCCGGACGTATTTTTGATACGGAGCTGGGCTCACGGATCTTGGGATTGGAACGCGTTGGGTTGGGTCCCGTCGTTGCCGAGGTTCTAGGCTACAAGTTAGCCAAGGAACACTCGGCCCAGGACTGGTCCATCCGCCCCCTTCCAGAGGGCTGGCTCAACTACGCTGCCCTCGATGTCGAGGTTCTGTTGCCGCTGCGTGATGCGATTGCCGAACGCCTCGAAGACGCCGGTAAACTCGAGTGGGCCCTCCAGGAGTTCGAAGCCACCCGCACCAAAGATTTCACGCCCAAGCACCAAGAGCCGTGGCGCAGAATCTCAGGCCTACACGGTCTGAAGTCTCGGCGCGAGCTCGCAATCGCCAAGGAACTCTGGTCGGTACGCGACCGCCTCGCCAGCCACCGTGATATCGCCCCGGGGCGAGTCCTGCCTGACCGCGCAATTCTGGTTGCCGCAAAGGAGAAGCCGCGGACAATTGGCGAGCTGTCACATCTGCACGCCTTTGGTTCAAACGGAGTCAAGCGCCGCGCTGCGATTTGGCAAAAAGGGATCGACACCGCGCTGGCGCTGCCAGCCGACGAGCTGCCGGTCTACCGGGTACCAAAACCCGATGCCCTTCCAGCACCGCGCCTGTGGCCCGAACGCAACCCCAAAGCGGCAGCCCGACTCGAGGCCTCCCGCGCGTTCTACCAACAGCTCAGCGATGAGGTTACCGTCCCCATCGAGAACCTACTGACTCCCGCACTCCTGCGAAAGTTGTGCTGGGAGCCACCTGCCAACCTCACACCCGCCACCGTCGCACAGGCGCTCGGCGACCTCGGAGCGCGCCCTTGGCAAGTCGACTTGGCGGTCATGGGTCTCACCAAGATCTTCAAAGACAACTCCTAACCGCGATTTACTTCACTGATCCCCGCAGCCCAAGATCCCTGATCTTGCCCGGCCTGCGGGGATCAGTTTTTTATGTCTAAGTCGCCTACGTGCTTTTTACTGATACCCCGAGTAGCATCTACTTTGTATGGCAGAGGTTATACGCAGGACAGTGCAGTCCGGACGTCAGGAGAAGCAATGGCTCACAACGCCACCGCCCCGCGCAGTGTTGTATTTGTAGACGGGGTACGCACCCCCTTTGGAAAAGCCCGCCCCGACGGCATCTATGCCCATACCCGGGCTGATGATTTGGCGGTCAAAGCGCTGCGGGAGTTGCTGCGGCGTCACCCTAACCTGCCCCTTGATCAGATCGATGACGTTGCAATTGCGGCAACCACCCAGCAGGGCGACCAGGGGCTCACCTTGGGACGCACCGTGGGCCTACTTGCGGGTTTGCCCCGTTCCGTGCCCGGGTTTGCGATTGACCGAATGTGCGCGGGCGCAATGACCGCGGTAACGACCGGAGCAGGTGGAATTGGGTTTGGGCAGCAGGAACTGGTGATTGCCGGGGGCGTTGAGCACATGGGGCGGCACCCAATGGGCTTTGATGCTGACCCGAATCCACGTTTCGTTGCCGAGCGTATAGTCGACGCCGCGGCGCTAAACATGGGCGTAACCGCCGAGAACCTGCATGACCTTTACCCACACTTGACTAAGGAACGCGCCGACCGGTACGCGGTTGCCTCGCAGGCCAAGTACGCTCGCGCACTTGCCGCCGGCAACATCACCCCGGATCTCGTGCCCGTTGCTACCCGCAACCCCGATGCCGGCTGGGGCTTGGCAACGGCCGATGAGTTGGCCAGACCCGAGACCACGTTGGCCGGTATTGCCAATCTCAAGACCCCGTTCCGCCCGGGTGGCCGGGTAACCGCTGGAAACGCCTCCCCCTTGACCGATGGCGCAACGATGTCACTGATCGCTTCCGGCACCAAGGCCGCAGAACTTGGGCTACCCGTTCAAATGAAACTGATCTCCTACGGGTTTGCCGGCGTTGACCCGGCAATCATGGGTTACGGCCCCGTGCCCGCAACGCACAAAGCCTTGGCCAACGCCGGGTTGCAGATGGATGACATCGGTCTGATCGAGATCAATGAGGCCTTCGCCATCCAAGTGCTGGCATTCCTAGATCACTTCAATCTTGACGATGATGACAGTCGCGTCAATCAGTACGGTGGCGCAATTGCCATGGGCCACCCGTTGGCCTCGTCTGGGGTGCGCCTGATGATTCAACTGGCTCGCCAGTTCGCAGCCCAGCCCGATGTCCGGTACGGCATGACCACCATGTGTATTGGTTTGGGCATGGGCGCCACCGTCATTTGGGAAAACCCGGCACACGCCGCCTACAGCGGCCACAACTAGGAGCGCACGATCATGACACAGACACACGTTGAAGTAGAAACCCGAGCGCTCGTGCAAGACGTTGTGCTACCGCAAGGCTTGGGTACGTTGGCCCTGGTCACCCTCGACAACGGACTTGATCACACCAAACCAACAACCCTTGGCGTGGCCGGCATGGCCAACATTTACGGCACGCTGAGCAATATCAAGGAACGGGTTGCCCGCGGTGAGATCCAGGCCGTTGCGGTAACCGGGAAGCCGTACTATCTGGCTGCGGGGGCGGATCTCAAGGGCGTACAAGCAGTGAATTCGCGTTCGGCAGCCAAGCAGTTGGGAGTTGCTGGTCATGACGCTTACCGAATCTTGACCGAGTTGAAAGTCCCCACGTTCGCATTTATTAATGGCGTCGCACTCGGTGGCGGACTTGAAATCGCGCTGAGCTGCCAGTACCGAACCATGTCATCAGACGTTGGCGCCATCGGGTTGCCGGAGACCTCCCTGGGACTGATTCCAGGGTGGGGTGGAACGTATCTGTTACCTCGGTTGATTGGAATCGAGGCCGCCTTGAATGCAATCTTGGTCAGGGCCGCCACAAACAAACCGTTCAAGGCTCCCGAGGCCCTCGAACTTGGGATAGTGGACACGGTCCTTGAACCCGCCGATTTCCTTGAGCAATCCATCAATTGGGCGGCGAACGTACTTGCCGGCAGTACGGTAGTTGCGCGCCGAGAGCCAGAGTCCAAGGAAGTTTGGGACCGGGTGCTTTCAGGCGCACGAGCGCAGGTCGACGCGACCGTCCACGGATCACGCCCCGCGCCCTATCGGGCACTTAAGCTGCTTGAGTTGGGTCCCGATGCCTCACTCGACCAGGCATATGCCGCCGAGGACGATGCCTTAGCCGACTTGATCATGAGCGAGGAGTTCCGCGCGAGCATCTACGCGTTTCACGCGGTCAACGGGGCCAAACGCCCGGCTCACGCACCCGATCCCAAGCTCGCGCAGCCTGTCACCCACGTGGGTATTGTGGGTGCGGGCCTCATGGCCGCCCAGATCGCCCTCATTTTTGCCCAACGCCTGCAAGTACCCGTCACCATCCGCGATCTAGATCAAGAGCGCGTGGATAAGGGGCTCGGCTATGTGCAAACAACCGTCGAGAAGCTCGTGAGCACCGGGCGAATGACTCCGCGCGCGGCTGCAAATATCAGTTCCCTCATTCAAGGCACCACCCAGATTACGGACTTCGCCGTCTGCGACTTTGTGATCGAGGCCGTAACGGAAGTCATGGGGCTGAAAAAGAAGGTGTTTGCCGAGCTCGAGGGCATCATCTCCCCTACCGCAATTCTTGCCACAAACACCTCGGCGCTTTCCATCACCGAGATGTCCAGTGAACTGCAGTATCCCGAGCGTGTGGTGGGTCTACACTTCTTCAATCCGGTTGCACAAATGCCACTTGTTGAGGTGATTCACGCGAGGCATACGAGTGATGCCGCTCTAGCAACCGGGTTTTCGGTGGTCAAGAAGCTCCGAAAAACCGGGGTCAAGGTCTTGGACCGGCCAGGTTTTGTGGTCAATCGCCTGCTTGTCCTCCTCATGGGCAAGATTGTTGAGGTGGTCGAACAGGGCACTGACATTACCGTCGCCGACCGCGCGCTGCGCCCTCTAGGTCTACCCATGGGACCGTTTGCCCTGTTTGACTTGGTAGGTCCAGCAGTGGGCCTGCACGTACTGACTTCACTGCGTACGGACCTTGGCGACAGGTTCCCCCACTCGCCAGGTTTGGAACGAATAGTGGACGAGTCCATCAAGGTTGTGCTGCCCACCGAGCGGGGCATTCCAGCACAGGTAGACCCTGCCCTCCAAGACATCTTCGGTCCGGTAACTTCTGATGGGCTGACCGAGCAGCAGGTTCTCGAGGTCGTGCTCAAGGCACTGACCAAAGAAATCGGTCTCATGCTTGAGGAGGGCGTAGTCGAATCCGTGACCCAGATAGACCTGTGTATGATCCTCGGAGCCGGGTGGTCTTTTGCATCCGGAGGCATCGCTCCATACCTGGACCGCAACGGATTCAGCGAGCGGGTTCTGGGAAGCAGATTGTTGCCCCTCGGTGTCGCCAGTGTTCCCGCCGGTTAAGCATCGGCTCTAGAAAACTCCATCTGAAAGCGAAATTAGTTGTTTGGCTCGGCACCGTAAGTGCAGAGCCAAACAACCTATTTTGATAACGGTGTGGGTCTAAAACCCTTATTTTCAAGGTAGAACAAACCGCCGCAAGACTTGAACCCTAGTAAACTTCGAGGCCCCGAGCCCGGAACTGCTCACGCACCCGTTCAACTTCTGCCTTCGTTGGCGGCTCGGTATCCGCGAGCTCGTATTTCATACCGAGGTCGGCCCACTTATCCTTACCCATTTGGTGAAATGGCAGGACCTCAACACGGGACACGGTAGACCACTTTGAGACGTGGTCCGCAATGAGCTCGACGTTTTCAAACGAGTCTGTCAGCCCGGGGACCAGTACAAACCGGATCCACATCTCGGTGCCATTGTCGGCCAGACGTTGCCCAAACTTCAGGGTTGGCGCAAGCGAGCGACCGGTGACCTTCTTGTAGGTTTCCTCGTCGCCGGCCTTTACGTCAAGGAGCACCAGGTCAATGTCATTGAGCATTTCCTCGGTGCACGCGGCGCCCAGGAATCCGGAAGTATCGATTGTGGTGTGGATGCCCATTTCTTTGGCCCCGCGCAGGATATTAGCTGCGAAGGCGGGTTGCATGAGCACCTCTCCCCCGGAAAGCGTGATTCCGCCCCCGGTGGTTTGGAAGATGGTCCGGTACCGTGAGATCCGCTTAAGCAGTTCCTCGGATGTGACTGCCTCACCGTTCTTCATCGCCATGGTGTCAGGGTTGTGGCAGAACAAGCACCGCAGTGGGCACCCGGATAGGAAGATGGTCATCCGAGTCCCGGGACCATCGACCGAGGTCACCAGTTCCCACGAGTGCACCGATCCTAGGTCTCCGGCACGCATCATTGCAAACTTTTCCGACCGGTCAACATCTGCTGCCTGCATACCGTCAATTCCAGCGGCGGCGACCCGTCCTACGGTTGCCTTGCCGGGGACCGCGAGTCCGTCGGTTTCAACGTCAACGGTGCTGGTCCCAAATGGCATCACGCCCGCACGGCCATCACCGAGTGCGGTAACAACCGGTGTAGGAACAACCGCTGTGTTTGTCATGATGGCCTCCGAGATCGTCGGTCGAGCTAGTAGCAAATCGTTGGTATAACCCCACTCTAACCGTGTCATCCCATGATTCCATTGGTACTAAGTCCCAGACCGACCATAGTCTGCCTCACATTATCAACCATTGGAACGCGCGTTTATCCGGCACTTTCCAGGTCGTTCAGAACAAAGAGCCTTGACCAAATTTTGGTCAAGGCTCTTTGCTTTTAAATTTGGTAGAACTTCAAACTCACATGGAACCGTGGAACGTCCGGTTCAGCACGTCCATCTGCTGCTCACGGGTGAGCCGCACAAAGTTTACGGCGTAACCGGAAACTCGGATGGTCAGCTGCGGGTAGTTCTCTGGGTTCTCCATCGCGTCCAGCAGGGTGTCCCTGTTGAGCACGTTGACGTTGAGGTGGAACCCATGCGCCTGGTTGACCGCGTCCATCAGGCCAACCAGGTTCTTGACCTGCTCGTCCTTGGTCCGGCCTAGGCCGCTGGGAACCGTGGTGTTGGTCAGCGAGATGCCGTCCTGAGCCTCGTTGTACGGCAGCTTGGCGACCGAGAGTGCCGAGGCCAGCATGCCGTGGGTGTCGCGCCCGTTCATTGGGTTTGCACCCGGTGAGAATGGTTCCCCTGCCCGGCGTCCGTCCGGGGTGTGCCCGGTGGCTTTGCCGTACACCACGTTTGACGTGATGGTCAGGACAGACTGGGTGTGGACGGCATTGCGGTAGGTTGGGTGCTTCTTGATCTTGGCCATGAAGGTTTCAACCAGGTGGACCGCGATGTCATCAACGCGGTCATCATCGTTGCCGTACATTGGGAAGTCGCCATCAATTTGGTAGTCAACAGCGAGGCCGGTCTCATCGAGAACTGGAGTTACTGTGGCGTACTTGATCGCAGATAGGGAGTCCGCAACGACCGAGAGCCCTGCGATTCCGCACGCCATGGTCCTCAGGACATTACCGTCGTGCAAGGCCATCTCAATGCGCTCGTATGCATACTTGTCATGCATGTAGTGAATGACATTCAGCGCTTCCACGTAGGTCTGGGCGAGCCACTCCATTTGGGCGTCGAACGCCGCCATGACCGTATCGTAATCGAGAGCTTCTCCGGCAACCGCGATACTTGGACGCTCCGGGGACACCTGCTTGCCACTGACCTCGTCGCGGCCACCGTTGATGGCGTACAGCAGAGTCTTGGCTAGGTTTACTCGGGCACCGAAGAACTGCATCTGCTTGCCAACCTGCATTGGGGATACACAGCAAGCGATCGCTGCGTCATCGCCCCAGTACTTACGGATAATCTCATCCGATTCGTACTGGATAGCAGAGGTATCAATGGAAACTTGAGCACAGAATTCCTTGAATCCCATTGGCAAGCGGTCCGACCAAAATACGGTCAAGTTTGGCTCAGGGGCGGGTCCCAAGTTGTACAGGGTCTGCAAATACCTAAACGATGTCTGGGTCACCAGTGGGCGGTCATCCTCACCAATACCACCGATAGTTTCAGTCACCCAGGTTGGGTCTCCAGAGAACAGCTCGTCGTACTCTGGGGTCCGCAAGAACCGAACGATTCGCAGTTTGATAACAAAGTCATCAATGATTTCCTGGGCCTGAGACTCCGTGAGTAGCCCGGCGTCGATGTCACGCTTGATGAAGATGTCAAGGAAGGTTGAGGTACGGCCTAGTGACATGGCCGCTCCGTTTTGTTCTTTGACCGCTGCGAGGTATGCAAAATACAGCCACTGGACTGCCTCGGTTGCGTTCGTTGCCGGCTGGGAAATATCAAAACCGTAGTTCAGCGCCATGGTCTTGAGTTCCCCAAGCGCACGTACCTGCTCAGAGCTCTCTTCACGGCTACGAATGGTGTCCTCAGAAGAGAACTCCATGTCCAGCACGGCGCGTTCCTGGTGCTTAGCCGCGATCAACGCGTCCACACCGTACAGGGCCACCCGGCGGTAGTCACCGATGATACGGCCACGGCCGTACGCGTCGGGCAAGCCGGTAATAATGTGGCTGGACCGCGCGGCACGAGCGGCTGGTGGGTAGGCATCGAAAACCCCGGCATTGTGGGTCTTGCGGTACTTGGTGAAGATGTCTTTGACTACGGGGTCAACTTCGTAGCCGTAGGTCTTGAGTGAGGTCTCGACCATGCGCCAACCACCGTTGGGCATGATCGCACGCTTTAGTGGTGCATCGGTCTGTAGTCCAACGATGAGCTCGTCTTCCTTGGAAATGTAGCCCGGTGCGTGCGAGGTGATGGTTGACGGCGTCTTTGCATCTACGTCATACACACCCTTCTCACGCTCGGCCGGGAACATCGTTGAAAGCTGTTCCCAAATTTTGGTAGTGCGCTCGGTTGCACCTGTGAGGAAGGTGGCATCGCCTTCGTATGGGGTGTAGTTGCACTGAATGAAGTCACGGACATCAATTGCGTCACTCCACGGTCCGGTAGTAAATCCTTGCCAAGCACCGGAAGTCGCGGTGGCGTCTTGCGCTGTGGTGGTCATCGCCATCTCCTCATTTCTGATCATGTGTGATCGTTGCTTTCAGCCTATGCAAGAAATGATGGGATGAGTTGGGACCAAGGGCCCCAAACCGTTGATATTGCTGTCTAACAAGTCACAACAAAGGACCATATTAGGGCCGGTCACAGCCCCAATATGGCCCCCTATTTGACACTAGTTTCTTCGGTTCTATCGACCGGAGTTGAGACGTTCGAGAAAGTCGAGCGAGCGGTCCGCAATGGCCTGCGGGGTGAGCCCAAATTGCTCAACAATCTGGGCACGGGAGGCATGGTCCAAGAACTCGTGCGGCAGACCAATATTCAAAACGGGACTGTGGATTGCCTCGCCGGCGGCTAGCTCTGCGAGCAACGCACCGATGCCGCCCTGTGCCATCGCGTCCTCAACCGTGATCACAAGGTCGTAGCGTCCCACCATGGCCACCAGCGGAGCGGGCATTGGCAGCACCCACGTAGGGGAAACCACGGTAACCCCGTGACCCTGCGCGGCCAACTTCTGCCCGGCTTCAATGGTTGACTCGGCCATTGCACCCAAGCCCACCATCAAGATGCGCTTGCCGCCGGCGGCAGGCTCGGAGTCCTTATCCAAGCCGAACCGTGCCACGACGTCGATTCCATCGATCCTCTCAATTGCGCGGATCGGATCCCCAACAGAGCCCTTGGGGTAACGGATCACGCTCGGGGCATCGGAAATCTCTACCGCTTCGTTCAAAGATGACCGCAAGGTCGCCTCGTCACGTGGGGCCGCCAGGTGCAGGCCCGGGACAATACGCATGAGCGGCATGTCCCACATGCCATTGTGGCTTGCCCCGTCATCCCCGGTGATACCGGAGCGATCAAGGGTAAACGTGACACCGGCCTTGTGCAGGGCTATGTCCATGAGCACCTGGTCAAAGGCGCGATTCAAGAACGTGGAGTACAGTGCAACAACCGGGTGCAGTCCGGCAAACGCCATCCCTGCGGCGGAGGTGGCTCCATGTTGCTCGGCAATACCCACGTCGAACGTGCGCTCCGGGAACTCGCGCTGGAACGGCGCAAGGCCCACCGGCGCGAGCATGGCAGCCGTGATCGCAACAACGTCGGAACGCTTGCGACCAATCTTGACAATCTCATCGGCAAAAACCTTGGTCCAGCCAAATCGGGACTGGGCAACTGGAAGACCAGTTTCCGGGTGGATGACACCAACCGCGTGGAAACGGTCCGCAACGTCTTCCTCGGCAGGCTTGTAGCCGCGGCCCTTCTCCGTAATTACGTGCACAATCACCGGGGCGCCAAACGACTTTGCACGACCCAGGGCGTGCTCGAGTGTGACTAGGTCGTGCCCGTCAACGGGGCCAATGTACTTAATACCCAGGTCTTCGAAGAGTCCTTGGGGAGCTACAACGTCCTTGATGCCCTTCTTCACTCCGTGTAGGGCGTCATACACAAAGCGTCCAGGCTTGCCCATCCGGTACAGGGTGCGCTTGCCCCAAGACAGCACTTCCTCATACCCGTGGGTGGTCCGCAAGAAGTCGAGGTGGCGCGGCAACCCACCAATCGTTGGTGAGTATGAGCGACCGTTGTCATTTACAATCATGACCAGCCGACGGTCGGGGCTTTCGGCAATATTATTGAGCGCTTCCCACGCCATACCGCCGGTCAGAGCACCATCACCAATAACCGCAACTGCGAGCTTATCCGTATTGCCCTTAAGCAGGTTCGCCTTGGCAATACCGTCGGCCCAAGACAGCGCCGTTGACGCATGTGAGTTCTCAACAATGTCGTGATCGGACTCGGCTCTGCTTGGATACCCTGAGAGCCCATCGCGCTTACGCAGGTCACTGAAGTCAGTGCGTCCGGTCAAAAGTTTGTGCACGTAGGACTGGTGCCCCGTGTCAAAAATAAAGGAATCTTTAGGGGAGTTAAACACCCTGTGCATGGCAATGGTCAACTCGACCACGCCTAGGTTGGGACCTAGGTGACCACCTGTTTTAGATACCGAATGCACCAAGAAATCGCGGATCTCCTGGGCAAGCTCTTCAGCTTGCTTCACATTCAACTTCTTTATATCTACTGGGGAATTCACGTTCTCCAGAAAGCCCATAACACTCCCCTTACAAATGCCGCATCAAGAAAATGCGTTCAACGCAATTGTTGTAACGCCTTACTCTATTCACTTTGGCACCGGACCGCTAACCGGCTCGACCAATAGTGAGTAACTCCCCCGTTTTCCCCTGCTGCCCCACAAAGTCTACCCAAGTGGGCCTCTGCTAGTTCAGTTTGGATACATTTCCTTAACCGCACGGTAAGACTTAGCCAAAATTTCACGCAGGACCGCCAAATCAACGTCCTGCAACCTCTTGATATATAGGCAGGCCTTGCTGATCTTGTGCGGACCCAACTCGGCCAACTGATCACCGTAGGCATCGAACCCGTCCGCCAAGTAGATGGTGAGATTTGCTGCCCGCGGAGAGAAGCCCGCAGCGGCCGCTGATCCCTCATGGCCGGACGCATACTTGTAGTGGTAGGCATCAAATCCAATGATGCTGGGCCCCCACATGACCGGTTCATGGCCGGTAATCTCTTGGAAGACCTCAAGGAGCTCGTACGCATCATCGCGCCGGACCTGGTTTGCCACAGCGTCCAGGAACTCCCCTACCAGGCGCCGTTCGGGTTTCGTCTTTGCTTCATACTTTGCCATCTTTTGAATCTATCCTATTCCCGCCAAACGCAGCAGCGCTGCGGCCAGCGCCCCGGCTATGACCACTACCAGGAATGGGGCGCGCAAGATCAGCGCAATGATGGCCACGCACAATGCCCCCACTCGGGCATCGAAAGCTACTCCGGAATTTGCCGCAAACGTATTGGTCACCACGAGCGCTGCCAAGAGCCCTACCGTGACGTAGTTAGCGGTAGTCACTACCCTCGGGTCATCAAAGATGGACTCGGGCAACAAGTAACCCAGCAGCTTGACGCCGTAGGAAACCGCACACGCAGCCAAGATCCAGAGCCACAGGCTCATAGTGTTCCCTCCTGTCCGCTCGTGGTGCTTTGCGCGGAACTACTTTTCCTGTGCACCTGTTGGGCGCGCACCCAACCCCACGTCCCAGCAACAACAGCCGAGATGACGATCGGCACACCGCTGGGGACCACGGGGATAGCCAGAAACGTGACAAAAGCGCAGGCCACTGCAATTCCGGCCATATTTCCCTTGGAAATACGCGGCCACAGCAGGGCAATGAACGCGGCAACAGCGGCGCCGTCAAGACCCCAGACCGCCGGGTCGCCCATGGACTCGCCGGCAAGCGCACCGACAAAGGTCATCACATTCCAGAGCGCAAATACGCCAACTCCGGCCACCCAAAACCCGACCTTGCGTTCTGCAAGGGACTCTTGCACGCTTGCGGTTCCGGCGGACTCATCGATCGTGACGTGCGCGGCCAACCACTTTAGCCGGCCCGGCCGCACCAAGAGGTTCATTTGTGCACCGTAGATTGCGTTGCGAACATACAGCAAGGTGGCCGCCCCAAAGGCGGCGGGTGGGCCTCCCCCGGTCGCGAGCACCCCAATGAAGGCGAACTGCGAACCACCGGTGAACATCAGCAAACTCAGAACCATGGCTTGGGCGACGCTCAGCCCCGCCGCGACCGCGAGGGCCCCAAAGGAAATCCCGTACAGGCCCGTCGCAATGGAAATGGAGATTCCCATTTTGGCGGCCGGACTCAAGTTCTTGAACACCCTGTCATTGTAGACGGTTTGGGCTGGCACCGGGTTGGCTGTTCAGAAGCGCCTTGCACTTACTGTGATTGCAACAATCACTAGGGCCAGCACCACCCGCGCCCCATATACTTGCCAAATGACAGACCTGACCGTGCCTAACACGAACGCACCACACTCATAAAACCTCAACGTGCTGAGCTTCCCGTTCGAGGTCAGCACCGGCGCTCAAGAAAACTTATACAGAGCCTCGGTCGACACCCTAAACAAGACCATTTACATTGATGGACTGCCGCTGTATCAAATCTTGGATGACACTGGGACCGGCCAGGTCTCCGATCTCGACAACACCGGTGATCTGCCCACTGCAGCTGCGTTCCGTGAGCGTTACGCTTACGCAACCAAGCCCTTTGCTGACTTCTTTGATCTCCTGTACATGGGGCTCGCCCTCGCCAGCGCCGTCGGGGCACCTTTTCCCTATCAAAAGGTCTCCGTGCTTACGTGTTGCAGTGACCCGCTGTGCGGGTATACGGCATGCGCGGTGACGGTTTTGCAGGATACCGTCACGTGGAGCGGGTTTGGCACCGTCTGGCCCACCTTTGCAACGGAAGAGTCTGAGTCTGGTCAGGACTGGTCATTCAGCCCACTCGATCATGACTTTAGCTTCACCTTTGACCGGGCCACCTACGAGTCCCTGTTTGCTACGGCCTTGCAGGCCCGCAACCAAGTTATCTCTAGGGGCGCGGCAGCAGCGGCCATCCCATCCGGTGATTAACTACCACTTCTTCCCCTGAGCCGCGCAGAATTGCAGGCCGCACAGGATCGCTTCCGCAAACTAGACCGGACCGAAAACAAAGAGCTCGTTAAGGAGTTTGGGCCAGATCCCTTGTTTGTGCGCCTCATGGATCGGTTACCCGGCGCTTCGGCCTGGCCGGGCAGTGAAAGCACTCGGTTGATCGATCTTCTGCGCGACCACGATCCGCTCCACCTCGCCGCCCATGGCTGCTTAAGCCAGGACGCGTATTCGGTTGCGGTCTTCAGCGAGCCAAAGCACGCAACCTTCATCCGCAACCCGCAACGCACCTTGGATCGGTTCCTCAAGAAGACCTACGGCGGTGCCCCTGACCCGGTCCGGGTCACCGCGATCGCCGAGGAATTCTTGGCACCCCTACGATTTGGTAAACACTGAGGCCTGGCAGCATCCGATTGGATGCTGCCAGGCCTCAGTTCAAATGCCGTTTGCTATCGCAAGAACTACTTGGCTACGAGGGAGCGCAGTACGTACTGCAGGATTCCACCGTTGCGGTAGTAGTCAGCTTCACCCGGGGTGTCAATACGCACAACTGCGTCGAACTCCACGGTTGAGCCGTCGGTCTTGGTGGCCGTTACCATGACGGTTTCTGGGGTGACACCGTTGTTAAGCTCGGTGACGCCTGCGATGTCAAAGGTCTCGGTTCCATCGAGTCCAAGTGAGTCAGCGTTCTGGCCCTCCGGGAACTGCAGTGGAAGTACACCCATACCAATGAGGTTTGAGCGGTGAATACGCTCGAAGCTCTCGGTGATGACGGCGCGGATACCCAGCAGTGCGGTGCCCTTGGCAGCCCAGTCACGCGATGATCCGGAACCGTATTCCTTGCCACCAAGTACCACCAGTGGGATATCCTTGGCCGCGTAGTCCTGCGCTGCGTCATAAATGAACGACTGCTCGCCGGTCAGGAAGTTGAAGGTGTAGCCACCCTCAACGTCCGTGAGCAGCTGGTTACGCAGACGCTGGTTAGCAAAAGTTCCGCGGATCATGACTTCGTGGTTCCCACGGCGTGAACCGTAGGAGTTGAAGTCACGGCGGGCAATGCCATGGTCGGTGAGGTAGGTAGCCGCTGGGGTACCTGGGCGGATTGCTCCGGCAGGGCTGATGTGGTCGGTGGTAACCGAGTCACCCAGCTTGGCCAGTACGCGGGCGCCTGAGATGTCCGTGACTGGGTCCGGGGTCAATGACATTCCCTCAAAGTATGGGGGCTTACGAACGTAAGTGGACTCTTCGTCCCACTCGAAGACGTTGCCAACCGGGGTTGGCAGTGCACGCCAGCGCTCGTCACCGGTGTATACGTCCGCGTAGTCCTTCATGAACATGTCGCGGTCGATCGAAGCGTCAATCGTGGACTGCACTTCTTCAGGGGTTGGCCAAATGTCCTTGAGGAACACCGGTGCGCCACCCTGGTCGAAGCCGAGTGGCTCTGAATCGAAGTCAAACTCCATGGTTCCGGCGATTGCGTAAGCAACAACCAGTGGTGGGGAGGCCAGATAGTTCATCTTGACGTCCGGGTTAATCCGGCCCTCAAAGTTACGGTTACCGGACAGAACCGAGACAACCGCGAGGTCGTGCTCGTTGACTGCCTCAGAGACCTTGTCATCGAGTGGACCGGAGTTACCAATACACGTGGTGCAGCCGTAACCAACCAGGTGGAAGCCGAGCTTCTCCAGGTATGGCCACATGCCGGCCTTCTCGTAGTAGTTGGTCACTACCTGTGAGCCAGGTGCCATCGAGGTCTTAACCCAAGGCTTAACCTCAAGGCCCTTTTCAACGGCCTTCTTGGCTACCAGTGCGGCGGCAAGCATGACCGAAGGGTTCGAGGTGTTGGTGCAGGAGGTGATCGAGGCGATCGCAACGGCGCCGTGGAAGAGCCCAAAGGACTTTCCGTTGGTGTCGGTTACGTCTACTACCTTGCGGCCGGATACGTGCTCCGCTGGGGAGTCCGAGGCCGGGAAGGACTCAGCCGATGCCTCATCGCTGTCGCTCGTCACGTCGCTTGCGTAGTTACGCAGGTCGCGCTCGAACTGGTGCTTGGCATGGGTCAGTTCAATACGGTCCTGTGGACGCTTTGGTCCGGCGATCGATGGAACTACCGTGGACAGGTCCAGCTCGAGGTACTCGGAGAAGTGCGGCTCGATGTAGGAGTCTGAGGTTGGGTCCAACCAAAGGCCCTGCTCCTTGGCGTATGCCTCAACCAGAGCAACGGACTCATCGCTACGGCCGGTCAGACGCAAGTAATCAAGCGTGATCTCGTCGATTGGGAACATGGCAGCCGTGGAACCGAATTCCGGGCTCATGTTACCGATCGTGGCACGGTTTGCCAGTGGCACAACGGATACACCGGCGCCGTAGAACTCAACAAACTTACCAACAACGCCGTGCTGACGGAGCTTCTCGGTGATGGTCAAAACAACGTCGGTTGCCGTGACGCCTGACGGGATGTTGCCCGTGAGCTTGAAACCAACAACGCGTGGGATGAGCATGGATACTGGCTGGCCCAGCATTGCTGCCTCGGCCTCAATACCACCAACACCCCAACCCAGCACACCAAGGCCGTTAACCATGGTGGTGTGGGAGTCGGTTCCAACGCAGGTGTCCGGGTATGCGCGCAGCACTCCGTCAACCTCGCGGGTCATGACCGTGCGTGCGAGGAACTCAATGTTGACCTGGTGGACAATTCCGGTGCCCGGAGGAACAACCTTGAAGTCCTGGAACGCGGTCTGACCCCAACGCAGGAACTGGTAGCGCTCGTGGTTGCGCTCGTATTCCTTCTCAACGTTGCGTTGGAATGCATCTACACGTCCGGCAACGTCAATCTGTACGGAGTGGTCGATGACCAGTTCCGCTGGCGCGAGCGGGTTGATCTGCTCTGGGTTTCCACCGAGGTCAGCCACGGCTTCGCGCATGGTTGCAAGGTCTACAACACAGGGCACACCGGTGAAGTCCTGCATGAGGACGCGAGCCGGGGTGAACTGAATTTCCTTGTTCGGCTGGGCGCTTGGGTCCCAGCTTGCAAGAGCCTCAATGTGCTCTTTGGTGATGTTCGCACCGTCTTCGGTACGTAGCAGGTTCTCCGCAAGAACCTTAAGGCTGTATGGAAGTTTCTCCAAGCCTGGCACGGCTGAGAGCCGGAAGATCTCATATGAGGTGCCATTGACCTCAAGTGAACCCTTCGACCCGAATGTGTCGACGTTACTCACGGACACTCCTTCATCGTTGGCTAGTTCATGACCACCTTTACAGCGCGACTAAATGCGCAGTTCAGATGGCGATATTTATTGATCCACCATCAATCATACATGAGATATCTTGACGTCAAGATAAATCACATCGGTGTTACGTAATTCAATCTGTTTCTACGCTTGGAACCGGCTTTGGCGTCCGCGCCCACAGAAAAACACACACGCCAAATACGATCGCCCACAGCGTCTTAGGGCTCCCGAGTCCCTCACCGCCGTCGGTCAGGAATAGAAAGAAGCTCACGGCAGTGATGATCAATAGGATTGTGCGCCAAGGCATCGTTGCCCCTCACCGTCATATGAATTCTGTCTCTTCCACTATGGCACAGGTGACAACCCCACGGGCTTGTTAGAATCAACGAGTGACTTCCGGATCCGCTTATGCAAACGCGCTTGGTGCGCAGTTCGAGAATTTGCACCCGGCACTGCAACGCTACTTCGCACCGCTTCCGCTTGGCCATGTAGGAATAGGTCACGGCACCTTCACCAGCGTTGGCACTCCAAAGAAATGGCTATGGCCAGCCATCTACCTACTGCAACGCCGCAGCATCATTTGGGCCGGATGGCAGCAGGACGTTCCATTCCGCATCCTTAACCGCCAGGTTGGCACTTCCCGTACGGGCCAGCGCGAGTTCCTACTTCCAGATGGCAGTTGGACTATGCACGATGCCGTTTCAAGTGGCCCCGACACTTCCGTGATCGACATCCTAGGCAGGCCCGCTCTCCTTGCGGCACGGTTTTCGGTGTCAACTCAAGATGGGGGCTTGCGTATGACCAGCACACATGTGGGGTTGCAGCTCGGTCACCGAACGTTCACCCTGCCCAGCTGGATGTCCCCAACAGTCAGCCTCACCGAGGAATTTGACGAACCCCTCGAACTCCAACGCGTCAGCGTCGTGATCACCGCACCGCTCATCGGGCGAATCTATGAGTATGGCGGAACCTTTACCTACCAAATTCAGCAGGAATCAAACTGACCTCGGCCAGTTGTTCCGCCGGCCCGTCGATTGGCACCAAAATTTTGGTGATTTTGGTGTCAATCGACGGCCCCCTCAGGCGCCCGCCCCTCTCACCGACTCTCCCCCTAAGGAATCTGAGGCCAGTTCTTGGGCGGTCGGCTAGTCGGGCCCTTAATCAACCATCTTTAGGTTTACGTAGGCCACCTCGGCGAGGATCAGTACTACGGCAATCGTGATCACGGTCTGCACATCTGCAAAAGCGAACACTCCACTCACCAGCAGACCAAACCCCAACACGGCGAACGTAACTCCCACTAAGTTGGCGAGCTTGTTTTGATCTGTAACAAGTTTGTGGTTGTAGCCCGCCAAGAGCCACACCATTTTCTTCACACCTACGAGGAACCCAAAGATCACGAACGCTAAACCCGCATATATCAACGTCATTTCCATTTTTGTCTCTCCTAAAATCGCTTTACAACCATTGGCACAACATAGAACGGCACAAATAAGCTGACTAGTAGATATCCGATGATCAACTGGACGTTTAGCTCAACTTCCACCGAACTCTGGCTGGCCAGCAAGAGCCCAAGCACTAGAACAGCATTCATGACGAACAGAGTCCGAACAGACCACGCCTGGATATTGGCATTTACTCGCTCGTCATACTCAATGGCAAGCGACGCGGTCTTGACCCGCCAAAGTTTGCTAGTCGCCACGAGCACTCCTAGTAGGCCACATAGCACCCACTTCAGTACTGAGTCTTCGAGGATGAAGACGGCTAGTAAGAGGAACAAAAGCGGCACATACGAAAGTAACTTATTCATCTTCTCCAGCAATCCAGAACAGTTTTTCAATGGATACTTCAAGTACAGCCGCGATTTGAAGACATACTTTGATTGTGGGGTTAAATTTCTGAGCCTCGATCAAGTTCATTGTCTGGCGCGTCACGCCAACCGCTTGGGCTAGGGCCGTTTGCGTCATGTCCCCGCGCCTCGCGCGCTCAATCTTGACTGCGTTTAATACGCGCAACTCTTTCATCCCCCTCCTCTCCAGCCTGTGACGAACTACCCGATCCTTCGCCACCATGTGTCATCTATAGTTTACATAAGTCGTTTATAAATGACAACCAATGAAGCTGTCATGCGTTACGAGGGTCCCTGCGAAGCAACGAGCAGAAAAAGGCCCCAGCCCCTCCATTGAGGAGGGACTGGGGCCAGTGATCGCGCATAGTTGCGGTGACGCTCAAACTATTAGCGCTGGTCAGCGTTGCTATGCGGCGCCTTGCGACCAATGCCCCGCCACTGCAGCTTGCCTCCCTATCGCTATACGCATCGAAGGCCTCGGCGGGTTCCAGCACCGTCACGGCGTGTGGGGCGGTTTGACCACCACAGAATGGGCGGCCTTGTCGAAATCATGGAGGTTCAACTGATGATCCACCTCAGCAGTCTCGCCCTGATCATCTACACCAACATCGGCCACGACGTCGCCCTCGAGGATACCAACCGCATCGGGCAAGAGTTTGTCGACACCGGCTGGCAACCACCAATCAATGCAGCTCAGACCAGTTCCCGAAACCCGTAGGAGGTCAACACTAGCGCCTACGCGGACTTCGGACGGGGCCCAATCACCTGGGCCTGCGGGCGCAAGCACCACTGCGGCCGCACTGTCGAACCCATTTCCTAAACTAGTACTTGAAATCGAAGGAGACCCACCGGCCCATGATCCCCATCGAAACCCTGTACGACCACGCTAGGACAATGCAAGCGCTCCACCGATGCCTCAGCGCCGCCGTTACCGACCTCGGTGACGGCGGCGCTGTCGACCTCAACACCCCAATGCAAACGAAGTTCGTCTACGTCATCCCTTGGAATGGTCCAACAGCTGATTCGAAGCACTCCATCCACGCCGACGCCCGGCACTACGAGACGGCGTTGATCGTCACGCTTTTTGGGCGAGCGAAGTTTCGCGGCCTCTCGGATGACAACATGCTGCGGGCCAACGGTCGCCTCCTGTTCGACGAAGCGCTCCCAGGAGAACAACCGTGGACCGAAGTGCCCGGCGACCTCCGCTGCCCACACTGCAACAACCGCCTCGAACTCCAACCAGGATGGCAACATCACCCCGAACAAACTGACGTATGTTGCCGGCGATGCAAAGACGAGTCCGGGCAAATACTCAGGTAAGCACCAACCAAGCGGCTCCTCGTGTTGCAACAAGACGAAGCAGGATAGTGCGGGAATAAATCAAAGCCTGCACTTGTTCAGAACTTCACTGCAGTTGATTCGGCATGGCCATGGTGGACTGAGTTCAATCCTCATTTCGACAGTGCTGGCATTCGTAATTGAGAACGCAATCCGACTAATACTTAAAGGTTGGAAAGCAATTACTAATTCGAATACAGGAAAGTGGGTGGTGCGCATGACAAAAGATCTATTCATCGCTCTAACTGCTGGCACAATCGTAGGCTGGTGCACCACCATGGCGATGCCGAGTTCACTGCCTTCTATGGTCCGTAACTTGGCGTCCAGTTAACCCAGCAGAACCAGCGACTTCCGCACCCCCAACAAGACGTTAGGGCAGGACGGTTGGGCTGCGGGAATACACCTAGATATCATTAGCGCCAGCTTTCACCAATGGCAAGAACGCTGCCACAAGACCAATGTTTTGGAAGTACAGATCTTTTTTCTTGACAAGTAACTGCTTGGCGACAAGATCTCTCAAGTCTCTCGTGAGAGTCTTGTCAGTCAAAGATGCATAACGCCTCCGAACATCTGTACTCACATCTGGAATTTCGCTTCTGCGCAAACCTTCGCGACCAAAATCGAGCATTAGTCGCAATTGCCGCATGTTTGTTGTGCTATTGCCGCCAAGGACCTGGTGCAGATAATTAACCCAGGTGACTCCATATTGATGTTCACGAATCAATTGAATTTGATGCCTCAGTTCATCCGTCAACCCTTCCAGCGCGTACTCAATAAAGTACTTAATAGGGAAGCCTTCTTCACGACTGATACGGTCAAGTACCGTGAGGTATTTATCCCTCGTTGTGTTGTAGAAGTTGGATAACAAATGCGCCGCCGCTGATGGCGCTCCAGCGTCAATCATCAGCTGAAACTCAATAATTCTTGCAGTTCGACCATTGCCATCACCAAATGGGTGGATCCAGGCGAGATACACATGCGCGTAGATCGCCTTCAACACGGCAAAGGAAAAAGCCACTTCTGGACGTTGATCCGCACTCACAAATCCCGTATTGATCCAATCAACCAACTTAGCAAGAAGGTATTCAGACTCCTCTGCTGGGGCACCACGATAGTGGGAAATTCCTACAGAAACGTTGTGCGATCGGACCTCCCCAGGCACCACTTCTTCCTTCAGTGGCTGCCCTTCAAGAAGTAACTTATTGAACTCCTTGACACGCGCAACCGACAGCGGCTCTAATTCCCCAAGAGCGGCTTGCTGCATCATTTGGTTACAAATATTAACAATATTGTCAATCTCCACCCCCTGATACTCTCGCGACTGCCCTAACTGGAGATCGCCTTCAATTCGTTGTCGGACTTCATCTTCGGACAACGTGTTTCCTTCGATACTGGCCGTGCCATGGACACTCTTCGTCAAAGTGACTTGGTGCATTTCAGCTGCAATCTCAGGCGAGAGGGGCGCGCCCGCAATATGCGAACACTTTGATGTCACTTCCCCTAAAAGCATCCAAGACCGAGAGGTAAGGTGGCGTTCCAGGTCAACCTGAAAGGTGAGCCAAGGGTGCGTCTCAAGATATTTGTGAGTTGACATTTGACAATAGTGTCTCTATTCACAAGAAAAGTCAAATGTAATGTCTTTGAAAATGTCCAAATGTGCCCAAGGCAAAAACTTTTTGAACTGCTGATATGTAAAAAACTCTCCAAACTAATGACAATAATTGTCCCTTGAACAGACGTCTATCTGCATATGCAATGCCCCACTCTAGTTCAGGGTGAACCTGCAAGTCAGGACACTACTTGCATCAGTTATCCACAGGCCCTACAGCAGGAACTCCGAAGGCCAAGTTGCCCCGGGGTTTCTTCATGCTCAAAACCACAAGCAGCCAGGAGCCCAGTGGTTTAAGTCCCCCGTGTCGGCAGGTGAACCATGACCACCAACTCGAAGTGGGAACCAACCCACGACCTCCAACTCATCACCCTGCACAAACAAGAACTGTCCGTGCGCGGCATCGCCGAACAAATGGGCTTCTCGCGCACGACGGTTAGCCGGCACGGCAAACGCCTCGGCCTCGTCTTCGACCAGCGGCAAAGGCCGGCCAGCAGCACTCGTCCCGAAACTCCCAGATGACTTCACCGTGGATTTGCTCGCGCATGGTCTTGGTGGGGACTACCGCGGGTACTGCAACCCGTATTCTGAAACCGGCGAGCCAGGGCAATGGTCCTGGCACACGCTGAGGAGCCACAACCTGAAACAATTTACAAAGCGGCCGCACGCCGCGCCTATCGCACCCTCGCTCTAGGCCTCGGCGGATCCAAATTCATCACCGCACTCACCACAATCCTCACGGATCCACAGACCGCAAGGTTCGCAATCTATGCGGCCTTGGGAACCACACTCGCTACCTTTTTCGGTTCACTCTGACAAGGCGTCGCCGCCGGCCATCCTGAAGCGCCCAAGGTGGTTGAGGCCGGGCTGGATCAGGCCCAGGGCATTGAGTCCGAGTAATTAAGCCCCTGAAACCAATGCCGAGTTCCGTACATGTAACTGGCCCCAGGCTCTCCGTTGTGGAGGGTCTGGGGCCAGTTTTTCATGCGTCACTGGTGCGTCAGCAACTTGAGAAAACTCAAATATGCGGCAGGTATGCGTCAGAATTTGTAATTCTCTTGCAACTCAGGCGATACCCTGCAACCATCATGACCTTTGCATCACCGCAGGTCAGCGCCGCAATGCGGCACCTTGCGACCTAGCGCGTCAGTAGTGCCACGCACTCTACGTGGTGGGTCATCGGGAAGAGGTCAAAGGCCTTGATCTCTTCAACCTTGTAGCCGTGGCCCTGGAAGTAACCAATGTCGCGGGCTAGTGCGGCCGGGTCGCAGGCTACGTAGATGACCTTTGCAGGATCGAGGTCGACGATCTGGTTAACGGTCTTCTCGCCGGCTCCGGCCCGTGGTGGGTCGAGCACAACGATGTCAGCACCGGCCATTGCGCCGTGGTCGTTGTCAGCCAAGATCTTGTCTACCTGACCCTGGTGAACTTCGGCCTGCTCGTAGTTGTGCAGGTTACGGCGGGCATCCTTGCAGGCCCGCTCGTCACCCTCGATTGAGATGACGCGGCCTACTACGCCGACCGCGTCAGCTAGTGGCACGGAGAACAGTCCGGCGCCGGAGAAGAGGTCGACCACGGTTGCGTCGGTCAAGTCAAAGTCGCCGGACTTGGCAAAGTCCAGCACGGTTTGGGCAAGCAGGGTTGGAGCTTCACGGTGTACTTGCCAGAATCCTGCAGCGGCAACACGGTACTCGTATTCCTTGCCATCGACGGTCACTGTCTCGGTGACGTTGCGGCGCGCGTTTGGACGCGGGTCAACAAACCCCTTGCGCTGCGGTTCACCATCTTGCAGGACTAGGCCCGGGGTGCCGTTGGCTGGTGCAACTACCTCAATGCTGACACCCGGCGTCCACCGACCGGTGAATACCTTTTCATGTTCAGCTAGTTCTTGGGCCGCGGGGCTAGCCAGTGGCATTTCATGCAGTGGGAAGATTTCATGGGAGCGGAATCCGCGCATGCCCATGCGTCCTTGGTCGTCTGCAATCACGTCAAAGCGTGTGCGCCAGCCAAGTCCGCCGTTTTCTTCATCACCGGGGGCTGCTTCTACAACAATATCTAGGTCCAGCTTGGCTAGGTGTGCCAGCTGTTCCTTGATCACTTGGGCTTTCCAGTCGCGCTGACCGGCTAGGGAAACGTGACTGAGCTCTGCCCCACCTACGCCGCCTGGGCCCGCCTTCTTCCAAGCGGACGGCACACGCTCTGGTGAGCGCTCTAGAATCTCAACAGCGTCCCCGCGCCAAAAGCGAGCCTTGCGTGAGGCATCGGTAATTTTGACAACAACCTTCTCCCCCGGCAAAGCGTGGCGCACAAAGATAACCCGGCCATCGAGGCGTGCTACGCAGTGGCCGCCGTGCGCGACGGGGCCAACGGTAACCTCAAGGAGGTCACCCGGGGTGGCGGTTAAAGGGCTTTGGTTTTCAGGAGCAGAAGTAGACACCTGCTAAGTATCGCAGTTTCTTTGCGGCAACAGCACCTTGATAGCGTGTGCCCCTGCACACGTGGCCTATTCTGCCTCGCGGTCTACCGGATTAAGGGTGTGCACGGCATCCTCTGTGAGACCCGGCTGAGATTGCTGAGCAAAGTGCGTGGTCTCCAAGCCAACCTGCTCAGCAGAGTTCAGTTGCCACGGAACCGAAGACACAACTACCCCGGGGGTGAACAACAACCGGGACTTCAGGCGCATCGCGCTTTGATTGTGCAAGAGCTGCTCCCACCAGTGTCCAACCACGTACTCCGGAATGTAAACCACCACGAGATCACGCGGGCTCTGGCGCCGTATTGACCGTACATAGCTCAGAATTGGACGGGTGATTTCTCGGAATGGTGAGCCAAGTATCCGCAGGGGTACCGGAAGCTTGAGCGCCTCCCACTGTGCTTGCAAGGATTCAATCTCATCTGGATCCACGGCCACGGTAATGGCCTCAAGCGTGTTGGGGCGGGTAGCCCGAGCGTAGGAAATAGCCCGCATGGTGGGCTTATGGATCCGTGACACGAGTACAATTGCGTGCACACGGGACGGCAATGATCGCACCGAGGTGATGTCATCCGGAAGCGCGAGTTCCTCGGAAACCGTGTCATAGTGACGCCGGATCATACCCATGACAAGGAAGAGGACCGCCATAGCCAAGATGGCAATCCAAGCTCCGTGTAGGAACTTGGTTACCAGAACCACCACGAGCACCACCGCGGTCATGACAAACCCGGCCGCATTGATGGCCCGCGAGCGGTGAATCTTTGCCCGGGCCTTGGGCTTCGCTTCGGTTCGCAGGGCCGCATTCCAGTGCTTAATCATGCCCAGTTGCGAGAGCGTGAACGACACAAAGACACCGACAATGTACAACTGAATGAGGCGCGTTACCTGGGCGTCAAAAATCCAAATAAGGAAAATTGCTGCCGCGGCCAGAGCCAAAATACCGTTGGAAAACGCCAGCCGGTCCCCTCGGTTGTGCAGTTGACGGGGCATATACCCGTCCTTTGCCAGCACCGAGGTCAGCACGGGAAATCCGTTGAACGCGGTGTTTGCCGCGAACGTCAGGATGAGGCCGGTGATGATCGCGATCAAGTAAAAGAAAATAGGGGTTGTGGCAAATACGGTCTCAGCGATTTGGGCGATCACGGGGTGCTGCTCATAGCCGTCTGGAATTGGGCCGCCATTGAGCGTCATCTGGGTGGCGGGGTTCTCGGCGTATTTGACCCCGGTCAGTACAGCGAGGGTCAGGATCGAGGCCATGGACGCCATGGAGATGAGTCCCATGAGCAGCAGCGTGGTGGCCGCATTCTTAGACTTGGGTTTCCTAAAGAGAGGCACACCATTGGAGATCGCCTCCACCCCGGTCAGGGCAACTGCTCCCGAGGCGAACGCGCGGGCCACCAGAAAAGCGCCACCCAGACCCACGAGCCCCTGGTTGAACGCCTCATCCGGGGTGAGATCAAACCCGGCGCTTTGGGCCTTGCCCAGCGAAGAGGTGAAGAACTGGAACATGCCTGCGACCGCGAGTGTACCTATCGCGCCCATGAACAGGTAGGCGGGAAGCGCGAAGATGCGACCGGACTCCCGTACACCGCGAAGGTTCATGAGAGCCAGAAAAGCCACCAGACCGATGGCCAAGATAGCTTCGCGCCCCTTGATCCACGGCAGAACCGAGCCCGCATATTGGGCCCCCGAGGAAATGGATACCGCGACCGTGAGCACATAGTCCACCATGAGCGCGGAGGCCACACCGATTCCAGCCCGCGGGCCAAGGTTTTTGGAAACAACCTCGTAGTTCCCCCCACCGCTCGGGTAAGCGTGAACGTTTTGGCGGTAAGAGGCGACAACGGTCAACAGCACAACCATGACCGCGATGCCTACCCACGGAGACAGTGCGGTGGCCGCAACACCGGCAAGAGCCAGCGTCAAAATGATTTCATCGGGCGCGTAGGCGACCGATGAAAGCGCATCCGAGGCAAAGACAGGCAGGGCTGTGCGCTTGGGCAGCAAAGTGTGCCCAAGTTGCTCGCTGCTGACGGGACGTCCAAGCAGGAGCCGTTTGACGGAATCAGAAATATCGGCCACGTTGAGTAATGCTATGCCCAAATGGCGCTTTGTGTTACCTCAATGGCAATTTCAGGTGTAGCGTTTTGAAGTGTGCACTTCGTAATCATGGGATGCGGGCGCGTTGGGGCCACCCTTGCGCAATCGCTAGAAAATTATGGCCACTCGGTCGCCGTTGTCGACCAGAATCCGGACTCGTTCCGCCGCCTGAGTCCAGACTTTGGCGGTAAGAAGGTAACGGGTATTGGTTTTGACCGCGACACGTTGATCCAAGCCGGGATCGAAGACTGCTATGCCTTCGCTGCAGTCTCTGACGGGGACAACTCCAACATTTTGGCTGCCCGCGTAGCTCGAGAGAGCTACGGGGTTCACCATGTAGTTGCCCGTATCTATGACACCCAGCGGGCGGAAATCTACCAGCGCCTCGGGATTTCTACGGTCGCCACCGTGCGGTGGACCTCGGACCAGGTCCTGCGCAGGATGCTGCCTCTGGGCGCAACCGACGAGTACCGGGACCCTTCCGGCAACGTTCGGTTAAGCCAGATCGATGTACATCCCAGTTGGTACGGCAAGTCCGTTGCCGCAATCGATGCCCGCACGGGTGCCCGGACTGCATTCGTGTCCCGGTATGGCACCGGCCAATTAGTGGACGCCACAACCGTGCTCCAAGAGGGTGACATTTTGCATGTCCTCATGCACGCCGCGGAGATCCCGACGATTGAGCGCATGTTGACGCACGGTTTCCAGGAGGTCCAAGAGTGAAAATTGTTGTCGCGGGGGCAGGTTCTGTCGGACGCTCAATCGCCCATGAACTGTTGGTCTCAGGCCATGCAGTGACCATCATTGACCGCCAGCCCTCGGCCATGCGGGTTGCCCAAGTTCCCGAGGCGGAGTGGATACTTGCCGATGCCTGTGAGTTGCGCACCCTGGATGAGGCCAACGTATCTGACTGTGACGTTGTCGTGGCAGCAACCGGCGATGACAAGGCGAACCTCGTTATTGCTTTGCTTGCAAAGACCGAATATGGCGTCCCACGCGTGGTGGCTAGGGTTAATCACCCTAAAAATGAGTGGATGTTTGATGACTCTTGGGGAGTCGACGTTGCGGTATCAACCCCGCGCATCATGACAGCGATGGTTGAAGAAGCCGTCGCGATTGGTGATCTGGTCAACATCTTTACGTTTCACCAGTCCGGAGCCGATATTCATGAGTTCACTATCCCCGCGGGCTCACATCTTATTGGCGCCAGCATTGGCAAGATTGTGTGGCCGGAAGACACCGTCTTGGCTGCGATTGTGCGCGGTGCCCAACCGCTCACGCCAGAACCCGATGACACTTTGGAGTCCGGTGACGAGCTGCTGTTTGTAACGAGCGCTAACGTCAGGCTGACTGATTTGCAGGAGATTCTGGTTGGCGAACAATCCGCCAAGTAAGCCATAAGACGAGCGCGAACAATGGCAAACCCATAACGAGGCGCGCGGTTCCAAGCGCCGCGATGAAGTCGGTTCCCGCCAAGTACAAGGGTCCTTGGACTCCAAGGCGCAGCGCAAACATGGCAACCCACAGCCACGTCACGATGGTGTATTTTTTCATCAAGATAGGGTCTTTGCGCCAAGCGGTTGGCCAGACAACGGCCGGGCTTTGCTCTTGCGTTGCAGTATCTGCGGGGTCAGACGCACTTTCCGATGCCTCAGCACCGGTTTGAGAGGTTAGCGGCGGTTGCGAGTCTTCCTTGCCGGCAGACGCGCCCAAGCCCGTCTTGAGCAGCTCGACCATGAGCCCCACCCCGGGCCACCGCAGCGCTAGGGACAGCCCCAGCCCTAGAATGTAAGCCAAGTTCACGAGCAAGCCCCAAACGTAAAAGTCTGAAGCATCGCCCGATTTCCACGCAATGAAGAGACCGATCCCGACCCCAAAGATGCCTGAAAAGGCCATGGTGACCGGCGTGCGCTGGATCAACCGAATAATTACCAGGAGCGCGGCTACAACCAGTGAGCTGATCAGGGCCGGAGCCAACTCCATCGTGGTGATGTAAACAACGAGGTAGATCAGGCCCGGTGCGGTAGCTTCAATTAGCCCGCGTAGGCCACCAACAGATTCCAGTGCACTGAACTCTTGGGCGGTCAACGAACGCACCCCCTGCTTTGGCTTGTCAGGGGTGGGAGTTGCGTGCGGGTCGGTCACTTGGATTCTCCGGTTTTTGCGTTGAGTTCATAACGTGGATTAAACATGACGGGCCGGCCATTTTGGATGGTCACTAACCCGGTGACCCGCATTCGGGAGCCCGGCTCGATCCCCGCAATTTTGCGGCGGCCCAGCCACACTAGATCGAGTGCGCCGGAACCATCGTAGAGCTCTACCTCAAGTGTTTGCGTCCCACTCTGGGGGCGCAGCACCAAGGACCGAACAATGCCGCCGTAGCTACCGTGCGACCGGTTCGTGGCCTCCGAAATTGGGGACACGCCCGCCTGTTCTTTTTGGACTTCGCGCTCCTGCGCCGCCTCAACCTGATCGGCTGAGGCGAACGCACTGCGCAAGAAAGTACCAAATTTCATCGCGGGTTCCCTACCGGTTGGCGGTTAGCCAATCTGGGTGATTTCAGGACCACGCTTGAGCGGATTACCAATTTCTGGAGCTGCCTCTTCCGGTAGCTGCGTTGGACGCACTCCTCCGGGTAGAGTTAATTCCAGAAGGTCCCGAGGCGCGCGCGCCTCATCGCCGCGAATTACCACAACGTTGCGGAAGATCGCTTCTAATTCCTTGGCTGCGGCCTTATCAAACGAGGCGCGGCCGCTGAAGACTCCGCGCAGGAACCAGCGCGGCCCGTCAAAACCAACAAAACGGGCTGGCTGGACACCGTCCTTGCCGTCAGGCATCTTGACTGGGAGCCGCACGAGGAGCTCGCGCCCGAGTTCACCTGGAACATCGTCGACCATCCCACCCTGCTTCTGGATGGACTGGGAAATTTCCTCCCGGATCTCATCCCAAATACCCTCCGTGCGGGGAGCCGCAAATGCCTGCAACTGTAGGATCGAACCGTTGAGCGCAACAGCCACTCCCGTGATCCGCTGCGTCTTCTTGTCCACCTCCATGCGCAGTTCAATGCCCTGCGCACCGGGTAGCCATATGGCACCGAGATCTAGACGCTGTTCCCGACCGGGAACATCAGCCACATCAAAGGGACCGGTTGTGGCCGGTTCGAGTTCCGGAACTTCCGCAACAGCTTCGTCGGTGGATACGGCATTTGTGGCTGCAGCTTCTTGCTCTTTACGCCGCTTTCGCCCAAAAAACACCACTGGAACTCTCCTTCAAGTTTTACCGGGGCCCTTGTTCTCCCCTTGTCACATGACAACACTAGTCGGTTCCGTGACCTTTTCGTAACACAAACCAACCTTCGACCTACATTAGGCGGTGCCTACTGCTGCGAAAACCCGCCGGATGAACCAAAACCGCCCTGTCCACGGTCCGAGCCGGGGAGTCGCTCCGCCTGTATGAATCGAGCTTTCGCGACCTGCTGAATCACCAATTGAGCAATTCGATTTCCACGCTTGAGACTGATCGGGGTCTTTGGATCACTGTTGTACAAGGCAACCTTGATCTCGCCGCGGTATCCGGCATCAATCGTTCCCGGGGCGTTGACAATCGTCAGACCCGCCTTCGCCGCAAGGCCCGAGCGCGGGTGCACAAACGCCACATAGCCGTTGGGGAGCGCCACGGAGATTCCGGTTGGCACAAGCTTGCGCTCAAATGGTGCCAATTCAACGTCCTGCGTGGTCACGAGGTCCGCGCCGGCGTCGCCGGGGTGGGCATATGCGGGCAGCTGAGCAACATCATCGAGCAAGGTAACGAGAACTTCTGGGGTATCAATATTCACCCCCACACAATAGCGGTTCCACGAACCCGTTGCATTTTCCGGCCGACTCATCAGAATTCATATTACTTTTGGGGACGAAAAAGCCTGCCACCAAAAAGATATTTGGCGCAGGCTAATTTCGTATGCTGATTTGAAAAATGCGTTTAGACGCATTCCGAGCAGATCGGCTGACCGTTCTTTTCTTCAGCAAGTTGGCTGCGGTGGTGCACTAGGAAGCACACGGAACAGGTAAATTCATCAGCCTGACGCGGGATAACCCGGACAGCCAATTCTTCTCCCGAAAGGTCCGCTCCAGGCAGTTCAAAGCCCTCTGCGGCATCCGTCTCGTCCTCGTCTACAACACCCGAGCTCTTGTCGGACCTACGCGCTTTCAGTTCCTCAAGCGAGTCCTCGCTAATGTCTTCTTCTGTCTTGCGCGGGGCATCGTAGTCAGTTGCCATATGCCAGTTCACACTCCGTTGCAGTTAGGTAAGGGAAGTAGCTCAGGGGTAAGAGTACTTGCTCCTGTAGATCTACAAAAACAAGCGATGCTTTATTCCCGACAAACTACTAGTCGCGTTGGGATTCTGCACTATTTTTCACCACAATGCATATCCTTAACACGGTGAGTCGGCCCACCATACCTCTAAAACCCATACAAACACACAGGTTACGCCGATAGTGAACCCGGTCCGGCGGCGTGGCGAATTTACCGACTAGCTCTCCAGTTCGCTATCAGCGTTTTGGCTGACCAAAATTTCTCGTAGTGCTCTGGCGGAAGGCTCCGGCCCTACGATTGTCATGAGCTTGTTTGGCCTGTCTTGGCGCAGCCCCATAACAGCGGCCCCTGCTTCAGCGGCAATCAACGTACCCGCCGCCATGTCCCAAGCGCTCAGGCCACGCTCGTAGAACAGGTCCAGTGAACCATCAGCGATGCTACACAGGTCAACGGCGGCCGAGCCGATCCGGCGGATGTCACGCACCGCTGGAAGCACCTTGGTGAGCACCTGCGCTTGCTGCGCCCGTAGCGCCGCGTCATAACCAAACCCTGTGCCGACAAGCGATTTGCCAAGCCCTTGGGGCTCGTTGCACCGGATCGGGTGGCCGTCCCGCCACGCGCCGTGCCCCTTGCCAGCCCACCAAGTCATGCCGTCCGACACTCGCACCACGCAGCCAGCAACCTGCGTCCAGCTCTCGGAGTCCGGCGTTCCCGCGACAACCGCGACGGAAACGGAGTAGCCATCGAGGCCGTACAGGTAGTTGACCGTGCCATCGATTGGGTCGACCACCCAGGTCAGCTGAGATCCGTTTGTTGGTTCGATCGAATCGAACTCTTCACCCAAAAAACCATCGTTGGGACGTTGCATCATAAGGTGCTGTCTGATGAGCAGTTCCACGTCCTTGTCCATCTGCGTAACCACGTCGGTCGCAGTTGACTTGGTGACCAAGACCTCAACCTTGGGTGGTTTTCGAGATAAAATAAGATCTCGGCCATGGTGAGCAAGGTTTTGGGCTAATTCCATGAGCCGGTGAATCTCAGCGGACTGCGGTATATCTACATGCGTCATAGTGCTATCTTGCACCATTTCACATCCTTACCGGGCGGCACACCGCGCAAGATCCGCCAAGTTGCACCAAATAAGTGCATGATTTGAAGCAAGCCAATGGCTGGAGGGCGTATGAAGAACGAGTTTGCCTCAGACTTACGGTTTGTGGGTCTGCACCAAGACGGGGATCACCTCATTTTGGCAACCCCTGATGGGGTGCAACACAGGTTACCAATCACAGAGATGGTCCGCGCCGCCGTGCGCCGGGACCGTCCTGCTCTTGAGCAACTCAAGAATGAGGCGTTTGGTTTCTTGCCGCCCCGTGAGATTCAAGCCCAAATTAGGGCGGGCCGCACAGCCGAAGAAGTATCCGCGGATGCAGATATTTCGCTCGCTCAGGTGCGGCGTTATGAAGGCCCCGTTCTCGCTGAACGCGCCTTTGTGGCTACGACCGCCCGCAATACCAAACTTGCCAAGGAGCCCGGCTCCCCCACACTCGGTGAGATCGTAACGGACCGGTTGGCTCACCGCGGCGTAGATATCCATACGCTGACTTGGGACGCGTACCGTTCCGAAGCTCACGGTTGGATCGTTCATGCGAGCTTCAGTGCGGACGACGAGGCAAAGGTAGCTAAGTGGGCCTTTGACAATGTCAAGAGCACCCTGCACGCACTCGAAAGCGAGGCTCGGTGGCTCTCCGAAACGAGTTTGCATGATGAACCAGGGACCCGTCATCTTGCCGCCGTCCAATCGGCCGTATACGACTTTGAGCGCGATCAAGAGCCAGCAGTTCTTGACCAGCCCTCAGCAACGGACGAGCTCCTAGAACAGTTGGATAGTGTTCGGGGCACCCGTAACCAGTTGACGCCTCCGGCCAGTTCTACCTCCGATGAAGACAACCAACAGTACGCCCGCCTCTACGCCCTGACCCCAACGGGCAATGCTCCCGCTGAGCACGACGTGGTAGTCGATCCTCCAAGCATTGACACCATCGAGGTGGCGGAGCCGTCCACCCAGACGGAAGAAGTACACGTTCCAGACAGCCAGGTTGAAGAAGCACCAGCCGAGGAAACTGAGGACGACATCGTGTCTGAAATTTTCGGGGCTGATCGGGTCCTGCCACGTTCCGGGCGCAAGTCCAAGAAACAGCGCACCCGCATGCCTAGCTGGGACGAGATCATGTTTGGCGCCAAGCCCGAATAGGGTTTACCTAAGGAACCTTGGCGGGCAGGTTTCCGCTGAGGTTGAACATAAGCTGTGCCTGAATAGAACTAAGTTCGAACAACCAAGATGGGGATCTCGACTTCAGCCGGGGTCAATGACCCGTGCACGCCTAAGAGCTTTAACGATGCCGGTGGTGCGGTTGTAGTATCCGCAATAGTTCCGGTTCCGGTCATTGCGACTACGAGGTCGCCAATCCAGCTCTTGGCATACTTGGTTGCCGTGCCAAAGAGGCCCTGACCGATTGCCTCCTCCTTAGCTAGAACAAGCGCTCTATCGCCTAGGACCTCATTCCAGCGTTTTGCGGTAGCGATCGCGGATCCAGGTGAGTTCAGGTAGATGTGGCTCGCCCGTGGCTCCCCAGCGACGGACCGCACGCCCTTGCTCAGTGCGTAGTTACTAGAAATATCGATCAAGGATTTGGGATCCGTGGTGATCATTCCGTGATCGGCAGTGACAATGAGGGCGGTCTTTGGCGGCAAGGCTTGGTACAGCCGGCTAATTTCGTAGTCCGTATGCGCCAGCGCCCTACGCCACTGGGAACTTGTTGGTCCGTGATGGTGGCCAATCTTGTCAACCTCGCCCCAGTACAGGTGAACCAACCCTGGCGTGTTTAGCGCCGCCGCGGCGGCGTTGACATGCTCCCCCAGTGTTGAGGCACGTAGGTACGTAGCGCCGCGTAGGGCCGCCTGCGTCATACCGGAATCGGCGAAACGCTCGAGTCCCACGGACGTGACTTGGACACCGGCGTTTGCCAGCAACTCAAAGATCACCGGGTGACGCTGAATCGCGGTCGGTTGACCCAGATCTTTCCAGGACACAAAGTTGCCAACCACTCCGCTGACCGGATCTTGGGCGCTGTAACCCACCATGGCGGTTTGCCCCGGACTTGAGCCGGTCCCAAACAGGCCCATGGCCGTCGCGGTCGTTGATGGGAACCCGGTGCGACCGCTCGTATTGTCCCCCACCAGGCTCGACAAAAATGGTGCGGAGGCGGCGTTATCGCGCAGATTGTGCAGGCCTAAGCCGTCAATCAACACCACGCATACCCGGTCGACCTCACCCAGCCCAAAGGCCGCAGCTGCGCTACGGGCCCTGTCGGACCCTCCGGTTGTTGCCGCGACCTTATCCAAAACTTCTGGTTGGCCAAGTGCAGCAGCCGCGGCGGGCAGAACCGAACCTAAGGAATGGCCATGATATCCGGGAGAGATAAACCCGTAGGCCTGCAACCGGGTCTCGAGTTCACTTGAAATCACCCGTTGATAAGTGTGGCTCATAGACCGGCGGTGGCCCTGCTCAATGCTTGGGAAAATGCGATGGCTTCCGCAACAGCCTGTTTACCCTCTGCGGTTGCGCTAATACGAACCACAATGTCGTCGCTGGTCACAGCGCCGGAATATCCGTGGTCGGAGTCGCAATTTGGGTCAGGGCATTGCATGGGTTCGATATCTATCCGGGAGACCGAACCCCACCCGATCGTCAGCGAAACCTCGATCGGGGTGTCCTGGGCCGTGTACTCCTCGGGAGTTGCCACGAGGTGGGACAGCACCACGGAACGCACCGTATCAAGGCGCACGGACTCCGTGGTTGCAACCGCTTGGGACGAACTAGCCGGGTCGGTCATCTCCACGGCGTGGTCATCAACGTGGGCCAACACCAACCGGGTGGGAGTCAGCACCAAAACCGTAATGTGCCGTTTCACCTCGCTGGTCACAAACGTGGTCTCCATGTGCACCAGGTGGGAGGTAATCTCCTCTCCAGCTAGGGCACAGTCAAGGACGGACCGCACTAGCGCAGGGTAATACCCAGAACGTTCAATCGATGCGGACAGGGCGGCACTATTAGTTTCACTTGCAAGGGTCACCCTCCTATCTTAGGCGATTCCTGAACTTGCTTGGGCCATGCCCACGGCTAGTTGGGCAATGCCCTGCGCAGCCCATCCTTACGGTCTGCCGGTTGGAGTTCAATGTGCGCACTAATGACCGCCGCCCCTTGCTTCGAGACCACCACGGGATACAGCTCGAGTCCCCGAATCCGCGGGTGGGTGTCGGCCAATTGGGATACCCGACCAATCAGTTCTTCCAAGGCATCCGTGTTGACCGCTTCAATTCCCTTGTACCCAAATAACCGTGGCGCTGCCCCAATCGATCGGACCATCTTTGACACGTCCGAGGTATTGAGTGGCGGTACCCCGTAGGTGACATCGCCGAGCAGGTCAACGGCGTCACCCGAGAGCCCAAAAGAGACAACCGGGCCATAGAGCTCGTCTTCTTGGGATCGCAGCACACACGCTACCCCGGACGGAGCCATCGCTTGGATCTCGAACCCCATGTCGGCAACTGCCTGCGGTGAACCCAGATGCTGTGAGAGCTCAGAGACCATATTGGAGAAGTTCTGGACCATGTCCTGTGGGGTGGAAATGTTGAGCCGCACCCCTCCCAGGTCCGCCCGGTGCCGTAACGACTCGGCCGTACTCTTGAGCGCAACGGGCCAGCCCACGAGTTCGGCCTGGGTGATCGCGTCTTCGACCGTGTGGACCCGGTACGCGGGCCATACGGAGATCCCATAAGCCGCAAGAATCTTCGCGGTGAGCTCGGCAGATGCGGTTCCCGCCGGTTCATCGGCCACCAGCTTGCGGACCGCAGACACATCGACATCTTGGAAATCTACCCGCGCACCTTGCTCCTGGCGCGTCCACTTGGCGTACCAAGCAATCTTCTTCAGCGTTCTGATCGCGTCCTCTGGCGTTGAATAAGCAGGAACCGTGAACGTGCCGGTTTCCGTTTCCAAACTCAGCTCGGGAACGAGCCCGTGCAGGCCAAAAACACTGGCCAAAGTGGGCCGGCCACTGGCATGAGCGGCCACAACCAACTGGGTGATGGTGTCGGCATTGAACCCGCCCACGGTCGGCACGTGCGCAAATACGACAACATCGCAGGCATCGGGAGCATACAACGTGGCGATCGCCGCCGCGCTCTCCTCGGGAGTCGCGGTCGAGGGCAGCACAAAAATGTTAGCCGAGGTCTGCAGGCCAGCACCGCGCACAGACTCAGCGGCGATCGCGGCCAGGGCCTCGGAGGTGGCCAAGATTCCCACGCGTTTGCCCTGCGGCAACGGCTGAGTGGCAAAGAACTGCAGCGTGTCAACCATTTCGTGAGTGTTATCAGCCCTGATGACCCCGGACTGTCGGAACATTTGTTCGAGCGTCTTGCGTGGCGTTTGAGTCCGTCGCACCGCGTGTCCGCGGGGCACAACCTGCCCGGATTGTCCGGCGCTGACCACGACAACCGGCTTGATGAGGCTCAGGCGGCGGGCGACCCTAGAGAACTTGCGCGGATTTCCAATGGACTCGAGGTAAAGGCCAACCGCTGTGCTTGCTTGGTCATCATGCCAATACTGGAGAAGGTCGTTGCCAGAAATGTCGGCCCGGTTTCCGGCCGACAAGAAGTTTGATACGCCTAGGTTGCGTCTGGTGACCGTAGTCAACAGGGTCACGGCCATCGCGGCCGATTGCGTGAACAGACCAATCGGACCGGTCTTGGGTAGTTCCGGGGTGAGCGAGGCGTTGAAGGCCACATCCGCGGTATTGGAAAATACCCCGTAACTGGCCGGCCCCACCACACGCATACCGGCGGAGTGAGCGCCCCGGAGCATATCTTTTTGTAAGATCAACCCGTGTGAACCCGTTTCCGCAAACCCCTCGCTCAGGACCACGAGGGTTTGCACGCCAACGGTCGCAAGCACGTTTATGAGTGGGCCCACGGCGTTGTCACTGACCGCAACGATCGCGAGGTCAAATGTGAGGTCCGCGGCCAGGAGCCGTGTCAAATTATCGTAGTGAACAAAGTTGTCCGCTATACCGTGCCGGTTTTGGGCGTCTCTAATGATGACCGGGTTGAGCCCAAGGACGTGCAGTTTCTCTTCACCCTTGACCCCAATTCCTGAGGACAGCGCACCCCCAGCAAGGCGCAGTTCCTCGCGTGTGGGCTGGTCAGTCAAGGATCCAACCAGCAGGATCCTGCGGGGATTGTAGAGCCGCTGCATAGACTTGGCCTCGGCACGATACTCCCGCTGGGCCATGACTCGCAGCGAATGTTCGGTGGGGTCCAGATTGATCCACACGGTGACAATGCCGTCATCGACCTCTTGGGAAGTGGCGTACCCGGCTTCCCTAAACACCGAGAGCATTTTGCCGTTCTGGGGCAGGACCTCGGCGGTAAAGCGGCGTACTCCTACCTCGCGGGCAGCATCGGCAATATGTTCGAGCAACACCGAACCCAAACCGCGGCCCTGCGCAGAATCTGAAATATTGAACGCGACCTCAGCCTCATCCTCATCGATTCGGTCAAACCTAGCCACCCCAATGATCGACTCCGCGCTGTCTCCCGCGAGCGTCGCGGTCGCGATCAGTGCTACCCGATTATGGTGGTCGACCGTGGTAAAGCGCTCCAGGTCCCGGTCCGAGAGCCGTTCCATCGCCGCAAAGAATCGCATGTAGGTCGAGCGCTGGGACTGACCGGTGTGAAAGTCTTGGAGCGTTTGGCGGTCGTTGGGAGTGATGGGGCGAACGTGGGCAGTTGAGCCGTCACGCAGCACCACATCCGCTTCCCAGTGGTGTGGAAATGAGGCGGCTGAGTCCTGATGAAGAGCATCTTGTGAGGTCACACTCCTTAGCGTAGTGCTCTCGCGCATTACGATCTAGGTGTGCCCCCACACCCGCAAGTGTGTTGTGGCATGTCACTGCTTCGCTTAAGTTCCCCGCTCGACCGTGGCGTACACCCGTGGCATGGCGCGCATAGGCGCGCCTACAGGTGCTTATTGACGCAGCAGTAGACAATAGGACCGGTCTTAGAATCACTTTATTAGCGGGAGCAGAATTTCAACATGGCTCGTAAGGCGAAAAGCACAGAAACCCCCCTCGAGGATTTCACCGAGCACATCATTGATATCGACGTCACCACGGAGATGGAAACCTCATTTCTGGAGTACGCCTATTCGGTTATTTATGCTCGCGCGCTTCCGGATGCCCGCGATGGTTTGAAGCCGGTGCAACGCCGCATCCTGTATCAAATGGCTGATATGGGCTTGCGCCCGGAGCGTGGTTACGTCAAGAGTTCGCGCGTTGTCGGTGAAGTCATGGGTAAGTTGCACCCGCACGGTGACACCGCGATTTACGATGCCTTAGTACGGTTGGCACAGCCATTCTCGTTGCGTTTGCCGATGGTCGACGGCCACGGAAACTTTGGTTCTCTAGATGATGGCCCCGCTGCCCCACGTTATACCGAGGCCCGGTTAGCCACCTCTGCGATGGCAATGACCGTGGACTTAGACCAGGACGTGGTTGATTTTGTTCCCAACTACGACAACCGGTTAACTCAGCCGGAGGTGCTACCCGCGGCCATCCCGAACTTGTTGGTGAACGGAGCTTCCGGTATTGCGGTGGGTATGGCCACCAACTTGGCTCCGCATAACCTCATCGAGGTGATTGCGGCCGCCCGTCACCTGCTCAAACATCCCAAAGCCACCCTTGACGAGCTCATGCGTTTTGTACCGGGGCCGGACCTGCCTACCGGTGGTCGAATTGTGGGCCTCGAGGGTATTCGTGATGCTTACCGCAGCGGCCGCGGCTCCTTTAGAACCCGCGCCACCACGCGGATCGAGAATGTCACTCCCCGCCGCAAGGGCATTATTGTCACCGAGTTGCCCTACCTCGTGGGACCAGAAAAGGTCATTGAGAAGATCAAGGAGGGCGTCCAGAATAAGAAGCTCTCCGGTATTTCCAATGTCATGGATCTCACCGATCGCAAGCACGGCCTGCGGATTGTGATCGAGATCAAGACCGGCTTTAACCCGGAGGCCGTCCTTGAGGCCTTGCACCGGTTCACCCCCATGGAAGACTCCTTTGGCATTAACAATGTCGCCCTAGTCGATGGTCAGCCCTCGACCATGGGGCTTAAGGAGATGTTGACCGTTTGGGTCGATCACCGCCTCGATGTTGTCTTGCGCCGTACCAAGTACCGGCTGCTCAAGCGCCGTGAGCGCCAACACTTGGTTGAGGGACTGCTGCGGGCGATCGTCGATATAGACGAGGTCATTGAGGTGATCCGTTCTTCAGACGACAGTGAGACCGCACGCACGCGGCTCATGAAAATTTTTGACCTGTCTCAGATTCAGGCCGAGTACATCTTGGAACTGCGCCTACGCCGCCTGACAAAGTTCTCACGGCTGGAATTAGACAAGGAAAACCAGGAACTCACGGCAGAAATTGCCGAGCTGGTAGCGATCCTCGAAGAGGACAAAAAGCTACGTGCCCTGGTTGGTCAAGAAATGGCCGATGTAGCCAAGGTCTACGGAACACCGCGCCGCACGATTCTGCTCGAGACCCCCGGGGCTGACCCTGTCACCGGTCAGGTACCCGCTCCGGCGGACCGCCGTCGTGGTGCCGTCACGCCGCTTGAGATTCCAGACTCGCCATGCTGGGCCATGTTGTCCGCAACGGGCTTGGTGGCCCGCACTTCCGATGATCTTGAGCCCGCCCGTGTTGACGGACGCAAGGATCAAGACGTCTTGCGAAGCGTAGTGAAGACCAGTGCCCGAGCCGAGATCGGGTTGATCACCTCGACCGGTCGATTGGTCAAGATCTCGATGCTCAACCTACCCGCACTGCCTCCGACGCAAGATGCACCTTCACTTGTTGGCGGAATCGAAATCCATGAAATTGCGGAACTGGAGCCACACGAAACAGTCTTGGCTTTGGTCAGTTTGGCCGAGGACGCCCCCACGCTCGCGCTGGGTACCAAGCTTGGTGTGGTCAAGCGCGTTAACAAGGCCGACGTTGCCAAGACCGAAGATTGGGAGGTCATCTCCCTTAAGGAGGGCGATGAGGTTGTTGGAGCGGCTCCCGTTTCCGATGACGGCCAACTCGTATTTCTGACCTCTGAGGCCTTGCTGTTGCACTTCCCTGCCGCGCTAGTGCGGCCACAGGGCCGGGCAGCCGGGGGCATGGCCGGGATCAAACTCGGTGCCGGGCAGCAGGTGCGCTTCTTTGGTGTCGTTCAAGACCTTGAGACCGCAACCGTTGTCACGATTGCCGGGCACTCCGCTGCCCTGCCAGGAACCGAGGCTGGATCTGGCAAGGTCACTCCCCTTACGGCGTTCCCCGCTAAGGGCCGGGCAACGGCTGGGGTGCGCGCCCAACGGTTCTTGAAGGGTGAAGATACCTTGACGTTGGGCTGGGCCGGGCTGACCCCCGCGCACGCCTGCACGGTTGATGGTCACGCCATCGACCTACCGGAAGTTGATCCGCGCCGTGACGGTTCCGGAGTTCCGCTGCCGGCCCCGGTCTTCGCTATTGGGTAGTGTGGATCGGGTAGCGTGGATCTTGTCAGTATTCGAGGGAGTACATGGTTGACCCACTGCTGACCTCGAACCCCAACTGGGTATAGATACCCAGGGCGCCCGACGGGTTGGCGGAGTCCACATCGAGTTCCGCATATTGCAGGCCGAGCGCACGGTACTGAGTCATCACAGCTACAAGGAGACCCACACCAATCTTGCGTCCCCGGTACCCTCTGCGTACGCCGAGAATATCAATGTACCCGGAAGTAAAACCGTTGGTTGCCCAGTCCTGTTCGTACTTGCTCGACCACAGGTAACCCACTACGAACGGTTCGCCGTCCTCGTCAAGCTTGGCAGTATCAACCACCACGAAGGTACCCTCGGGCAGGAACATGGCCCGCCCCTGGTTCCAGTCTTCAGAGGTCTTAGGCTGTGAACCCCAGTGATCCCGGAAGGCATCGTTGTGAGCTCGCCGCGTCGGCTCATCGAGTGCTTCCGAGTAGGGCAGCAGTTCCAGCCCCGGTTCCAGGTCAATGTGTGGCAACTCTTGAGACAGATCACGGCGCAGTGTGCGATAAAACCGCTGGGTGGTAAACCCTAGTTCCGTGAAGATCTTGGCATGCTCGGGGGCATTATCTTCGAGCACGGTAGCGATCCGGCCGGGCACCGCATCATCGATCCGGGCCAGGTGTTCTTGGGCGGCAACGGTTAACCACCGCGCGCAAGCGCTTCCCAAGCCTACGGTGCGCGAGTCCGGGTGCACCGCACCGGATAGGTACGCTCTGCGGGTAGACGTATCCCCCGGTGGCATTTCAATGAGGCCGTACACCACGAACTTGCCGGTTTGGTCAACCCCAACGAGTGACTGGGTCTCCGGATTTTTCCAGTCACCATCAAAGAACTCTTGCACTTCGACCAGGCTCGTACGGAAATGCGCTTGGTCTGCTTCCTCAGCCCGGGCAATGAGCTCGTACAGGCGCTGAGCATCCGTGGCATGTAGGGGCCGCCACACCACTCCTAGGTCATCCGGGAGCGGCAGCTTCGGCCACACCTCAACCCGTTGTGACAGCGGCGTGAGCATGTTATCTGGTCGTTCTTGGCCTGTCATTCCCGTGTCCTAACGGTTATTACTTCCTACGCGGCTACGCGTCGATTCGTGTGCGGTCAAGATCCTGGGCACCCGCGATAATGAACTCGCGGCGCGGCGCCACCTCGGAGCCCATGAGTAATTCAAACACATTTTCCGCGGCCTGGGCATGCTCAGAAGTCACCCGGCGCAATGTTCGGTGACGCGGATCCATCGTTGTTTCCGCAAGTTGGTCGGCGTCCATCTCACCAAGGCCCTTGTAACGCTGAATATCGTCCTTGAATCGCTTACCCGAACGCTTGAGTTTCTTGATGGTCGCGTTCAGCTCGGCTTCCGAGTAGGTGTAGATGTACTCGTTCTTCTTCTTACCTGCTCCAAGAACTTCGATTCGGTGCAGTGGCGGCACTGCCGCATACACTCGCCCGGCGTCAACGAGCGGGCGCATATACCGGAAGAACAGTGTCAGCAGCAAGGTACGAATGTGTGCGCCATCGACGTCAGCATCGGTCATCAGAACGACCTTTCCGTAGCGGGCCACATCAAGATCAAAAGAGCGTCCCGACCCGGCTCCCAAGACCTGAATAATTGCGGCACATTCGGCATTGCGCAACATGTCGCTTACCGATGCCTTCTGTACGTTCAGGATCTTTCCTCGAATTGGCAGTAGGGCCTGGAACTCCGAGTCCCGTGCTAACTTTGCGGTTCCTAGGGCGCTATCACCCTCAACGATGAACAGCTCGGTGCGATCTATGGTGTTGGAACGGCAATCCGCCAATTTTGCAGGCAGGGACGAGGACTCAAGGGCATTTTTGCGCCGCGAAATTTCCTTTTGCTTGCGTGCCGAAATCCGCGCACGCATCTCAGAAACAATTTTGTCCAAAAGCAACGCGGTTTGCGTCTTGTCATCACGTTTAGTCGAGGCAAACAGGGCATTCAGCTCCGTGTCCAAGACCTTCGCCACGATTGCTCGCGCCGGCGCTGTGCCCAGGACCTCCTTGGTTTGCCCCTCGAATTGTGGTTCCTCGAGCCGCACGGTGACAACTGCGGTCAACCCGGCAAGGATGTCATCCTTCTCGATGCGCTCGGCGCTATCTTTCGCGGTGATCTTGAGCCGGCGGGCGTTTTGCTCGATTGCTTTACGCATGAACCGCACGAGCCCGGCCTCAAAACCGGCAAGGTGTGAGCCGCCCTTGGGAGTGGAGATAATGTTTACAAAACTCTTTACGGTCGTGTCGTATCCGGTTCCCCAACGCAACGCTATGTCGACCTCGGCAACTCGATCCACCTCGGTTGAAACCATGTGGCCCTTGGCATCAAGAACCGGAACTGTTTCTTTGTACTTGCCGGAACCCTCGATCTTCCAGGTAGCGGTGATTGGGGCATCGGGCGCTAAGAAGTCAACAAAGTCGACCGAGCCTCCAGTGTGCACAAAAACTTCCTCGTGTGGACCCTCGGCACCAGGGGTGTCCGGCAGGCCACGCTCGTCGCGCAGCGTGATCTCAAGGCCGGGAACCAGGAACGTGGTTTGGCGAATACGCCCCACCAGATCCTCAAAGGAAAACGCTGTTGAAACCGGAAATACCTGCGGGTCAGGCCAAAACCGCACAGTGGTTCCGGTCAGTCCTCGCCTTGCCTTACCCACGATGTCAAGCTCAGAACGATCGATAAATGGGCTGAACTCCGCATCCGGGGAAATGGTTGCGGTAGCAGCAAATCGACCGGGTTCACCGCGGCGGAAGGCCATACGGTACACCTTCGACGATCGGGTTACCTCAACATCGAGCCGCGCGGACAACGCGTTCACCACCGAGGCTCCAACACCGTGCAACCCACCCGATGCGTTGTACGAGCCGCCACCAAATTTTCCACCGGCGTGCAGTTTTGTATAAACCACCTCAACGCCGGTCAAGCCAGTTTTAGGCTCGACATCCACGGGGATACCGCGTCCGTTGTCAGATACCGTTACCGATTTATCCGGATGTAACGCTATTTTGATAGCCGTGCAGTGCCCGGCGAGGGCCTCATCAACACTGTTGTCAATGATTTCCCATAGACAGTGCATGAGTCCACGTGAGTCGGTGGAGCCAATGTACATTCCGGGACGCTTGCGGACCGCTTCCAATCCCTCGAGCACGGAGAGGTGGCGGGCGGTATAACCTGATTCAGACGCTGAGTTTGTCACAATTACCCATCTTAGTATTAGTCCGCGTGTTCGACCGTCATCCGTGCCGGACAACCAAACATTGCTTCCGCCACCGGCGTAGTTGCGGCGCATATCACTACGCCAGCGGCGAACCGGCACCAAAAAGCCCCCACGAGCGTCCACTCAATGGTTTGATTGAAACATGACTGAAACTCCAACAACTTCGAACACAGCCCCGCTGACTGCAGCCGACCGGTGTGACCGGTGCGGCGCTCAGGCCTATGTGCGCGTTGTCATGTCCGTGGGAGATCTCCTATTCTGTGCCCACCATGCTCGTGCTCACGCCGACAAGTTCGCTGAAGTAGCTTCACACATTCAGGACGAAACTGACCGCCTCTACGCGGAGCACGGCTCCGGAACCCCCGCAACCGTATAGGCTCTAGCAATCCCATAATCTACCGTCGCGTTCAACACCGCGACACAGCAAAGGGCCCGGACCACCTCACGGTGGTCCGGGCCCTTTGTCATACCGGCTTGGGTCAGCCGTGTTCCTTAGTCTAGGTAGTCACGCAGCACTTGAGAGCGGCTCGGGTGACGCAGCTTTGACATCGTCTTGGACTCAATTTGACGGATTCGCTCACGGGTAACCCCGTAGACCTTACCGATCTCATCCAGGGTCTTTGGCTGGCCATCGGTCAGACCAAAGCGCATCGAAACTACGCCGGCTTCACGCTCGGAAAGCGTGTCAAGCACTTGACGCAGCTGCTCTTGCAGGAGCGTAAAGCTAACCGCATCAGCAGGAACCACAGCCTCGGAGTCCTCAATGAGGTCACCGAATTCGCTGTCGCCATCTTCACCCAATGGAGTGTGCAAGGAAATTGGCTCACGGCCGTACTTCTGGACTTCGACGACCTTCTCAGGAGTCATGTCCAATTCCTTGGCCAACTCTTCAGGCGTAGGCTCACGGCCCAGGTCCTGGAGCATTTGGCGCTGCACGCGGGCCAACTTGTTGATGACCTCGACCATGTGCACCGGAATACGGATGGTGCGGGCTTGGTCAGCCATGGCGCGGGTGATTGCCTGACGAATCCACCAGGTTGCGTAGGTAGAGAACTTGTAGCCCTTGGCGTAGTCAAACTTCTCGACCGCGCGGATCAGTCCAAGGTTACCCTCTTGGATCAAGTCCAAGAACAGCATGCCACGGCCGGTGTAGCGCTTAGCGAGGGAAACTACCAACCGAAGGTTAGCTTCCAACAAGTGGTTCTTAGCGCGGCCACCATCACGGGTGATCAGGTCAAGTTCGCGGCGGAACTTTGGCTTGATGTCCGCGTCTTCTTCAAGCAGCTTCTCAGCGTATAGACCAGCCTCAATACGCTTTGCAAGGTCAACTTCTTGCTCTGCATTCAGCAGTGCGACCTTACCAATTTGCTTTAGGTAGTCTTTGACCGGGTCAGCAGTTGCACCAGCTGTAATTACCTGCTGTGCTGGCTGGTCATCTTCATCAGCGTCTGAGTAGACAAAGCCCTTCGACTCGTCTGCCTCTTCAGCCGGACTGGACTTTGCAGCAGTTTCGCCGTCTTCGTCTTCAGCCACATCGATGTCTTCAACAACCGAGTCAGCTTCTTCAGCTTCAGCCTTTTTGCGTCCGCGACGAGCAGCAGGAGCAGTCTTTTTCGGAGCGGCGGCCTTGGTTGTAATTTCGCCGTCTTCTTCGGCTGCCTTCTTAGCAGGCGCTTTCTTGGTAGCAGCTTTAGGCGCACGAGCGGAGGCCGTGGTCGAGCGCGCGGTGGTTGCCGCGGCGACCTTGGCACCGGCGGTCGGCATTTCAACATCAACGCCAGCAAGTACTAGGGCACGGAAGACAGCTTTGAGACGTTTGGGGTCCTCGATCTCAGCCTGATCACAGGCTTGACGGAACCGTTCGACTTCAACGCGGCCATTGGCCGCACCGTACTCGAGAAGAGCTTGCATTGAGGGGTGCTCGAATTCGCGTGGGAGCGCGTTCTTCGTAGGATTAGACGCCACGAACGACCTTTCGGCATTTGGACTGGCACTGAACATCAGCCATGACGGACTGACGCATAAGCCTCTATTATACTGGGCGAACCGCTGTGCCCGGGCATTTTTCCCGTCAAAGCGTAGAAAATCTAGACTTTCAGGTTGTTACCTTGGGCACAAAAACGGCAATGTTGGCAGCAAAAGCGCAGCCGAGTGCCATCTTCATCTCACGGCACTCATCGGTGGTAACGGTTAGCGGTGCCGAATAATTCCCGGCACCGGCGTGTTTCATCAAAAGTTGCGATCCAACTTCACCGCGAGGACGGGGCATGGGCTATCCAACAAGATACGTTGGGCATTGGACCCCAAAATAAGCTTGCCAACCGGAGAACGGCGCCTCAACCCAATAACGATGACGTCCGCATTGGTTTCTGTAGCAACTGCAATAAGGTCTTCTGCGACGTCATTGCGTTCAGTCAGCGTCCGTACTTCACAAGACACTCCACGAGCCTTAGCTAGTTCGCTGTAGTCGGCCAACTCTTGTTCCCGCGCGGCAGCAATCTCGGCAGCTACAGGAGTCGATTTCTCAGAGATGACAACGATCAGTTCGCAGTTACGCCGCTCCGCCTCATCCAAGGCTCCGGCCAGACCCTGGCGTCCTTCACGAGTTGCTAGATAGCCAACTACAACGGTCATTGTTCCTCCAAGCAGTCATGTCAGGCAATTATAGGTTCCCAACCTCAAGTAACTCTAGGTCCATTGACCTTGCTTAGCCATCTTGTCCACGCATGTTTAGCTCAGGTCTTTTGCCGGCGAGCCCATCCGGGCGCTAAACCGGCATCCAAAACCGTGGCAAAGAGGTTTGCCAACCGGTAATCTTCATCAAACTTGAGGGCCAGTTCATTGTGCCGTCGCGCTACGGCTCCGTTGCCTTTCCACCACGCCAGCAAGCACAGTAGCGCGTGTTGGGGTGCGGTCAGGGTTTGAGTGGTGTGGGCGATGACTGTTTCGAGTACTTCCTGCGCTATTTCAGTCAGACACGTGGTTGGTGGCACTCCCCGAGCTGGGCTCACGATCTTTGAAAGCGCATCGTTGACCAGGCTCTCACCGTGGGAGTCCGCCTTTGGGTGTTCACAGCTGGTGCAGATCGCAGTGTTGTTAGGTCCGCAACAGCAAGTATCTAGTTCTGAAGCCAGGAACTGCCGAGCGGTCGTCATGCCGTCCGGTGTCATCGACAACAGGATCGCGTCACGCACCCGGCGACTGCTCATCCCGGAGGCGATCCGGCCAATCCGTGCCGGGGTAATGGAGGGACCAGTCGCTGACCAGGTCTCTCGCCGGCAGAGTCCCCCATCGCATCCACTGGCCATGTGGTCTTGGTAGCCCAAGTCGTTGAGAATCTCCTGCCAGAGATCGAGCGTCTGTCGTTCCCAAGTCGCTATTCCGCCTTGTTCCCGGGCCTGTTGGAGACGCCTTTGATGGCGTCGGTAGCTCGCCCCTGCTTTGTCCCGCTCCGCCTTTGGCGCCCGCGCGACCATGCCAAGATCTTCTCGTCTCTTGCGGTACGTTAATCCGTTGAGCACCATATTAGCGCTCACCTGGGTCGTCTCGAACTCGCTCACCGAGCGCAACTTGATCGCCCCGTCCGGGGTATGCAATGGACAACCGAACGCGCAATCAAGGTCGCACCGCTCATCACACTGCCGTCCACAGTGCTCATCGCACCCGGGTGAGTCATACGCTGCCCAATTAAAGTAGCTGTGCGGTCCAACCACCCAGATGCTGTCAGGCTCGATCTGACCGGTCACCTGTTTCATAAGGACCCTGTACGCCATGAAGGCTTGCAGGATTGTGACCGTCTGTTCTTCGCTCAAACAAGTGTCAGCGCTCAAGGGTTCCTGGTGATCAAAGTAAAACGCGAGAAATACCCTTCTGGCACCATCCTTGAGGCACTGCTCGATGAGAAAGTGAGCGAGATCTTGGCCAGTTTCACTCGTGAGTTCGTCAAGTTCACAGCGCGCAATGAGGCCCACTCGGTGTCGGTCTCCACGCAGGCTCATTACCACCAAACTATTTTCAGGTTGGAACCCCAGCTGATATGGAATCAGTGCGAGGAGCTCTTGCGGGTCGGAAACTCTAATTTTATTTGTCATGTACTGACACTGCCCGACGCTACTGCCACTGCCCAACGGGTAAGACACTTCTGTGGGTAAGGCTCCTCATAGCCTTCCTGTGGATAAGACCCGTCGTTGGAAATCACTCGGTACGCGTACACTGATAGTTGCACTTCACTTACGGTTTTAAGGATGATGAATGAGTCAGTCGGTTCCGGTTTCCTTATCTGCACCAGCAGCAAATTTGTCTGTTTCTGAGTTGGTTGAGGCTGAGGGGTTGAAACAACAACTTGAGGAGCGATTGACTGCTGTTCTAGCCGAGCAGCGTGGTCAGCTCACCACCATCAGCTCTGACAGCGACCTGCTGATTGACGCTTGGGCACCCATGCTGATGGGTGGTAAGCGGCTGCGGGCAGCCTTTGCCTACTGGGCTTGGCGAGCCTACGGAGGCCAGGCCCAGGCCGCCAACCGGTCCGGGGTAATTCAAGTTTGCGCCGCCTTGGAAATGTTCCAGGCCGCCGCACTGTTCCATGACGATGTTATGGACCGGTCGGACACCCGCCGGGGTATTCCCACCGCTCACCGGTCCTTCGCTCAAACACACCTGGACGAGAAGTTACACGGTGACGCCGACCAATACGGCCTCTCTGCTGCGATCCTCTTGGGCGACCTTAGCCTCATTGCGAGCGAGAACGAGTTTCGTGCCGGAGCAGCCACGTTCCCAGCCGCTCAGGGATTCGAGGCGCACAAACACTTTGACGCCATGCGCACCGTTGTTACCGTTGGCCAGTTCCTTGACGTCCACGCACAAGTCGCCCAATGGGAAGAAGACCTCACCGGCGCTGAGGCTCGCTCACTGACGGTGATCGAAACGAAAACGGCCAGTTACAGCGTGAATTCGCCTCTTCAGATTGGGGCGAGTTTGGCAGGGGCCCCGGCCGTGGAACACGAGAAACTCCGTGACTTTGGCATCCCCGTTGGCATGGCGTACCAGCTCGTTGATGACCTACTGGGGATCTTTGGGGACCCTGAAGTTACAGGTAAACCCGCCGGTGATGACCTACGCGAAGGTAAGCGCACAGTTCTGGTCATTGAGGCATTGCGCGCGCTTGCTCCGCAAGACCGCGCTACCTTGCAAGACTCGCTTGGAATGTCTGATTTGACCGACGACCAGGTGACCAACTTAATCGCGTTGATCAAGAGCAGCGGAGCTGTCCAGGCCACGCAGCGACGCATCGATGAGCTCACCACCCAGGGCTTGAACGCGCTGGCAAGCTTAAATATCAACCAGCCCGGACGCGAGTTCTTGGAGCAGCTCACGGCGTTAGCGTTGCGCCGCAAATTCTAAGTCCATTGCTCGGAAAGCGAGCAAAACAACGGCGTGCGTGTCTCCCAAAGGAGACACACACGCCGTTCGTTGTTCAGCACCCGCCTAGTTGGTTCAACACAGTTGTACGAACCTATGGGCGGGAAGTCACCGCGTGTCGGTGGCTACCGGTTACAGCAAAGCGGCGGCCGCGCGGCGCACAATCGACCGGTTTCCGGCACGCAGTGCATCAATTGGACGCTCGCCAATCATGCCTTCCTTGGTGAAGAGCCAAGTCAAGATTTCTACGTCGGACAGTCCCATGTCTGCAAGCAGAATAATGGTGCCTTGAACTGAGGGCAGAATTACTTCCTTGCCCGTGTTCAGTTCCGGGCGGATGTCTGCCGGGTTGGACATGTGCGCGCCAATGAGGAACGCCTCTGGAATGTGAAAGATATTTTCCGGTCCACGCTTCACACCGATGATCCGGCGATCGTGAATAGCGCTGCGCACCGACTTTGCCACCGTGCCTAGCCGGTCGGCATAGTCTGGCAAAGTTAGCCAGTCGTCAATGAGTGAGTCAAGTTTGATTACGGGGTCAGTCCCTAAAGATTCCACAAGTAAACCTTACGCGCTATTTGCCCGGGCCTGAAGCACTTTGGGCAAGATCACGAAACTCAGACCGTGCTGTCATCCGTAGTGGGCAATATTCCGCGCAACCTTACCTATTTCAGCACAGGATTTTTGCCTTCGACTACTACAATGATCTGCGTGGACTCCTCCAACTCTGACCCGCTAATCGGCCGCCTGGTCGATAGCCGTTACCGCGTGATTGCCAAAATTGCATCCGGCGGTATGGCCACGGTTTACCGTGCCCATGATGACCGGCTGGGTCGCATCGTTGCTCTGAAAATCATGCACGCTCATCTTGCTCAAGGTGAGGGCGGAGCGAACTCCATTTCTCGTTTCCACCGCGAGGCAAAGGCATCGGCTAGTTTGACCCACCCCGGGTTGGTCGCCATGTATGACCAGGGCACAGATGGCGATATCAGCTATTTAGCCATGGAGTTTGTGTCCGGAAAGAACCTACGTGCACTCTTGCGCACGGAGAGCACCCTTGCAGTGGGGCACGCTTTGGAGATCACCGAACAGGTGCTCGACGCCCTTTCCGCCGCACACTCGAGCGGTCTAGTTCACCGTGATATTAAGCCCGAGAATGTCTTGATCAACCAAGCAAACCGCGTGAAGTTGGCGGACTTTGGGTTGGCCCGTGCGGTTTCAGAAGTGACTTCAACGACCACCGGCACTCTGCTTGGCACGGTTGCGTACTTGAGCCCCGAGCTCATTACCAAGGGGTTTGGTGACACCCGCTCTGACCTATATGCGATCGGGGTCATGCTCTTTGAAATGCTTGCTGGGCGCCCGCCGGTGACCGGCGAGTCTCCGATTCACATCGCATTCCAGCACGCCAACGCCGACATACCGGCGCTCAGCACCATTATTTCTTGGCTAGATCCGTCCGTAGATGCGTTTGTATCGAGTTTGCTCGATCGCAACCCGGACAATCGTCCTGCCGATGCCTCTGCTGCGTTGGCACAACTACGCTCCGTTGTTACCCAGTTAAGCGAGTCAGATTTGGCCCGTCGTGCGGTTCCGCTACCAACTGCGATACCGCTTCCTCCAACCACCTCTTTTCCAGCGTCATCCCTGGAGTTGCTCGAGGAACCCAAGTCTGATGGCGCCACCGCTGTGGACTCCCCCGTGTCAGGATCCGAGAGCGAGGCCGCCTTTTTCACGGAGGAGCCCGCTCCAGTCCAGCCCGTTTCCAAGGACCGTCAGGCTACTTTTTCCGAGGAATTGACCCAGGCTCTGCACCTGACATCCGGGTCTACCATGGCGCTGCCCGTTGACCGAATCCGGTCTCACCAGCCCAATCGAGTCCCTCGGGACCACGGTTCAACTAAGCAGCAGGGCACTGCAAAGAGTCATAGCACGGCTCAGTTTCCACGCACCCATACCGCACGCGGTGACTCCAACGTGAGCGGCTCTGCGGCCAGTCTTGCCGTATCCCCCTCTTCTCTTGCACATTCATCTCTATCGCAAAAGCAGGCCACCAAGAAGCCGCAAGTAAAGAAGCCCAACCCGAAGAGGTCTGGACGCAAGATCGTTATCATTGGGCTCAGCATTGTGTTGCTGCTCGGCGGACTCACCTACGGCGGCTTGTACTGGTGGAACAACATTGGTCCGGGTGCCTACACGCTGGTTCCCATGGACTTGGAAGGTCAGCTTCTCAGCTCAGCATTGGATAAGTTCACCGACCTTGAGCTCGAGCCCAAGGTCACCAAGGCCTACGACGATCAGGTTCCCAGCGGCACCGTTATCAAGGCCAATCCACAGGCGGGCACCAAGATTGCAAAGGGCGCCACCGTCACGCTGACCGAGTCGCTCGGTATTGAACAGCATGAGGTTCCCAAAGAGCTGATCGGCAAGACCGAACAGGAAGCCATCAGAGCACTCAACGATGCCGGTTTTGGCAAGGTAACCAAGACCGAGGAGTACGCAACCGGGACCACGGCGGGCGTGGTCTTACAAATGTCTGTCGAGCAGGGCAAAATCCTGCCACACAACACCGAGATCGTATTGACCGTATCCAAAGGCTCCGAGCCCATCGAGATTCCCGATGTTGTTGGCAAGACGCAGCAGGACGCCGAGGCGGAGTTTGCAAAACTTGAACTCACACCCGAAATCAAAGAAGCCTTTGACGGTTCCATTCCCAAGGGCGAGGTCATCTCCCAGTCCCCCAAGGCCTTCGATGCCGGGCACCGCGGAGACAAGGTCACCATCACGGTGTCTAAGGGACCTGAAATGATTGAAGTGCCAAACGTGATTGGCAAGAGCGCAGCTGGGGCCCGAGAGGCATTGGAAGGCCGCGGGTTCAAGGTCGAGGCCGAGTACTACATGGGCGGCATTTTTGACCTCGTCCGCACCCAAAGCACCGACGGCGGCAAGTCCTTACCAAAAGGCAGTACGGTAGCCATCACTATCTTCTAGGTCGCCAACGACCCGGCAGGGTGATTGCCCGAGTAGGTATGATTTCCTGCGGCGCTGAAGCGACCACGAAGTTAGCGGTCACCGAAATGCTCGGCTGGTGGCCCCGCCCATGTGGAACATTTGAAACCAAACAAAGAACTTTTGGATTGGGCGCAGCACCCACGCAATTGGCTTGCGCCAGCCACCCTGCGCCTGCCAAGCGTTGGTAATACTGACCTGGGTACCACCCGTGGTCTGTACCAGCACAATCGTGGTCAGTAACGGCCGATTCCGCGGGGAGTCAGGATGCGTTATGCGCCACTCAACCTGCTCATCATGTCGCGTTAGTGAGCGTTCGATGTGCAACCGTCGAAACTGGGGCTTGATCTTGGTTGCCTTCCCATTCGGTCCGGTTACAGGCGCGTGCGCAGACCACGTCGAGTTCATTAGAGTCTCTGAGTTCACTAGAGTCTCTGGATCCAGCTCTATCGATCCCACTCCTACGTGCCACTCGGGAACTTTGGCGGGGTCAATCAAGAATTCCCGCACCTCGGCAACCGGGGCGGGCACAAATACACTCGTTGAGCTCGACATCCACCCCTTCACCTGCGGCACTACAAATGTGCCGGGTGTTTGCAACGTCTCTGCGAGTTCTAGCTCTCCAAGTAAGGCTGCACTGGTTACTCGCAACTTGCCCAGTACGCCCGTGATTAGCCCGCTTGGTTCAGCTAACAGTTCACGCAAAACTGCGGAGGCATCACCATCCTTATTCTTGCCTGCTGAGCGCGCGAGAATATCGGCGGCACGCTTGCTCCACTGATAGCCATTCGTTTGATGGAACACGATCTGCCCCGACTGTGGAAATACCGCCTCGATCCCAAGCTCAGCAAGTTGTGCACCGTGTTGTTCCTGAACCGCGCGGCGAGCACCTTCTATGCTGATTCCGCACTCTCTGAGGACACGGCCTGCCGCCTGATCATTGATCACTAGGGCCAAGAACAGGTGATCGATATCTGCTTCCCGCAGGCCAGTCCTAGAGGCTTCCTCCATCGCAGCCAGGGACAGAGATTGATTGGTCTGTGCTGTACGAACGAACTTGTTCACGTGTTTCTCCTAGGGGTGGAAATGGTTGGGTCTACGCGTTTGGCGTGCTTCTTATGCGCCGCTTGCCTAGTGACTCCAAGCGCATCCGCAATCTCTTGCCAGTTCATGCCCGCCCGTAAGGCCGCCTCGACCTGGCGCAACTCAAGCGTGTCCGCAAGGGTCCGCAATGAGGCAACAGCACGTAGGCCCGCTTGAGGGTCACGTACGTCGGCGGCAACGCTGGCGATCTGTGAAGATTCCATAGTGTCAACCTAGGTTGCTAATGGGCCACTTGTCAACCTAGGTTGCTCGGCTCTGCCCGACAACCGAGGGAGAAAACAAAAGCGGGGCCAGGTTCAAAGTGAACCGGGCCCCGCCTTACTGGAACTAAGTGTTACTACACCAAGAGCATTACTTGCGCAGCATGCTCGCAACCAAGAACGCCATCTCGAGGGACTGCTGGTGGTTAAGCCGTGGATCAACGAGCGTTTCATAGCGCAGCGCTAGTCCGGCATCGTCAATCTTTCCGCTACCGCCCATGACCTCGGTGACGTCATCGCCGGTCAGTTCCACGTGCAGACCACCCGGAACCGTGCCAAGGGCGTTGTGCACCTCGAAGAACCCACGTACCTCGTCCAGCACGTCATCGAAGCGCCGGGTCTTGTAACCCGACTCAGAGGTGATCGTGTTGCCGTGCATTGGGTCAGTAACCCAGGTGACCGGGTTACCTGCGGCGGTGATCTTCTCAACGATGTTTGGCAACTTCTCGCGAATATTGCCGGCTCCCATCCGGGTAATGAAGGTCAAACGACCCTCAACACCCTCGGGGTTCAGCTTGTCCTGAAGACGCAGGGCGTCATCAATCGACGTTGTCGGTCCCAGCTTGACACCAATGGGGTTCGACAATTTGGACAAGAAGTCCACGTGCGCACCGTTAATGTTTCTGGTGCGTTCGCCAATCCACAAGAAGTGCCCCGAGGCGCCATACGGCGTACCCGAAGTTGAGTTCATCCGTACCATCGCACGCTCATAGTCAAGCAGGAGCGCCTCGTGGGAGACGTAGAATTCAACGCTACGAAGTTGATCAAAGTCAGCACCGCACGCGTCCATAAACCGGATAGCCCGGTCAATCTCAGCGGCGGTTTCCTCATACCGGCTGTACGCCGGGTTCTTCATGAAACCACGGTTCCACTCATGAACCCGGCGCAGGTCAGCAAAACCACCCTGCGTGAACGCCTTGATGATATTGGCGGTCGCCGCAGAAATCCGGTACCCCTGGAGCAAGCGGTCCGGGTCAGGAATACGTGATTCCTCGGTGAATTCATAGTTATTGACCATGTCACCGCGGTACACGGGCAGGGTTACGCCATCGAAGGTTTCCTCATTGGAGGACCTTGGTTTGGCGTACTGGCCTGCCATCCGACCCATCTTGACCACCGGCATTGAGGCGCCGTGAGTCAGGACAACTGCCATCTGCAAAATGGTTCGGATCTTGTTCCGAATCCGGTCCGCGTGTGCATCCGCAAACGTCTCGGCGCAGTCACCGCCCTGAAGCAGGAAAGCCTCGCCACGACCGGCCGCCGCGAGCCGCTGCGTCAACGTTTCCGTTTCCGCAGGAACCACGAGTGGCGCGACTGTTGAGAGTTTCTCACTCACCTGAGCTAGTTTGGTGGAATCTGGCCACACGGGCTGCTGATCAGCCTGGAGGGTCCGGAAGTTATCCAGTCCCGCAATAAAAGACTCATCACTGACAGTTGTCATGGAAGTAGTTTCACAATTCCTAGTTGGAGGCTGGCTGTCCGATGCCTGCGAGCATCTCCTTGAACCAGTCCTGGGTGACGTCGAATGCCTTGCCACCGGCGATGCGTGGGAACGCAATTGCCTTGAGGCGGTTGCCGTCTTCCTCGTCGTGGCCAATAACGCCGGACTCAGAGCGCAACGCGCACTCGACAGCCAGGTCAGTCATGGACTTGATTAGGCGTAGGTCCTCTGCGTTGGCTGCTGCCGCGCGCGAGTAGTAACCGGACTTCTGTACCATGACCTTCTCGGCGCCGAGCTTCTCAGCGAACTGCTTGGCAAACCACTGGCCTGGGTTAATGGTGTCGAGTTTGACGTGACCGAATGGGTCGCGCTCGACCTTCTCGCCCGATGCCTCGATCTGGGCAATGATCTCATCCATGCCAGCACCCTCTGAAAGGAAGATGTTGACGTTACCCTGCTCGTCCATGATGGTCTTGAGGCGTGCGGCCTCAGCATCGAGGTCAAGGTGCAGCTCTGGCAGGTACAGGCCGTGGATGTCCCAGCGTTCCTTGGAAAGGCCAATAGCTGGCAGCCATTCCTGGGTGTCAAGCCACTTGCGGTATTCCTGGGCAGCTGCGGCGGTCAACCAGCCACAGTGACGGCCCATAACCTCGTGCACGATCAACATGCGTGGGCCGGAGCGGTGCTCGCCAATGACGTTGGCAGCGAACTTGGCGGCTTCCTCAGCTGCGGTCCAAGCGCCCAATGACTGAGCGATCGGAATAACGTCGTTATCGATCGTCTTAGGCAAACCAACGACGGTGAGGTCGTAGTTGTTTTCCTTGAGGTATGCAGCAAGGTCGGCAGCGGTAGTGTTGGTGTCATCTCCACCGATGGTGTGCAGAACGTCAACGCCGTCAGCCTTGAGACGCTCGGCTGCGACCGTGAGCGGGTTTTCGCCCGGCTTGGTCAGACCGCGCTTGGCGCAGTCCTCAGCGTTTGTGAGCTTAACGCGGCTGTTGCCAATTGGGGAACCACCAAAGCGGTGCAGGATTCCAGCGTTCTTGCGAACCTCATCGTTGATAACGATCTTGGTTCCGGTCAGCAGACCGTGGTAACCGTACTGGTAAGCAATGATTTCGATTTCAGGAGCAATTTCGGTGTAGCGCTCAATGAGCCCACCAACTGCGGATGAAAGACAAGGCGCAAAACCACCTGCGGTGAGTAGCGCAACGCGACGGACAGTCATGAGGACAACCTCTTTCATAAAGTCGCTCATGAGATGGTGAGCGACACTGTTTTCTTGCAATCTAAAAGGATGTGGGGCCTAGGCAGCGAGCTGTGCGCGCCTAGTCCAACGTCCAAGTCTACTTGGCCCCAGGATCTTGCGTTGGGGGTTCCGGGACTTGGACCTGCGGGGCCGGACGGCCTCCGGGGGCGGCAGGCTTCGCTGCGCCGGGCTGTTCCCGTACGCCGGCAGCCAGCCGAGCTTTTTGCGTGGCAGCGTAGATATCAACGTACTCTTGGCCGGAAATACTCATCAGGGAGTACATGATTTCATCGGTAACCGACCGTAGAATAAACCGGTCATTTTCCATACCCTTATAACGGCTAAAATCCATTGGTTCACCAATAACCACGCCGATTCGAACGAACTTAGGGATGCGTTTACCAATGGGTTGGGCAATATCCGTGCCAACCATCGCGACCGGGATGACCGGAGCCCCGGATTCAAGGGCCAGCCGGGCGACTCCCGTTTTACCTCGGTACAAGCGCCCGTCCGGTGACCGGGTGCCTTCCGGGTAGATGCCAAATAGTCCACCGTCGTTGAGCCGGTTCAAGCCGGTGCGCAATGCACCTTCACTTGCCTTACCACCGGAGCGGTCTACGGGAATCGTTCCGACACCGCGCATAAATCCAGCGGTCATCCGGCCTTTGAGGCCCTTACCGTTGAAATACTCGGCCTTGCCAATAAAGACAATTTCCCGGTCAATGACCAAGGGCAACACGAACGAATCAATAACGGCCAAGTGATTACTGGCAATAATGGCTGGGCCGTCGCCAGGAATGTTCTCCACACCCTTAACCCAGGGGCGGAAAATAAGTTTCAGCAGCGGACCAACGAATACGCGCTTCATCAACCAGTAAAACAATCGGCCTCCTCGAGCGCCTCGCCAACCGCGGGACCCAAACGACTAAAGTAATAGTTATGCAAACACCCGATTCTACCGCCGCTGACGACGAACAAACCGGAAACGCGGAAAATAGCCGCGATTCTGAGCCAGAATCAGCGTCATCTGCGGCCCAAACTCCCGAGGAAGCTTGGGAACAGATAGTTGCTCAACTATCTGATCTTTCCACGAAAGCGGCAGATGAGATAACTGCGCCACCCGAAATGGAAGAAAAACAGCCTAAAGAGCTCTCTTTTCCAACGGCTCCTTGGGTCACCGGACCTCGAATTGAGCCGGTGGCGCAAGACGATGCCTGGGACACTCTCGATCATGGCTCCCCCACCAGCCCTCGGGACTGGGATGACGATCAAATGATCTTAGAAAGTATCGACCGTTTCATACAACCAGATCCCGCCCTTGAGCTGAGCGCGGATCCGGTCCGCAATGTGGGTTGGTTCCTCACCATCTTGGCCGGCTTGGCATTGCTGATTAGCGCGATCTTCATGCGCCCGGTTCACGGACCGTCGATGCTGATCTTGCTCGCACTATTCCTTGGCGGCATCGCACTACTGATCTGGCGAATGCCTACTTCCCCCGGCGGCTCTTCAGGTTCGGACTCCGGTGCGGTTGTGTAATGCGTGGGTATCACCGGGCATGCAGGACAGCCGTAGTGCCAGTTTGCGCCGGTTATGATCCAACCGCGCCACTGGCACCACGGTAATGCCTACTGGCTAGCTACGTGCTAGATCCGCTGCACCGACCATGCCGGCGGAGTTACCCATCTCGGCGATCGCAAACGTTGCTTCAACGCGGTGGCCCCGCGCTGGCAGAGCTGCCAAAAATGCCTCTTGCGCCGGCTTCATTACAAGGTCTCCAGCCGCTGCAACGCCTCCGCCAATGACCACGATCTCTGGGTCGAGCAGTGCCGCTACGGAAGCTGATCCCGCGCCAATCCAACGGCCAACCTCCGCCAAGAGCTCTTGGGCAAAAGGATCGCCTTGCTGGGCTGCCTTGGTCACCAAGGGACCATCGATCTCTTCCGGGTTACCGTTTGCCAAAGCAATGAGCGTTGCGGAAACTTCTGGGTTACGAATCGCGGTGGAGCGGGCCTCGCGCACTAGCGCAGATCCCGACGAGTACTGTTCCCAGCAACCATCTAGACCGCATCCGCAGGTGTGACCGTTTGGAACCACACGCATGTGGCCTACTTCTCCACCGACACCGTAGCCACCACGCACGAGCTGGTTGTTTACGACCAACGCGCCGCCTAGGCCGGTGCCGATGGTCAGCATGAGCATATCGCTTGCCTTTCGAGCAGCTCCGTACCGGAACTCTGCCCATCCCGCAGCGTTTGCGTCATTTTCTACGACAATCGGAATATCAACGCCCAGCAACTTGCGTACGTTGCTAGCGATTGGGTAATCACGCCAGTTAATGTTTGGAGCAAACTGAACCGACTGGCGGTCGGGGCTGCAGAAACCAGCCGCAGCAAGTCCAATTGCACCAATTTCATAGTCCTTGGAAAGCTCTGCGCATACGGCCGCAATAGATTGATCAATACTGGCCGGGTCCTGAGCGGCGGTTGCCACACGGGTCTGAGCCAAGATATTGCCGGCGGAATCTACAACTCCGGCCGCAATCTTTGTTCCACCTATGTCAACACCAATGGCGTGCATGTAAATCCTTTGTTTTGAATCGGGATACTAGGACTATATTGTGTTTTCAGCCCCAACCTACGGTCTTTGTACCTATGACCGTGTCAAACTGGGTGACAACGCATTAAGCCTACTCAACTCTAGAGTGCCTTTGCACATGCAACCACAAGGTATTCTTCGGTTACTGTCGACCACTGTCATAGGAGCCAGAATGGACGAGTTTTTTACACCAGCATTGGTCACGTTTGACCGCAACAATAATCTGAACGACCTGCTTGCAAAACGGGTTGCGGCATCCCCCGCTGGCACCCTCATGGAACGCAAAGACAATGCCGGGGGTTGGGAGAAAATAACTGCCAGCGAATTCAATGCCCAGGTCGACGCCACTGCAAAAGGCCTGATCGCATCGGGTGTCGGCATCGGTGATCGTGTCGGAATCATGAGCCGAACTCGCTACGAATGGTCCCTCTTGGACTGGGCAATATGGGCTGCAGGTGCCGTATCCGTACCCCTATATGAGACTTCAAGCGCCGAACAAGTTGAGTGGATCCTCAATGACTCCGGAACCGAACTACTCATTGTTGAGGACAACACATTAGCCGCCGAGGTTGCCGAGACTCGGCAAAACTGCCCCTCGTTGCGTGAGGTATTTATCATTGATGATGGTGCAATCGCCAAGCTGGCCGCTGCGGGCACAGACGTCTCTGACGCAGACCTGGCGGCGCGCAAGGCCAGCGCCACCTTAGATTCCTCCGCAACGATTATCTATACCTCTGGAACCACGGGCCGCCCTAAGGGCGCCGAGCTCATCCACGAGAACTTCTTTGTGCTAACGGAGAACGCATCCGCCCGTCTCTCCGAGGTGTTGACCTACGGAAACCGGCGAACACTACTATTTATGCCTCTCGCCCATGTCTTTGCACGGTTCATCCACGTCTTGATTGTGCCCGGGGGGTCCATACTGGGTCACGTGCCGAGCACTGAAACGCTTATGGCCGATATGGCCACGTTTAAGCCAACATATATTTTGTCAGTCCCACGTGTCTTCGAGAAGGTTTACAACGCGTCCGAGCAAAAAGCGGTGGCCGGCGGCAAGGGCAAGATCTTTCACTGGGCGGCACGCACCGCGATCTCATACTCCCGCGGTTTCGATGATCCAAAGGGCCCAAATTTTGGCCTCAAAGTTCAGCACGCAGTTGCTGACAAACTAGTGCTAAGCAAGATCCGCGCGGCCCTTGGCGGAGATGCCAAGTATGCGATTTCGGGTGGTGCCGCGCTTGGCGAACGTCTAGGCCACTTCTTTAGGGGTGCCGGACTCATTGTGCTTGAAGGCTATGGTCTAACTGAAACAACCGCTCCAACTGCCGTCAACGTTCCCGAAAACGTCAAGATTGGCACGGTAGGACCGCCTCTTCCTGGCTGCGGCGTCAAAATTGATACTGACGGCGAGATCCTCGTGAAAGGTCCCCACGTATTTAGGCAGTATCACAATAACGCCCAAGCCACCGCGGAAGCGTTTGATGACGGCTGGTTCCACACCGGTGACATTGGCTCCCTCGATCAAGACGGATATCTGCGCATCACCGGACGCAAGAAAGAGATCATCGTTACCGCGGGTGGAAAGAATGTGGCTCCGGCCGTTCTCGAAGACCGAGTCCGCTCGCACCCACTTGTGTCTCAGGTCGTTGTGGTCGGGGACGCCAAACCGTTTATTGCTGCGCTGCTGACGCTGGACCCCGAGGCACTTGGCCCTTGGTTGGCAGCTCGGGGAAAGCCAGAACTCACCCTCGAACAAGCTAAAACCGATCCGGATGTCTTGGCCGCTTTGGACCAAGCCGTGCAACGTGCCAACAAGGCGGTCTCTCGGGCCGAGTCGATCCGTAAATTCGCGATCCTCGATGATGACTTCACGGTCGCAAACAACTACCTAACCCCATCTCTTAAAGTCAAGCGGAACCTGGTGCTTGTTGACTTTGCCGATGCGGTTGAAGACCTGTACCGGGGTGTCAAGAAACTCGAGTAGCAGCCACCAGCGCTGCGGCGATAGGGCGGTAATCTTGCTTTCATAAACGAGGCAGAATTACCGCCCTATCACTATCTAGCGCACTAGGATGGGCACAGGAGTTCCACGCCAAGTTCTAGATTGAGGATGCAGATGCCCACCGCAATTGTCATGATCGATACCGATCAGTCCCAGATTCCCGAGGTCGCCACCGAGATCGCCGCCGTTCCGGGGGTAGCCGAGGTGTATTCCGTCACGGGTGAGGTCGACCTGATTGCAATCGTTCGGGTAGCTAACCATGAAGAGTTCGCAACGGTGATCGCCGACCGGATCAACAAGATCGGCGGGGTCGAGCGCACTCGCACCTACCTCGCGTTCAGAGAGTTCTCCGACTCCGACTTGGACGCCGCCTTCGATATCGGTCTGTAGCCACGTTCCTCAGCCACGCCGATCACCAGCGGTAACGGGACATGAGGGTTATGCAGAAGGGATCATTGCTTCAGCAATGATCCCTTCTGCATAACTCACTTTAATTTCAGCTGCGTCAGCGTCTGGACAGACCTGCCGCTACTTCGAGGCTTCCGCCCGCCAGGCATCGAGAATCGCCATTGCCTTGCCCTCATCCACGGCCCTCTCGGCTACGCGGAAACCACCGCGCAGCCGCTGCGCCAAGCTGCCCGACTGGACCTCAACGTGGGAACCAGCGGCAACCAACGCACTGGCTGCATTGAGCAAGACCGTTTCCCGCACTGGGCCCGGTTTACCAGATAAGAACTCTGTGGCTACCCGAGCGTTAAATTCCGCAGTATCACCGCGTAGATCCGCAACGGTAATCGCGCTCAGGCCCAAATCAGCAACGGGATCGATCCGCTCGTACTGAATCTCGCCGCGATCCACCGTCCAAATATCCGCCGGCCCGATTGCAGCCAGCTCGTCGAGTCCTTGGGCGCCATGGAACACGAGCGATTGGGTACCCCTTGCCGCAAAAACACCGGCGATGAGCGGGGCCATCCGCTTGTCGGCAACCCCAACTGCTGTCGCCCGAGGCTGACCCGGGTTCGTCACCGGACCCAAATAGTTGAAAGCGGTTGGCAGGCCCAACTCTTTACGAGCCGTCGCGGCGTGACGCATTGATGGGTGGAACGTTTGCGCAAAGCAGAATGTAATACCTACCCGCGCACCAATCTCCGCCACTCGAGCCGGCACGTGATCCAATGGAATGCCCAAAACCTCAAGCACGTCAGCTGATCCGGACGACGACGAAGAAGCCCTGTTCCCGTGCTTGACCACCGGGATACCGGTTCCCGCAATCACCAACGAAGCCATGGTGGAAATATTGACCGTGTGTAGTCGGTCCCCACCTGAGCCCACAATGTCCACCGCTTGGCGCGAGGCCTCAAGGTCTGGGTACGGCACCGCGTGACGCACCATAGCGTTTGCAAGGCCGGTCAATTCCGCGACGGTTTCCCCTTTGGCACGCAATGCCACCAAGAAGCCGGCCAGTTGCACCGGCGAGGAACTACCCGTCATAACCTGATCCATAGCCCACGTGGTGGCCTCTACCGTGAGGTCCTGTCCGCTAATCAGTGAGTTGGTCAGGTCTGCCCAAGTGGGCTTAGATACGTTCAAGATCTACCGCTCCGCCACTGCTGTGCTGGGCTTGCTCAGCAACTGCTGGACAGCGTCTTGGACCGCAAAAACATCGAGCGGACGTGGCACTGCGTCATCCGCAAGCGACCACGATGCCAGCCATGCGTCCTGAGCTCGACCCGTCAACAAGAGAATTGGTGGGCAGTCATAGAGCGACTCCTTCAGTTCCCGGGAGATCCCCATGCCACCTACCTTGTGCGCTTCACCATCCAAAATGAACAGATCGAAGTTGCCCTTTTCGGCAATTTCCCACAGCGCCTCGTAGGTAGCCACTTCGAGCCACTCCACACTTGCCCCGGCAACGGTGTCACCTACCGCAAAACGGACTTCGCTTCGCACCGAAGAATGGTTGCTGTACAGCAAGATTTTCGGGCCCTTGGTCCCGAGGGTTTCGCTCATGACATCCTCACGTTCACATTTGTTGGGTGGATCAACGGCACTATAAGGCCGTGCCACACTTAACTATCGCAGGTAGAAGCCCTGTTCTTAAAGTCGCCACGGACTCTACCCAACTTTAGTGACACCTTCTAGGGAATCGTCACGAGAAACTCGCCTTTTTGAAGATTCGGTAGGCATTGTGAGATTCAACCTTCCAAATAGGTGGGTCTTTGGGCCCAATCAGCCGTGGTCATCGGCAATAATGAAGGGGTGTCGACTGTAACGGCTTCTTCAAAAGCCACCCACCACGTAAGCGTGAGCCGTCCGAACCCTGTTTCGGTTGGGACCATCGTTTGGCTCGCAAGTGAACTCATGTTCTTTGCGGCCCTATTTGCGATGTACTTCACCACTCGTTCCACCATTCCGGCAGAACAGTGGGCCGAGGGCACAGGTCAATTGAACTTTACCTTTGCTGCGGCCAACACCACTGTTCTGATTCTCTCGTCGCTGACGTGCCAATTTGGCACCAATGCCGCTGAGCGTCTCCAGCCACGCCGAACCGGAAGCATCTTCCAGTTCACTAAGTGGGGAATGAACGAGTGGATGACCCTGACCTTCTTTATGGGTTCATTCTTCGTTGCCGGCCAGGTATTTGAGTACGCAGAGTTGGTTCAGCACGGGCTGACCATCGCTTCGAGCCCCTATGGCTCCGTATTCTTTATCACGACCGGTTTCCACGGACTGCACGTCCTGGGCGGACTCATCGCTTTTCTGTTCCTTCTTGGTCGCTCTTACTCTGCGAAGAAGTTTGGCCACCATGAAGCCACCACCGCGATCGTCGTGTCATATTACTGGCACTTCGTTGATGTCGTGTGGATTGCCCTCTTTGGCATCATTTACCTCCTGATGTGATCAGGAAGCTCTGATCCGCATAGCTGCGGATCAGAGCTACTTTTAGTTTCTATATCCCCCCTAAGCGAGACGAGGATCGATTCGTGAAGGCACTCGCTGCCCGCCGACACCACCGGTTTGCCCCGGTCGTGCTCGTTCTGCTGGCACTGCTGGTGACCGGCGGCTTATATGCCGCCTTTACGCCGACCACAGCCAGCGCAGACACCACAACCAATGAGGACATTGCGGAAGGGCAAAAGCTCTTCCTCGCAAACTGCTCCACTTGCCACGGCAAGGACGCATCAGGGACCGACAAGGTTCCATCACTCATTGGCGTTGGTGCTGCATCTGTTAACTTCCAGGTCGGTACCGGCCGTATGCCAATGCAGTCAACTGCACCGCAGGCTGAAGCCAAGCCACCGCAGATGAACCCCACCCAGACGAAGCAGCTCGCTGCGTACGTAGCATCTTTGGGCCCCGGCCCAGCAACACCGACGGCAGAGCAGGTTGATCCTGCTCTCGGTGATATCGCTAACGGAGCCGCACTGTTCCGTACCAACTGCGCAATGTGCCACAACGCGGTAGGTGCTGGTGGAGCGCTCTCCGAGGGTAAGTACGCCCCACCACTGTGGGAGACATCCCCAACTCACATCTATGAAGCAATGGCAACCGGGCCTCAGTCCATGCCAGTGTTCAATGATGCAACGCTCACCCCAGACGAGAAGCGCGACGTTATTGCATTCCTCGTTGATCAGCGTGAGGGTTCAACCGGAGGACTGTCACTCGGTTCACTTGGCCCTGTATCTGAAGGTCTGTGGGTTTGGGTCGTTGGTATCGGAGGCCTCATCGGCTGTGCAGTGTGGATTGGAGCGAAGTCTTCATGAGCGACCACAAGAAGGAAGTCGAATTGACCGAGCAACAAACTGTTGCCGAGTTGGATCGTTTTGAGGATCCAGGTCTGCCGGAGCACAAGTTCCGGATGGCGGACAAGGACCCTAAGGCTGCTAACCGCGCCGAACTACAGGTCAATGTTCTTTTCTGGATCTCAATCATCGGCACTATTGGGTCGATTGTTGGTTACTTTATGGTCCGCCCTGATGGCACGGTTGCCGGTGTTACCCGCGCAAACCTCGTCCTAGGTGTGACCATGTTCCTGTCTCTCATGGGAATTGGTCTGGCAGCTGTGCACTGGGCCAAGACTTTGATGTCTGACCATGAGAAGGCTGAAGAACGCCACCCCATCGCTTCCCCACCAGAAGTCCGCGAGGCAGCTATCGCTGAACTCACGGACGGTGTTGAAGATTCGGGAATCGGCCGTCGTACCGTGCTTAAGGGCTCGGTAGTTACTGCCCTTGCGCTCTTCCCACTCACCATTGCGGTGCCACTGATCTCTTCGGTTGGTGACGACTGGGATGTTTCCAAGTTCCGTCACACCATGTGGGAAAAGGGCAAGCGTCTGACGATTGACCCATCCGGTCGCCCAATCAAGGCAGCCGATGTCACCGTTGGTTCAGTTGTGCACGTTATTCCAGAAGTTTCGGAAGAAATGCGCACCACCCACGAATGGGTATCCGAAAAGGCAAAGGCCGTTGTTCTCGTTGTTCGCATGGATCCAAAGGATCTCATCGAGAGCGAAGAGCGCAAGACCTGGTCCTACGACGGAATCGTTGCTTACTCAAAGATTTGTACCCACGTTGGTTGCCCTGTAGCTCTTTACGAGCAGCAAACCCACCACCTGCTGTGCCCTTGCCACCAGTCAACGTTCGATGTTGCTGACGGTGCCAAGGTTGTCTTCGGACCAGCAAAGCGTGCACTTCCGCAGCTTCCAATTGCAGTTGACGACGAGGGTTACCTTATTGCCCAGGACGACTTCAACGAGCCTGTTGGCCCTAGTTACTGGGAGCGTCTCAAGTGACCACAACGCAATCACCCGCAGCCGCTACTGCGGATTACCTAGACCAGCGCACGGGCATTGGCCACGCAGTCAAGGGTTTCGCTCGCAAGATCTTTCCAGACCACTGGTCATTCTTGCTCGGTGAAATCGCACTGTACTCCTTTGTCGTACTGCTGATCTCAGGTTTCTTCCTGACCCTGTTCTTCGTGCCGTCAATGGGTCTGACTACGTACCACGGCCCCATCGCATCGATGGATGGCCAGCTCATGTCCGAGGCGTTTGCTTCGATCCTCAAGATTTCCTATGAGGTTCGCGGTGGGCTACTCATGCGTCAGATTCACCACTGGGCAGCTCTGCTGTTCATGGCGGCCATTGTTACGCACATGATGCGCGTGTTCTTCACCGGTGCCTTCCGCAAGCCACGTGAGCTGAACTGGATGGTGGGCTTCTTGCTCATGATCCTTGGTCTAGCAGCTGGCTTCACCGGTTACTCACTGCCAGATGACGTGCTTTCCGGTAACGGTCTGCGCATCACCGACGGCGTTATCAAGTCGATTCCAGTAATCGGCTCGTACATGTCGTACTTTGTGTTCGGTGGGGAATTCCCAGGCGGAGACATCATTCCGCGCCTGTTCTCGATGCACATCATGGTTGTACCAGCGCTGATCCTGTCGCTTGTTGGTCTGCACCTGTTGTTTGTGGTTCTCCACAAGCACACGCAGTTCCCAGGCGGTGGCCGCTCGGATAAGAACGTAGTTGGTTTCCCACTGTTCCCTGTTTACGTGGCAAAGGCGGGTGGATTCTTCTTCATCGTCTTCGGTTTCTTGGCCCTCATGGCCGGCACCATGTCCATCAACAACGTCTGGAACTACGGACCGTATGACCCCTCCCCTGTTTCGGCAGGAGCACAACCAGACTGGTACATGCTCTTCCTAGAGGGATCGCTACGTCTTATGCCGGGTCAAACCGAGTACGTTATTGGCGGCTACACGCTGTCACTGAACGTCTTGGTACCTGCGGTTGTTATTCCGGGACTTCTCTTCACGATCCTCGCGGCTTACCCCTTCATTGAGGCTGCAGTAACCAAGGATAAGCGCGAACACCACGTGCTCGACCGCCCGCGTAACGTACCCGTACGTACCGGTGTTGGTGTTGCTGTGATCGTTGCGTTCGTTGTTCTTGCGGTAGCTGGTTCCAACGACCTGGTGGCCACTCACTTTGAGATGTCACTGAACACGATCACTTGGATCTTCCGAATCGCGTTCTTTGTTGCACCAATCGCTGCGTTCTGGATTACCAAGCGCATCTGCTTGGCTCTCCAACGTAAGGACCGCGAGTTGGTTCTGCACGGCCACGAGACGGGCCGCATTGTGCGGTTCGCTAACGGCGAGTACGTTGAGGTCCACAGTCCCCTCAACGAGCAGGAACGTTGGCTACGCGTCAACTACGATGCGCACAAGCCACTCGAGATCGAGCCAGCAGAAGACTCCCGCGGCGTACGCCGTAAGGGTTACAAGGCCGATCGCCGGATGCAGAAGCTGTCCAAGTTCTTCTACGAGGACCGCATTGAGCCGGTACGTCCGTCAGAGATGCATGACTCTGCGGCACACGGTGAAATTGCAGCCGACACAGATAAGCCGGCACTGAACAAGTAGTTCAGTTACTGGACATGACCAGCGGCTTCGCATCTTAGTGAGGCACAGTTGATCAAGGGCCCGCGGTAGATTTCCTGCAGTTTGCGGGAATGAACCGCGGGCCTTTAACGTTATAGTTGGGGGATGCGTTATTTTTCGCATCTGCAAATTTCTAGTTGGAGGTAACCGGCATGGGCGTATACACGCTGCCAGAGCTCTCGTACGACTATTCAGCACTTGAGCCACACATCTCAGCTCGCATCATGGAGTTGCACCACTCAAAGCACCACCAGGCATACGTTACCGGCGCGAACACCGCGTTGGAACAGCTTGCTGATGCTCGCGACAAGGGCGACTTCTCAGTAGTAAACCAGCTTGAAAAGAACCTTGCATTCAACCTTGGTGGACACGTTAACCACACCGCCTTCTGGGCTAACCTCTCCCCTGAGGGTGGCGAGCCTACCGGTGATCTAGCTGCCGCTATCGATGAGAACTTCGGTTCCTTCGAGGCCTTCAAGAAGCACTTTGCCGCCGTTGCCATGGGTGTTCAGGGCTCCGGTTGGTCAATCTTGGCTTGGGATTCAATCGGCTCCAAGCTCATCATTGTGCAGCTGTACGACCAGCAGGGCAACATCCCAATGGGTCTAGTACCAATCGTCCTGCTCGACGTTTGGGAGCACGCTTACTACCTCGACTACGTCAACGCTCGCGCTGACTATGTTGCTGCTTGGTGGAACATTGTTAACTGGAACGATGCGGCTGAGCGTTTCGCTCGCGCAAGCGCGCAGACTTCCGGTCTGATCCTGCCTGCATAGGTTTCACTGGCGAAAGCTACGTCTACAAAGGGCGGGTGCATCCATGATGGATGCACCCGCCCTTTGCTATTCTCAAGTCCTTTTTTGGAGGCATAGTTGAGTCTTCACGGCCGCAACGGCACCGCCGTCGCAACGCGGACAATACAGATTGGCTGATTGCCCCAACGCAACCCAGCGCATGGGAATCTGGCCTGCCCTAGTTCCTTGCCTGGACGCTGCCCTTCCCCCAGGCGAACCACAGGATCGACCCTAGGACGCTCGAGAACACGATCAGACAGACCCAAATCAGCTTGTCGGTGCTGTTAGCTATATCCGTGCGAATAACGTCCATGAGGGCAGCTAGCCAAAGCCACACCAGGCCTATCAAGGGAATCAATCCCAGGAATACCAGCAGTACTGATACGTCCATTCGGTTCTCCAAGTTCAGTAAGGATCCCACACCGTCGTTGGCGCAGAACTGAAGCAAAATCCGATCTTAGAGTATCCCAATGCACCGTAGTAAAACTATCCTTATTGATCCGGCAACGATTACGCCGCATCTGGACCGCTCGGATATACAAAAAGCTTGGCCCCCGCACCGTGAAAGTGCGAGGGCCAAGCTTATGTCAAGGAAGAAAACGTTAGGCCCGCGTTTGCGGCCCTATGAATCAGTGGGCGTGGATACCACGTGAGTATTCGAATACCCAACCGACTAGACCGATTACGGCAAAAGCCGCACCGATTCCAAAGATCCACCATCCAGCTGCTAGCCCTAGGAAGGAGATAGCGGCCGCACTGGCAATCACGATTGGCCACCAGCTCCAAGGTGCGTAAACACCCTGTTCTCCGGCGCCCTGAGCGATCTCTCCGTGTGCGTCGTCTTCTGGACGGGCATCGATGGTGAGTGAAACCTTGCGCAGGTACCAGGCAATCATGCCTACCAGACCGGCTAGTAGCAGCAGACACAGGGTGCCCGCCGGCTCAAAGTCACTCATGAATCCGTACACGGCACCAACTACAACAAAGAAGGGGACCAAGTACAGGAAAAGATTAGTTTCAACCTTCATCAGTTTTGCTCCTTCTTAGGCTTGATCTCTGGAACACTGCCGGCGTCCATTGCAGCCACCTCTGGGTGGTGCAGGTCGAACGCAGGGCGCTCGGAACGGATACGTGGCAGGGAAACGAAGTTGTGCCGTGGTGGTGGGCAAGAGGTAGCCCACTCGAGCGATCCGCCGTAGCCCCAAGGGTCATCTACCTTGACCATTGGCGCATTGCGCCAGGTGATGTAGACGTTCCAGAGGAATGGCAGCGTGGAAGCGGCAAGGATGAACGAGCCAACCGTGGAGATCTGGTTGAACAGCGTAAAGCCATCTTCCTGCATGTAGTCGGCGTAGCGACGTGGCATACCTTCAACACCCAGAACGTGCTGGATTAAGAAGGTGGTGTGGAAGCCGATGAACAGCAACCAGAAGTGCCACTTACCCAGCTTCTCGTTGAGCATCCGGCCCGTGAACTTTGGCCACCAGAAGTAGAATCCGGCGAACATTGCAAATACGACGGTTCCGAATACCACGTAGTGGAAGTGAGCAACCACGAAGTAGGTGTCAGAGATGTGGAAGTCCATGACCGGGCTCGAAAGAATAACACCGGTGATACCACCGAACAGGAAGGTAACAAGGAATCCAAGTGACCAGAGCATAGGCGTTTCAAACGAGAGCTTTCCGCGCCACAGCGTTCCTACCCAGTTGAAGAACTTCACACCCGTTGGCACTGCAATGAGCATGGTCATGAACGCGAAGAACGGTAGCAGAACTGCACCGGTGACGTACATGTGGTGTGCCCATACGGTTACCGACAGAGCGGCAATCGCTACGGTTGCGTAAATCAGACCCTTGTAACCAAAGATTGGCTTGCGCGAGAAGACCGGGAAGATCTCCGAGACGATTCCAAAGAATGGCAGGGCGATGATGTAGACCTCTGGGTGTCCAAAGAACCAGAACAGGTGCTGCCACAAGATGGCGCCACCGTTTTCCGGGTTAAAGATCTGGGCACCTAGGCGGCGGTCTGCTCCAAGGGCGAACAGCGATGCGGCCAGTGGCGGGAACGCCATCAGGATGAGCATCGAGGTAACCATGGAGTTCCAGGTAAAGATTGGCATACGGAACATGGTCATGCCCGGAGCACGCATCGTAATGATGGTGGTGATGAAGTTAACCGCACCAAGAATGGTTCCAAAACCTGCCAGCGCCAGTCCAAAGACCCACAGGTCACCACCGAGTCCGGGGCTGTAAGTGGTGTCAGATAGCGGCGCGTATGCGAACCAACCGAAGGACGCAGCTCCCTTAGGAGTCATGAATCCACCTACGGAGATCAGACCACCGAAGATGTAGAGCCACAGGGCAAATGCGTTCAATCGTGGGAACGCAACGTCCGGTGCACCAATTTGCAGTGGAATGAGCACGTTCGCAAAACCAGCAAAGAGCGGTGTTGCAAACAGCAGCAGCATGATCGTGCCGTGCATGGTGAACAGTTGGTTGAACTGCTCGTTGCTCTGCACCAGCTGAATACCGGGGCTGAACAGCTCCGCACGAATCAGCAGCGCCATGATGCCGCCGATGCAGAAGAAAATGAATGAAGCGATCAGGTACATGAACCCGATTGTCTTGTGGTCAGTTGAAGTGATCCACTTGACGACGGTACGGCCTAGAGTCTGGCGATCCTCGCGCAGTCCTGGCACGGTTTCAACGGAGCTCATCAGTTCTCGCTCCCCTCAGAAGTGCTTGTGTTGTCTGCCTGCATACGGCTGTATTCTTCACCGAGGCGACCGGTCTGACCGGCTTCCTTCAGGCTTTCGATGTGTGCATCATATTCGGCGCGGGAGACAACCTTGACGTTGAATAGCATGCCGGAGTGGAACTCACCGCAGAGTTCCGCACACTTACCGGCATAGACACCTTCACGCATTGGCACAATTTGCCACGTGTTGGTTTGTGCTGGGAACATGTCCATCTTGTCCAAGAAGGCAGGTACCCAGAAGGAGTGGACCACGTCACGGGAGGTCAGGTGGAACTGCACTCGCTCGTTAACGGGTAGGTAGAGCGTTGGGAATGACTCGTGAGTTCCTCGGTCACCCAAGGATCCTTCGAGTTCACCAACGTTGTTGATCTGCTCACCGGTGTCATAGGCGTCATCGGTGAGGTAGTTGAAGTCCCAGCTCCACTGCTTTCCGTAGACCTCGATCTCAACATCCGGTGTTTGCGATACGTCACGCATGGCAGTCATGTCGCGCTGCGCGTAGAAGAACAGCACTCCAACCATGATCAACGGAACGACGGTGTACAAGATCTCCAGTGGGAGGTGGTACCGAGTCTGCACTGGTAGTTGGCTATCACCTTTACGCTTACGGTAAACGATGATGCACCAAATGGTGAGTCCCCAAACCAGCACACCTACGAGCAGTGCGGCGGTCCAAGCTCCAACCCAGTGGTTAGTAATACGGTCAGTCATGTTGGTGACAGGGCCATCTTCATACCCTGGCATCCATCCACGCTGAACAATAGGTGAACATCCTGAGACGGCAATGGCGAGCAGACCAGCTACTGCTAGCAGCTTGCCTCTCGCGTGCGTCTTTCTAGTTGGCTTCTCCGAGCGCAAAGGGGGGCCTTTCACTTCACGTCCTGCACACTGACTGTTTTCAGGCAGCACACAGGACCTTCGTCCTCGACCCTGTTAGCGTATCGCGGTAACCGGCAGTTCGGTGAATTGTAAACGCCGATTCCGTGTGACAATTGCCGCAAGACCAGCGCTAACTTACACGTTCATGCAATGTGTCAGATTAACCGCGAGGTTCTGTCGGTTGGGCCGTATTCTTCACAAAACTGTGAAGGGATTAGGAATGTTGTTGTGTTTACAGATTCTGCCACTAGTTCTTCAACGGAAACAATTTTGTCCACCCGAGCGAACCTGGACGCGGGTGGGAACGCTCGACAGAGGGACGTAGGCCTCAAGGCCTACAACCAGGCTCTGCAAGACGGTTGGGCTGATCCGCGGCGGCTCCATTTTGAGGGCCGGCGGGCCGGTACTTTATTGAGTGGGGCACGCGAGGCTTGCGCAAGCGTCTTTGGTGTTACGCCGCAAGAGATTCACTTTGCCCCGTCCCCTGCGGTTGCCATGCAAACGCTCGTGGCAGGCGTGTTGGCGGGGCGGGCCCGCGTGGGCAAGACGGCGGTGACCGGAGCTACCGAGCGTGCCATCATTCTCAACGCACTAGCCCACGCGCAAGCAGATGTGCATTCCCTTTCCGTAGACACGGCGGGCCGGTTGGAGCCCGAGAATTTCAGCCGGGCAATTGCGACTCCCGGCGTGGCCCTAGCGATTACCCACCATGGTAATCACGAGGTGGGGACTATTCAGCCCATTGCTGAGTTCGCAGCTGCCGCTAAGGCTGCTCGGGTGCCCTTGCTTCTCGATGCCTGTGCGAGCGTTGGTCAAATTCCGATCGCGTCAGGCTGGGACGGCCTGGTTGCCAACCCCGCGGATTGGGGCGCGGGCCAGGGCATTGCGATTGTTGCTTTGAAGGCACGCACGAGGTGGCGCCGGGCTTGGCCCGAGGATCAAGATCCCTTATTCCCGGGTGGAGTCAGTGTCCCCGCGGCCTTTGCTGCGGCAGTAACTCTGCAAGAAGCCGAGGCGGAGCGGGTTGAGCGCGCCAAGTTCAACGCCTGGGCCACGGCGCAGATCATCGCGACGGTTCAGGCAATTGACGACTGCGAAGTGATTGGAGACCAAGACAACCGGTTGGCCGGAACGTTGACGTTCTCTTGCCTCTACGTCGACGGCGAGGCCTTAACAAGTGAGTTTGACCGGCAGGGTTTTGCTGTCGGGTCGGGGTCAGCATGCACCTCGTTGACGCTTGAACCCAGCCATGTCCTTGGCGCCATGGGCGTATTGACGCACGGCAATATTCGCATTGGTATAGACCATGACGTGACAGCGGCAGATATTGACCGGTTTTGCCGGATCCTGCCAGGCGCTATTGCTACAGTGCGTGATCACATGGGTGCGGGAGGATTGTGATGACAGTGCTGAGCCTGGATGCTACGAATCTGCGGTGCCCCTTGCCAATCATCAAGTTGGCCAAGTTTGCCCAAAACCTTCCCGGCGGAACGGTTATTGAGGTTGCGGTGTCAGATCCTGCCGCCGAGTACGACATCCCAGCTTGGGCACGCATGAAGGGCCATCTGATTACTGGGGCAACTCCACGTACCGCGGACTCCCCCAACTTCACCGTGACCGTTACGTTGCAGTAGCTGCCCACTAGGGTTTGCGCTGGGTTAAACGGGTATAAACAAAGGCGGCCTCGGCCCAACCACATGGTTGGACCGAAGCCGCACTCTTAAAAAAACTCGGTTATGCGAACGAGCCACCACAGGCACATCCATCGCCCGCATTGGGGTTGTCAATGGTGAAGCCCTGCTTTTCGATGGTGTCAGCAAAGTCGATGGTTGCACCTTCGAGGTACGGCACGCTCATCTTGTCAACTACAACGGCGACCTCGTCGAAGTTGCGTACGGCGTCGCCGTCGAGGACGCGCTCATCAAAGTAGAGTTGGTAGATCAGACCTGAGCAACCGCCAGGTTGAACTGCAACCCGCAAGCGAAGGTCGTCGCGACCTTCTTGCTCAAGCAGGCTCTTGATCTTAGAAGCAGCAAAGTCGGTCAGTGCAACACCGTGGGTTGCAACCTCGGTAGTTTCGCTCATGGTTTCTCCATCACGCTGGTACAGATTCTGCGTCAGGAATTAGCCGCAGAAAAGTGTCTGGCAAGTTTTTAATCACACTACAATGATTAAACACAACTTTAGTAGGGCTTTATTCCCCGTCCCGGTTCTAGGGTAGTCCCATTCCTTGTTTTGGTGGGTGCCTAGTTGCTCACGCCGGGGTCAAGAACGGTTTGGCGTCCAAGATTTGGCCAACCGTTGCGCCATGTTAAACAAGGACTGCGAGTCGCCGGCAACCTGGTAAGCCGAGGCCACCTGCTGCCCAGACAGTTCCCGCACGCTCATGATTTGCTCATTCGAAAGAACGATTACCGGGCTAATGCTCGAGGTAGCTAGTTGCGCCGCCCAGTGCCCCACCTGGTCTGGGAAAGTACGGCCATCAAGTTTTTCTTGATACACAACCACGAGGTCGCTTGCGGCGATGCGCGCGGGTAGATCAAATTGGGTGCCAAATACTTGGGCGGCCGGAAGCAGTCTCGCCCCCAAGGTGGCCAGCGCAAATCCTAAGCCGCCACCGGCTCCCCCACCGTCATGGCGGGTCAGATCCTTCAAGCTAGGCGCTTTGGGTTCCTGATTGTTTGGGCCGGCGAGCCCCAAAACGGTTGCTGACCCTCTATTGTCAGCGGCATCTAAGGCCGCGTACGGTCCCTGCATGAGGTGGAAAAGTTCATTGACCTGACGTTCGCGACCCTGGGCAACTTCAGCTGCTAAATGCCCCTCAAGGGCGGCTGCGCCATTCATGCCGTGCATCCCCAGCAGCGGCATGTTCGAGGCGTAAGCCCCAACCACATCGATCTTTGCCAAGAACTGACGAGCGATCCCAATGATATTGACCAACTCTTGGGCCCGCTCGGGGGTAACCTCACCCAAAGCCGAGTGTGGTCCCGCGCCCGATTGGGCACCAGCGCCGCCTTCAGGTTGGATCAACCGGCCTAGTTCTGTCAGGAACGCTACCCCCGCGTCAGGTTCCAAATACTGCGGCAACGCGACCACGATCCGGCTCATCTTGGATCTGACCGCTTCATACAACTGGGCTGCCAGGTCTTGTGCGAACGCGGCGGGCGACTGCGCCGGGCCAGGGTCACAGGCATCGAGAAATGCCGTTTGAGAAAACCCGCCCACACGGGCCGCATGCGCCTGCCACACCTGGGATATCCCCGGCTCGCAATGACTAAATGCAAACGGTTCAACCTCCACGTGCGGCGCACCGCTGCGCCAACCGTCGGCCAAAGCTTGAGCCTCAAACCCCGGCCCAAAGGCCGCTGGGTTGTGGTTGGCAATCAGTAAAACGCGCATTTTGGACCTAACTGCAGACAAATGAGTACCTGTGCCAAAATAGTAGTGTGACCACAGCAATTAACTCCACATTTGCCGAGCCCAGCCAGTCTCCCGCACTCCTGCTCCTCGGCCAGAATACGGATTTAGACTCAGAACGCGGAGTTGAGTGCACCGGTGCACTACCCGCGGCAAGCGACCCAAACTTAGTCGAGCGCGCACGTGCCGCCCGCGCGACACTCGGCGACCGCGCCTTCATTCTGGGACACCACTACCAACGTGACGAGGTAATTCAATTTGCCGACGTCACCGGCGACTCATTCAAACTAGCTCGGGAAGCAGCCGCACGTCCTGAAGCCGAGTACATCATCTTCTGCGGTGTGCACTTCATGGCCGAGAGCGCAGACATCCTGACGACCAAGGACCAAAAGGTTATTCTGCCGGACCTTGCCGCGGGTTGTTCGATGGCTGACATGGCCGCAATCAATCAGGTCGAGGACTGCTGGGACGACCTAGCCGACGCCGGAATCTTGGACGTCACCATCCCGGTGACCTACATGAACTCGTCGGCCGCAATCAAAGCCTTTACGGGCCGCAATGGCGGAACCGTCTGCACCTCATCGAACGCCGAAGTAGCTTTGCGCTGGGCTTTCGATCAGGTAGGCGGCGTTGATGGAACCGGCAAGGTACTGTTTATGCCGGACCAACACCTAGGCCGTAACACCGCCGTTGAAAAGTTAGGTCTTTCCCTCGACGATTGCGTCGTGTTTGACCCACGTAAGCCAAATGGCGGGCTCACCAACGAGGAACTCCACAACGCCCGGATGATTCTGTGGCGCGGGCACTGCTCGGTTCACGGCCGGTTTTCCGTCCAGAACATCACTGACATGCGGGCCAAGGTCCCCGGCGTGCAAATCATCGCACACCCCGAATGCAAAAACGAGGTTATTGCCGAGTCCGACTTTGTGGGCTCAACCGAGTTCATCATTAACACCCTTGACGCCGCCGAGCCCGGTTCCGCGTGGGCGATTGGCACGGAGCTGAACCTTGTTCGCCGCATTGCTGCCGCACACCCGGACAAGCAGGTGCACTACCTGGATTCAACCGTGTGCTTCTGTTCAACCATGAACCGTATTGACCTGCCGCACCTGGTTTGGATCATGGAGTCACTGGTTGCCGGCCGCGAGCTGAACCAGATCGTGGTTGACGAAGACGACGCACACTGGGCACAGGTCGCTCTCAACCAGATGCTGGCGTTGCCGGGCTTGTAATACATCAAAGACAACGGGTGGGACGCGATTATTTACATCTAGGGGTCGTGTCCCACCCGTTTTTTGTGCTTGCCGAGCGATTACCTAAGACCCGTAGTATCGTATACACCGTGACCCGCCAAATTAATCTTGCATTAGCAACATTTCTGCCTCGCAAGCCCATTCCCGGCTTTGCCATCACGGACACGTCCGTAACTACAACCCGGGTGCGTCCCGGCGACCTTGATATCTACTTTCACGTAAACAACGCCGTTTACCTGAACATGATGGATACCGCGCGGTCCAATTTCTTGGCCGACTGCGACGGGCTCAAACGACTCAATAAATTGGGTTGGTACCCAGTAGTTGCAGCCTCGAGCATCATCTACCGGGCTTCACTTCTCTTGGGCCAAAAAGTTGAGATTCGCACCCGCCTCATTGGTTGGGATCCGCGCATCGCCTACATCGAGCAAAACATCTATTCCAACGGCAAGCTCGTTACCGAGGCGATCGTGGCGGGTAGGTTCTTGAAACGTGGCGGCGGCAAGGTTCCCGCAACCGATGTGGTTCAGGCCCTGGGTGGTCCCGACGAAAGCCCCGAGCTCCCCGCCCACGTCCTGCAGTGGGCCCAGGCCACGGGCATGGCCTGGAACCCAAAGCGATAACGGCTATTCAGCCAGGTTTGCCAACAGCAGAGCCTCAGCAAGGACTACCTTTTGCAGCTCCCCTAAGTGCACCGACTCATTCGCGCCATGCGCACGTGAATCAGGGTCTTCAACTCCGGTAACCAAGATTGCCGCATCCGGGTACACCTCAAGTAGGTCCGCGATGAACGGGATAGACCCACCAATTCCAATATCAACCGGGTCCACGCCCCACGCAGTCGCAAATGCTGAGCGTGCCGCCCGCATTGTAGCTGAGTCGGCGGGCGCCTGGAATGGCTTGCCCAGCTCGCCGTCGCGCACGGTCACCCTGGCACCAAACGGTGCGTTGGCTTCCAAGTGAGCACGTAGTGCGGCCAGTGCCGCAGCCGGCTCTTGGCCCGGCGCGATGCGCATGGATAGCTTTGCCGTTGTCTTGGGAATCAGCGTATTGGATGACAGCGCAACGGTAGGGGCGTCAAAACCGATCACACCAATGGCTGGTTTAGTCCACAAGCGCGCCGAGATTGGGCCGGTTCCGGCCAGTTGCGTCTCCGGTAGGACACCGGCATCGGCCCGGAAATCGGCCTCGTCGTAGTCCACCTGAGGCTCAATCCCGTGGACCAGCCCGGGAACCGCCACGTCACCGTTTGCATCGTGCAGGGAAGCAATGAGGCGCGACATCATGGTGATGGAGTCAAGGACCGGACCACCAAACATTCCGGAGTGCACGGCGTGACTCAGCACCTCAACGTCGACCTCACAGTCGACTAGCCCGCGCAGGGACGTGGTCAAAGCCGGGACCCCTACGCGCCAGTTAGCCGAGTCGGCAACGACTATGGCATCGGCACGCAGTTCCTCTTTGAACTTGTGGAGAAACTCGGTGAAGTAAGGCGAGCCAATTTCCTCTTCGCCCTCAATAAACAACGTCACGCCCACACCAAGGTCGTCCCCGAGCACACGCAGGGCACCTAGGTGCGCGATGATGCCGGCCTTATCATCGGCAGCGCCACGGCCAAACATGCGCTCCCCCACGATTACTGGCTCGAACGGGTCGGTTTCCCAGTCCGCGCTGTCCCCTGGCGGCTGAACATCGTGGTGGGCATACAACAACACCGTTGGCTTTCCCGCAGGCGCCGGGATCCTAGCTATGACGGCCGGGCGCGACTGCCCCGCCGTAACCACCTTGACGTCCGCTATACCCTGGGCGGTAAACAGGTCTGCAACGTGCTGGGCACTGGCGGCCACGTGGGCCTGATCGAATGCATCAGCTGACACGCTGGGAATGCGAACCAAGGTCTCCAACTCAGCCTGCAACGCTGGGAAGTGGGCGGATACTTTATCTCTGAGGGTCTGTTCATTAGTCACTATTGAAGCCTACCTGTTGCACGCCACAGCCAAGAAAGTTATGAGTTGACCAAAAGTGGCTTAGACTTGGGTGTGTGAGTGCAGCTAAGAAATCTTCGGACCCCCTAAACACCAACTCTGTCGACAACGCTATTGATAAGGCGCTCGGCAAGGCAAATGGTAAGGGCCGTCCCACACCTACCCGCGCCGAGGCTGAGGCCGCTCGTCGTCGCCCGCTCGTTCCCGAGGATCGCCGCGCCGCCGCAAAGGCAGCCCGCGCCAAAGAACGTGCCCAGCGCGATATTGAGTACCAGGCCATGCGTACCGGTGATGAAACAAACTTGCCTTACCGTGACCGCGGCCCAGTCAAGCGTTACATGCGCGACTACGTCGATGCCCGGTACAACGTTGGGGAATTCTTCCTCTTTGCCGCATTCATTTTCTTGATCCTGACGTTCCTTGGCAAGCCGTTCCCGGGCCTGGCTCTCGCTGCGGTAGGCGCCATGTACTTGGTTGTGCTGATCGCGATTGTCGACGGGTTCATCCTGTGGCGTCAATTAAAGAAGCGCGTCAAGGCCAAGTTTGGTGAGGATGCTCTGTTGCAACGCGGTTTGGCTATGTACGCGGTGATGCGTGCCTTCCAGATCCGCCGGGCTCGCCTGCCAAAGCCAATGGTTAAGCACGGCCAGTACCCAAGCTAGGCTTGTAAAACTTTTCTGCACTGCAAAAATCTCCCAGGCATCGTTTCCCGATGCCTGGGAGATTTTTTGCTACGGCCACGTTGCACCGTGGCATTGATTGAAACCAGGCATAGAGCGATACCAGGCATATAGTGAAACCATGAAATACAAATACCTAGGCAATAGTGGCCTGAAGATTTCAGAGATGACATTCGGTAATTGGCTGACCCACGCCGGGCAGGTAGAAAAAGACACCGCTGTCGCGTGCGTCAATGCCGCATTGGACGTTGGCATCAGCACGTTTGATACCGCCGACGCCTACGCAAACACCGCAGCTGAGGTTGTCCTTGGTGACGCGCTCAAGGGACAGCGCCGTGAATCCTTGGAGATCTTGACCAAGGTGTACTGGCCTACCGGTCCTAAGGGGCACAATGACACCGGCCTGTCCCGCAAGCACATCATGGAGTCGATCAACGGCTCACTGACGCGCCTGGGCACGGACTACGTGGACCTATACCAGGCTCACCGGTTTGACCATGAGACTCCCCTAGAAGAAACGATGCAAGCCTTCGCTGACATTGTGCGTCAGGGTAAAGCCTTGTACATCGGCGTATCCGAGTGGACAGCGGACCAGATCCGTGCCGGTCATGCGCTGTCCAAGGAGTTGGGCTTCCAACTTATTTCCTCCCAGCCGCAGTACAACATGTTGTGGCGGGTCATTGAGGGTGAAGTTATCCCAACGAGCGCCGAGCTTGGCATCTCCCAAATTGTCTGGTCGCCTCTGGCCCAGGGTATTTTGACCGGTAAATACCTACCCGGCCACGACTACCCGCAAGGATCGCGCGCCGCAAGCGACGAGATCTCTTCGTTTATCCGCAAGGCAATGAACGATGATCTTCTTAGCCGGGTGCAGAACCTCAAACCCCTGGCCCAGGAGCTAGATCTGACGCTGTCCCAGCTGAGTCTCGCTTGGATCCTACAAAATCCGAACGTTGCCGCAACCATCATCGGTGCTTCCCGCCCCGAGCAGGTTGGCGAAAACGTCAAGGCCTCCGGCGTGGAAATCCCAACCGAGGTCATGGCCAAGATTGATGAAATTCTCGGCGACAGCATTGAAACCGACCCCGGCAAGACCCTGCTGGACCAGCCCAAGACGCGCTAGAGTCAAAACCTGCGCTGGGTCCACCCCCGCGAGGTCCTGATAATAACGGTAGCCCCGTGCGGCAGTTCATCTTTGATTGCTGCCCGGGGCTACCATCTTTGCAAGTGGTTGCGGAGTTACAGGTTCAGCAGCGCCCGGTTGATCCGGCGAGCCCAGAAGGGTCCCTGATAGATGAAACCGGTGTAACCCTGAACAAGGTTTGCGCCAGCCTCAATGTATTGCTGGGCGTCTTCCGGGGTGCTGATTCCGCCCACACCAATGATGACCGGGTCTGGGCCAAGGTGCTCGCGCAGAATCTTGACTACCTGGACGCCGCGCTCCAGCTCCGGCTTGCCCGAGAGCCCGCCTTCACCAAGGTCGTGGTTGATCGTGGTGTTAACCCCGACCACCCCATCGAGTTTGAGTTCGAGTGCAAGATTAGCCACGGCTATGACGTCTTCATCGGCAAGATCTGGAGCGATCTTGACCAACAACGGAATCCGCGGGCGGCCGGCCTGCGCAGTTGCGGCATCGGCAGCTTCACGCACCGCAACCAGAATCGGGCGCAGCGAGTCAACGTTTTGTAGGTCGCGCAGTCCGGGGGTATTTGGGGAAGACACGTTGACTACCAAGTAGTCAGCGAGCGGAGATAACAGGGTCGCGCTATGCGCGTAGTCAGCGAAGGCCTCATCAGCCGGTGTCACCTTGGTTTTGCCGATGTTGGCCCCCACGAACATGGCGCGCCCACGCTTAGTGCTGCGCAGCTTCTCTAACTGAGTGGCGGCCTCCTGGGCTCCCTCGTTGTTGAAGCCCATGCGGTTACGCAGGCCCTCAAGCTCAAGTTCCCGCCACATCCGCGGCTTCTCATTGCCGGGTTGTGCCTGTGCGGTAACCGTGCCGATCTCAACAAAACCGAACCCAAGCATCGACAAGCCTTTAATCGCTTGGGCGTTCTTATCAAACCCACCCGCCAGACCAAACGGCCCTGGCACGCGGCGCCCAAATACCTGGACGCCGGGGCCCTGCGTCAAGAATGGTGCAATGGCTCCTTGCAAGATTGGGCCAAGTACGGGGGCGTTGCCCACGCAACGGATTCCGGTGAAGACCAGGTGGTGCGCATTTTCAGGATCCATCTTGGAAAAGACATGTTTGAAAATGAATTTGTACACGGGTGGATACCTTTTGTTGAGGGAGAAAATAGATCAGTTAGTTACTGGCAGGTCATTGGTGCGGCGCGTACGTGCAAGCCAAACCATGCCAATGAGCGGCAAGATCAGTGGAATGTACCCGTAACCTTGCCCAAAGTTGGACCAAACGGTCTTGTCCGGAAATGACCCGGGCGCCACAAGAGAGGAAATACCCACCGCGAGCACACCGACAAACTCAAAGATGACGGCGCTCCAAGCAACCGTGCGCCACCTGCCGGTTCCTTTAGCCAACGCGACCGTTGCCACAAGGTAGATAACCCCCGCAAACAATGAAAGCGAATAGGCTAGCGGCGCCTGAGCGCCATGATCCAGCAACTGCCAAGTACCGCGGGCCGTAGCCGAGATTGCCAATATGGCGTAGATCAATACGATGACTCGCCCAAACCCTCGCCCCGAAGATACCGAGGCTGGTTTTGCATCTTGGACCTGTAACTGCTGTTCCAAACGCTCGTTGAGCGACTTTTTACGCTGTGAACTTGCCACACTTACACCCTAATCACTGGTCAGATACAAATCCCGGGCCGTTAGCCCCACAGTTGGATCAGACGGAACTGCAAGAAAATTACCGTGAATGCCCCAACGGCTAAAACAACCGAGCTCCACTTGGTCCGCTCCGCGAACGCCCACAGGGCAGCCCCCGGCAAAATAATTAGCGCGGTGACCACATAGCCCCAAAATTCCCAGGCTGCGAAGTCTGGGCGGGTATGGCCGGCTAGGCCTATCGCGCTGGTCACCACCTGGATCAACAGCAGTCCCTCGACCACCGCGGCGGCCCAAAGTTGCTTTAAAATCACCGCCCGGTCACGGAAGGCAAAAAGACAGGCCCAACCCAGGACAAACGTCGCGGTAAGGAAGACTAGAAGGCTCAATGGCGCAAACACAACCTCAAGATTACCTGAGTTCACCCCAACTTTTGCCCCACACGGGTAGGATTGGACCGTGGCTGACCTAACTTTTACCTCAAAAGACCCATTAACCCTTCCTGCTAACGCACTTGTTGTTGGAGTAACTGACTCCGACGGCACCCTAAGTGTTGTTGGCCCTGACTCATTAGACGTTGCACCGTTTGCAGGCCTTGACCTCAAGGCCCTCGGCGCCAGCGCCGCTGCCGACTCGGTTGTACGCATTCCAGCCCCTGCTGGCGTAACCGCGTCCATTGTGGTCCTCGTTGGACTGGGCAAAGCCCCGTACGGCCGCGAAGAGCAACTACGCCGCGCAGCGGGTTCCGCTGTTCGCGCACTGAGCGACTTTGAGGCAGTAGTTATTGCCCTACCTGCAACCGAGGTTGAAGATGTCAACGCGATTGCTGAAGGTGCCCAGTTCGGTGCCTACGCCTACCGCACCTACCGCACGGGCGACGCAGCGACCAAGGGCAACCCCGTTGCCAAAATCGAGATTGCCACCCCACTTGCAAAGCAAAGCGGTGTCAAGAAGGGCGCTGCCCGCGTTGCGGCACTAGCCCAAGCAGTCAGTGGAACCCGTGACCTTGTCAACGCGGCACCGAATGACCTGTTCCCCGCCTCCTTTACGGATATCGCCAAGGCAGCGGCAAAGGGCACCGGCGTGAAGGTACAGATCCTTGATGAAAAGGCACTCCTTGCCGGTGGCTACGGCGGAATCATGGGCGTTGGCCAGGGCTCCTCACGCGGGCCACGCATGGTCAAGCTGTCCTACACCCCACTGCGCGCAAAGAAGAAGGTTGCCCTCGTTGGTAAGGGCATCACCTTTGACACCGGTGGCATCTCCATCAAGCCTGCGGCCGGCATGGAAGCGATGAAGAACGACATGGCCGGGGCAGCTGCGGTCCTGCACACCGTTCTTGCAGCGGCCAAGTTGGGCTTGAACGTAAACGTCTACGGTTACCTGTGCTTGGCTGAAAACATGCCTTCTGGAACCGCTACCCGCCCGTCCGACGTATTGACCATTCGCGGAGGCAAGACAGTTGAGGTCCTCAACACCGACGCCGAGGGCCGCTTGGTTATGGCCGACGGTTTGGTCAGCGCAACCGAGGACAACCCCGACCTCATCATCGACATTGCAACCTTGACCGGCGCCCAAGTGATGGCTTTGGGTAACCGAGTGGCTGCCGTTATGGGAACCGATGACGCTGTCACCGACATCCTGGAAGCTTCCGCCTCCGTTGGCGAGCCGTTCTGGTCCATGCCGCTTCCAGAAGAGCTCCGTCCAACCCTGGATTCCCAGGTCGCAGACATTGCGAACATTGGTACCCGTGAAGGTGGCATGCTCAGCGCGGGACACTTCCTCAAGGAGTTCACCAACGACCTCCCATGGGCGCACCTCGATGTTGCAGGCCCAGCATTCAATGAGGCCGCGCCATACGGTTACACCCACAAGGGTGGCACCGGATTTGGTGTGCGCACCATGCTCGGTGTGCTCGAGGCCTACGCCAAGTAGTCCGCAGGCACTAGCAACCAGCGCATAAATATTTCAGGCCTGCCGCCCCAAAACATTGGGGCGGCAGGCCTGTTATATATTCCCGATGCCGGACCGGGGCAGCGTTGCCTACTTGCGTTTGTGGGCCGAGTTCCAGTCCCGCATCCGCTGCGGGTAACCGGTGAAGTTAACGTCATAGACGGGGATGCCCAGTTCTTGCGCGATCTTGCGTGCGTCCACGGCCGTGGGCACCCGGCGTCGGGTCCACTCCCCTGTTGTTGCGATCAGCAGGATCGATACCGGCTGATCGATGTTGGGCGGTTCAATGTACGCCTCAACACCAACCCTGCTCGCGGTAAATTGCTGCAGGTGCTCAAACGTCTGCCTGCGCCGGTCAGAACCGCCGCTGCGCCCCTTGCCTGAGTCAGATTGGGCAGCTGCAGACGGAGACCTCTTTGAGCCAAAGAGGCGAGAGAAGATAGCCATGTTTGCATATTACCGGTAGCCGGGTGGACTTCTTGTGTATTAGCCCTAACTTTCAGCCACCGTTACATTCACCTCACAAACTCTGGCACCGACTGGAAATAAATGAGAAGGTGACCTAAGGCAATCCTCTCGGTGTCTGCAGAATCACACGTGATGTGCGATTTTGGGGCCGTATATCCTTTGGGTACCGGCCCATTAATGCCAAGATGGATTCATTACCCATTAACTTGCGCCTTAAGGAGCAGAACGTGGCCGAAACCCCCGGCACCGACTTTGATATCGTCGTCTTGGGCGGAGGAAGCGGTGGTTATGCCACTGCCCTCCGTGCAGCCCAAGCCGGACTATCTGTCGCCCTCATTGAAGCTGACAAACTCGGCGGTACCTGCCTGCACTACGGTTGTGTCCCGACCAAGGCACTCCTGCACGCAGCAGAGGTAGCTGACAACGCACGCAACGGAAACAAGTTTGGCGTTCAGTCAACGTTCAATGGCATCGACATGGCCGGCGTGAACAGTTACAAGTCCGGCGTTATCAACGGTCTTTACAAGGGCCTGCAGGGCCTCATCAAGTCCCGTAAGATCACCGTTGTTGAAGGCTACGGCCGCCTCGTTGCAAGCAATGCTGTTGAGGTTAACGGACAACGACTGACCGGTAAGCACATTGTGCTGGCAACCGGCTCCTACTCACGCAGCCTGCCAGGTCTGGCAATCGAAGGCCGCGTCATGACGTCAGAGCACGCTTTGACCATGGAGCACGTACCAGCCTCGGCCATCATTCTTGGTGGTGGAGTTATTGGTTCCGAGTTCGCTTCCGTATGGAAGTCATTTGGTTCCGAGGTCACCATCATCGAGGGCCTACCAAACCTGGTTCCAAATGAGGACGTAGCGATCTCCAAGAACTTGGAGCGCGCATTCCGTAAGCGTGGCATCAAGTTCAACCTAGGCGACCGCTTCTCAAACGTTACCCAGGATGATCAGGGCGTACACGTAACTCTTGAATCCGGTAAGACCTTCGACGCTGAGGTTCTCCTGGTTGCAATTGGCCGTGGTCCACGCACCGCCGACATCGGTTACGAAGAGCAGGGCGTTAAGCTCGATCGCGGATTCGTTCTGACCGATGAGCGTCTGCACACCGGCGTTGGCAACATCTGGGCCGTAGGAGACATTGTTCCTGGTCTACAGCTCGCACACCGCGGATTTGCCCAGGGAATCTTTGTTGCTGAGCAGATCCTCGGTCTGAACCCAGCCCCTATTGTTGAGTCCGGTATTCCACGCGTAACGTACAGCGACCCTGAGATCGCATCAGTTGGTCTTAATGAGTCAGTCGCCATTGAGCAGTTTGGCGCCGAGAACGTTGAGTCAATCGAGTACAACCTTGCTGGTAACGGCAAGTCCAAGATCCTTGATACCCAAGGCTTCATCAAACTGGTTCGCCAGAAGGATGGACCGGTTATTGGTATCCACATGATCGGCGCCCGTGTTGGCGAGCTCATTGGTGAAGGTCAGCTCATTGTGAACTGGGATGCATACCCAGAGGACGTAGCTTCCTTGATCCACGCTCACCCAACGCAGAACGAGGCTCTCGGAGAGGCCTTCTTGGCCCTCGCCGGTAAGCCACTTCACGCCCATAACTGACCCAGAATTACTAGGACCGGAGAGGTTCATGTCTAACAACGTGCAGATGCCCGCACTGGGCGAATCGGTTACCGAAGGTACCGTTACACAGTGGCTCAAGAACGTGGGAGACCGCGTAGAGATTGACGAGCCATTGCTTGAGGTTTCAACCGACAAGGTTGACACCGAGATTCCATCACCATTTGCTGGAATCCTTGAGGCCATTTTGGTTGAAGAGGACGAGACAGTTGAGGTCGGCACCGACCTTGCCACGATCGGCGACGGTTCCGGCGCTGGTAGTGCACCTGTTGCTGCGCCAGCAGCAGCCGCACCGGTTGCAGCTCCAGCCCCAGCGGCTCCAGTTGCTGCTCCCGCACCAGTTGCAGCTCCGGCTCCCGCAGCGGCTCCAGCCGGTGGCGAAGAGGTCAAGATGCCCGCTCTTGGTGAGTCCGTCACCGAGGGAACGGTTACTCAGTGGCTCAAGAACGTGGGAGACCGCGTCGAGGTAGATGAGCCGTTGCTTGAGGTTTCAACCGACAAGGTTGACACCGAGGTACCTTCCCCAGTTGCAGGAATTGTCACCCAAATCCTGATCCAGGAAGACGAGACCGTTGAGGTTGGCACCGTTCTTGCAGTTGTTGGCGATTCAGTTGCCGCCGCTGCACCAGCGCCAGCTGCCCCAGCACCAGTTGCTGCTCCTGCTCCGGTAGCCGCTCCGGCTCCTGTTGCGCCAGCAGCACCTGTCGCTCCAGTTGCGCCTGTTGCACCAGCAGCACCGGTTGCACCAGTTGCGCCTGCCGCTCCAGTTGCTGCTGCGCCTGCTGCTCCGGCTGCAGCACCCTCCGCAGTGAAGGGTGGCTACGTTACCCCTCTGGTACGTAAGCTTGCCGCTGAAAAGGGCGTTGACCTTTCCACGGTTGCCGGCACCGGTGTTGGTGGACGTATCCGCAAGGAAGACGTTCTCGCCGCCGCAACCGCTCCAGTTGCTGCTGCTCCGGCCGCCGCAGCTCCAGCCAAGGCAGCCTCGACGATCCTGCCAGTTTCAGAACTGCGCGGAACCACCGAGAAGGCTAGCCGTCTGCGCCAGATCATTGCCAAGCGCATGGTCGAAGCACTTCAGACTCAGGCTCAGCTGACCACGGTCATGGAAGTAGACGTAACCAACGTGGTTCGTCTGCGCGCCAAGGTTAAGAATGCGTTCATTGCTAAGCACAACGCTAACCTGACCTACCTGCCGTTCTACGCACTTGCTGCGACCGAGGCACTCAAGGCATTCCCAAAGATCAACGGAGTCCTCGAGGACACCACGATCACCTACCCAGCATCCGAGAACATCGGTATTGCGGTAGATACTCCACGTGGCCTGCTGGTTCCAGTCATCCACAATGCCGGTGACTTCAACCTTGCTGACTTTGCCACCAAGATTGGTGACCTCGGTGCACGCACCCGGGATAACAAGGTAACTCCAGACGAGCTGTCTGGTGGAACCTTCACCATCACCAACACCGGATCCGGTGGGGCCCTGTTTGACACCCCAATTGTTCCAGTTGGAACTTCCGCGATCATGGGTACCGGCACAATCGTCAAGCGTGCCGCCGTAATCAAGGGTGCCGATGGTGAGGACGTCATTGCGATCCGTTCCTTTACCTACCTCTCCATTTCTTACGACCACCGGTTGGTAGATGGTGCTGACGCATCACGCTTCCTGTACACCGTGAAGGCACGTATTGAAGAGGGCGCTTTTGAGGACCAGCTCGGTCTGTAAGGCCTAGTTTGGGACTCTAGAAGTTCACTTTTACCGGGGGTGTGCAGTCTGCTGACTGCACACCCCCGGTTTTTTGTGCTCCGACAACTAGCGCCACGTTCGAGGTAGAGTTGGCGAATGACCGCGTTTCAAGACTCCCGCACCGTACTCATCGCCGGCGCCTCTGGCCTCATCGGATCGGCGCTGACCACCGCATTGCTGGAGCGCGGCAACAAAGTCATTGTTCTGTCTAGGCAGTCCTCACCCGCCCCGCCACAGCACCCCAATCTCAGCGTGAGCCGTTGGGACCCAGCCACGGGCGTACTCAACCAGGCGGTCGTTGACCGCAGTGATGTAGTGGTTAATCTCGCAGGTGCCTCGATTGGCGCCCGCCGGTGGAGCGCTCAGTACAAGCAGACCATTCTAGAATCGCGCACAACCGCAACGGCGCTGATTGCTCAAGCGGTGCACAACTCCCCCACCCCACCACAAGTATTCTTGCAAGGTTCTGCATCCGGCTTCTACGGCAACACCGACGCGGTGGTGGACGAGCAGTCCGCCGTAGGCGCTACGTTCTTAGCCAAGGTTTGCGCCAGCTGGGAGAAAGCCGCGGCACCCGCCATGTCCAAGGGCACGCGCTTGGCCTTTATACGCACCGCGACCGTAATGTCTCCCAAAGACGGTGCTCTCAAGAAACTGCTCCTACCAATGCGATTCGGGGTTGGCGGTACCCTTGGCAATGGCACACAGGACTGGAGTTGGATCACGCTAGACGACCATGTGCGCGCCCTACTATTTGTCATGGACACCCCAACCGCGTGGGGACCGATCAATCTTGTGGCCCCGGAATTTGCCACAAACTCTGCCATAACGCGCGCCATCGCCCAAGCAATAAGCAAGCCCGCTCGGTTCCAAGTCCCCGCGGGCGTCCTGCGTTTGGTCCTTGGGGAGTTCGCAAACGAAATCCTCATGAGCCAGAAAATTAGCCCCATGATTTTGACCCAATTGGGATTTCAGTTTCTGCACCCAACAGTTGCTGATCTGGCCACCTACGTGCGCAAAGAATTGGACAACCGGTAAGTTCCGGCGCGCTAATACGGCAGGTCTAGGTTGGTCTCACAAATTTTGTCAGCTACTGGCCAACGACACTTGCCGCAGTTATCCGCCATCCTTGGGGCAGTTGCGCAATGCTCAAGTCAATTTCTTCAGTAAGGGTTTGCTCCCCCAGGTTGGTGCCTTCACGAACCTGTGTTTGGTGCAATTCGTAGCTCAGCCGTATAACTGCCGCGCTACCTTGATCACTAATGACTTCCGTAGTTTTCACTTGCGCAGCTTCAACGTCCACTTCGGTGCGCTCGGCTAACAATCCGGTCAGCAGACCGGTCAGTTGTTCATGGGCCGGGCTATCAGGGGCTGCCACCTGTCCGACCGCTGAAATATCTTGTTCTTGCTTGCTAACTTTCCCAATGATCACAAAGCGCTCACCCACCAAGGATGTTGCGGTCTGAGCAAGTTTTTGTTGCCGATTTGGGGCTACCTCTTGGGCTTGGAACTGGGGACTTTCCGATGCCTGCCCTTCACCGGCCAGCTGCTGGTCAGTTTGTGAGGACCAGGGTTTGGTTTCCACCATAAGGTAGGTGCTGACAGCGAGCAGGGCTGCACCTGCAACGGCAAGTAATCTAAACGGGGTGGCTACCGAGCTCAGTCGTGGCCGCGACTGTTTGCGGACAATATCAGCAACGGCCGGGCGGTTTGTGTCGAGGTGCCCATTGAGAGCAAGTAGGAGATCACCCAGGTTGTCATCCCCTTGGGATTGCTCTAACACCCGGTCAAATATTGTTTCTAGAACGGCATGATCCGCGGTAGAAATCACCTGTTGTGCGTGCAGGTCGTGCACCAGGCGCAGTAATTGCGTGACCGGTCCGTACCGTCGCTGGCCCACCGTCAGAGCGGACGGTGCTTGGTTCTGATCTGTAATGACGGAGAGCTCCGTTGTGAAGCTCAACTGGGCTGTGCCTTCCTCGGTCACCCGGGCGTTGAGCAGACGCAAGTCAGTTGTGGCAAGGCCTTGGCCTAGCAGTCCCAACATGGCTAACCCGAATCCCCGAAGGGCCTGGATAACCGGCTGGATTGTTCCCGCCCGGCTGCGTAGGAATTGTGCGAACGGGACGGTTGGGGCAACCACGAATGCGCAGGCATCACCTAGGTCAACGGACCGCAGAAGGCGTTGCATTCCGGGCTCATAAAGCACGCTTGTACGCTGGATGATCTCATACCAGTAGGCACGCAGTTCTTGGGCGATGGTGCCGGTTCCAAGTTCTATTAAGAGAACGTGGACCGGCGTACCATCGCCAAGGAACCCTGCCCGCACCTGGTCACGTTGGGGCGCATACGCTGAGTCAACAGCGAGCGGTTCGCCCAGCTTGATACCGGCCTTGGTCAGCAAGTCAATGTCTTGCTCCGTAAAAGTACGCATATCTGATTGGACCGCAAATCAGCACCCAAAAGCCGTTATCCACAGGGAGGACTTACTAAGGCATGGAAATAACCCGGTGTTCTGCTGCGCTCAATTGTGCGGCATCGAGAATTTGTGCCGTGTAAACGCAATCCCTAGGATCTACTGGAACCGGACCGGTTCCGGTAAGCCAGGACGCAACCGCACGGTAGAAGTCCGCATGCCCGCCGCTAGCCGCAGCAACCGCAGTGGTCTGGGCGCCGTGGCTGAGCCAGCCCTCGTGATCAACCGAACCGTTACCAATGAGGGTGTCCAACTGGGAGAACGGAGATGCTTCGTTCTCGTATGAGGTGACCACAAAGCTGCCCTTGTTTCCTAACACGCGGGTGCGGGGTCCGGGAGCCCCCACCAGTGCCCCTGCCTGCAACCGGGAAAAGACCGTTGGCCGGTTCTCGCCACCGTGCTCAAGGGAAATGAAGACGTCATCGGGAGTAGGCGTGGTGAGGTTCCTGATCTGGGCATGTACGCGTACGACCGGGCCAAATAATTCCACGGCCGAGTCTACGAGGTGTGCACCCAAGTCCAGGAGCAGGCCACCTGCTACCGGGTCCTGCTCTTTCCAACGTGCCAACGGCACGGGGCGCCACCGCTCCCAGCGGCGTTCAAAGGTGTGTACCTGGCCCAACTCATCGTCCGCAATCAGCTGTTTGAGTGTCAGTTGTTCGCTGTCCCAGCGGCGGTTCTGAAATACCGTCAGGTGACCTTCGAGTTCGGCGGCAAGATCCACCAGTTCTTGGCACTGCTGGGCGTCAATACCCAGTGGCTTATCCACAACCGTAGCGATACCCGCACGCAGCAGCTCGCTGGCGTGTTCGAAGTGAAGACCCGTTGGGCTTGCCACGACGACAACGTCAAACTGCTCCTTGACCGCAATGAGCTCTTGAACCGAGCGTACAAGAGTCAGTCCCGGCCAATCTGACTGTGCGTCGCCGCGGCGATCATCGTTGTTTACTAACACGGCGGTCACCTGCCACCCTGCTTCACGCAGAAGTCTGGCGTGGATCGACCTGCCCGCCATTCCGTAGCCAATAATTGCCGCCCGCGGGGTTGCCGCACCATGCTTTGTCATGGCCCTATCTTAGAGCCAAGCACCATAAATTTGGCGTCATGACGAGCGAAAGCTCTGCCCTTTTGGCACCAACGTGACGTAACTTTCATCGCCCGGGGCGAAATGGGCCAAAGGACAATGAAATTGCCCACTAGACTGTGCGTATGGCACGCAAGAATACTTCCGACGAAGCAGTCGCCGCACAGGCGGGCAAAAAGCAAAAGAAGCAGAAGAAGACCAGGTGGTATCACCAGATATTCCAGGTCTACAAGCTGACTGTTAAGCACGACCCCAAAACCCGCTGGATCATGCTGGGTGTCTTCCTGGGGATTGTCGCAGCGGGTGTGGGACTCGGGTTCATCCTCAAGCAGGTCCCTTACATCACCATTTTGGCGGTGCCTTTTGGTCTGCTCGCGGCAATGTTTATTCTTGCGCGTCGCGCTGAGGCCGTGCAGTACAACATGATTGAAGGACAACCAGGGGCGGCAAGTGCAGCGCTTGGCACGATCCGGCGCGGTTGGTCGTTCGAAAGCGATCCCATTGACTTTGACCCCAAGACCCAGGACATGGTGTTCCGTGGCGTTGGGCGTCCGGGCGTTGTGTTGGTGACCGAGGGTCCCGCTCAGCGTGTGGAGAAGCTGGTTGCCAAGGAGGAACGCAAGCTCAAGCGCGTACTTCCAGGTGTTCCGGTGACCGTCATCCAGTGCGGTAATGATGAGGGCCAGGTTCCCTTGGCCAAAGTTGCTCGCCGGGTTCAGAAGCTCAAGCCTGCGATTAACAAGGCCGAGCTCGGTGAAGTCCACAAGCGCCTAACTGCTTTGGGCAAGATGCGCTTGCCAATTCCTAAGGGTGTTGACCCCTTGCGGGCCCGCCCAGACCGCAAGGGTATGCGGTAATCAAAGCCGCTCATATGAATGATCCCCGTGTGCCAACAGGCACACGGGGATCATTCATATGTCTGCAACCGCTTCTACAGGCAGCGGAAGTAACTCCCAAACAAAGCTGGTTAGGTTGGCTGCACTAGCGGCGGACAAGGATGGTTCGAGCAGCACGGTCATGCATTCCGCGGCCGTCGCGGTCCCAGATCACGGCTGGCAGCACCAAACACACCAGAAGCGCACGAACGGCGCCTCGGATAAACCCAACGTACTGGCGGTTGGTCTCTTCCGGGCGCACTTTGAGCCCAAAAATCCAGTGCCCAATGGAATAACCCAGGCTGGAAACTAGCAGGAACTGTTCGAGCGCAAAGACACCAAGGGTAGCCAACTGGTGGTAGTCAAATAGCAGCCACGAAATCCCCATGGCCACGCCCCAGTCCACGCACAGCGCCGCTATTCTGCGGAGCATTCCGCCTGCAGATCCCGGTCCGTCCTCAGGGATCCCTAGCCGCTGGGCGGCAGTCGTAGTATCGTCGTTGTCCCGCTGGGGTGTTCCCTCAAGCCAGGACCCCATATCTTTTCTAGAAGCCACCTGTTTAGCCTACGCGCACCGTTCCTACCAGTCACCCGCCACAGGCCGATCTGCCTCAACATCACACCCCTATTGCAACGCAGGTCACACCACCATTTTCGCGCCGTAACATGTTGGAAACATAAGGAAAACTGCTGGGAAACTGGAGTGCCATAGTTTTCTAAGTGAGCCCACACCGGGTGCGACTAATACGAGGAGACCCTTCGATGTTTGCCAGCGCAGCAGAAGCTATTAGCTTCCTAAAGGAGCAGGACGTCAAGTTCGTTGACGTGCGCTTTTGCGACCTTCCCGGTCAGATGCAGCACTTCAGTATCCCAAGCGCTCACTTTGAAGAGTCTGCGTTCACCGACGGCATGCTCTTTGACGGCTCGTCTATTCGCGGTTTCCAGGCCATTCACGAGTCCGACATGAAGTTGGTTCCTGACGTTACAACCGCTTACATTGATCCGTACCGCACCCACAAGACCCTCGTGGTCAACTTTTCAATTGTGGACCCATACACTTCCGAGCCTTACTCCCGTGACCCACGCAACGTCGCGTCCAAGGCCGAGGCCTACTTGCTGTCAACGGGGATTGCTGACACCGCGTTCTTTGCGGCCGAGGCCGAGTTTTACGCGTTCGATTCCATTCAGTACCAAACCACCCCGGGCTCAACGTTCTACAAGATTGACTCTGAGACGGCAGCTTGGAACATGGGCCGCGAAGAAGAGGGTGGAAACAAGGGGTATAAAACCCCAATGAAGGGTGGATACTTCCCGGTCTCCCCCAACGATCACTTCACTGAACTGCGCGACCAAATCTGTGCGGACCTCGAGAAGGTGGGCCTCGAGGTAGAACGCGCACACCACGAGGTTGGCACCGCAGGGCAGCAAGAGATTAACTACCGATTCTCGACGCTGACCGCGGCCGCAGATGACCTGATGAAGTTCAAGTACGTTGTCAAGAACACCGCTTGGGAAATGGGTAAGTCTGTTACCTTCATGCCCAAGCCAATCTTTGGTGACAACGGCTCAGGTATGCACTGCCACCAGTCCCTATGGAAAAACGGCGAGCCGTTGTTCTTTGACGAGCAAGGCTACGGTGGGCTGTCTGACATGGCACGCTGGTACATTGGCGGGCTCCTCAAGCACGCCGGCGCATTGGTCGCATTTACCAACCCATCGGTCAACTCCTTTAGGCGTTTGGTGCCGGGCTACGAGGCCCCAATCAACTTGGTGTACTCCGCGCGCAACCGCTCGGCGTGCATCCGCATCCCCGTCACCGGCTCCAACGCAAAGGCAAAGCGCGTTGAGTTCCGGGTTCCTGACCCAACAGCAAACCCATACTTAGCGTTTGCGGCCCAGTTGATGGCTGGGATCGATGGAATCAAGAACCGGATTGAACCTGCTGCCCCAATCGACAAAGATCTCTACGAGCTCCCGCCTGAGGAACATGCCCTGATCGAACAGGTCCCCGCGTCCCTAGAGGAAGCACTTGCGGCGCTCAAAGCCGACCACGAGTTCTTGACCGTGGGCGACGTCTTCCCGCAGGATCTGATCGAAACTTGGATCAACTACAAGATGGAAACTGAGATCGCGCCAATGCGATTGCGTCCACACCCATACGAGTTTGAGCTGTACTACGACGTCTAAAGTCTGTTCAATATTCTAAATCAGTTGGTGGCCCAGAAATTACTGCGGCCACCAACTGTGTATCTAGACACTGCAGACCCTCGAAGCAAGGTACTTTAAGGTATGGATGCGTCACCTCAACAACCCAAACCTCCTATTCATCAGCGCCTTCTTGCCAAGCTGCAAAGTGGGCGGGATAGGACGCAAAAAGAACCACAAGATACGTTGCCAGACCCACGGTCCGACCAAGGGTTTGTGGAACATGCCCCCAAGCCAGATCTTGTGTATGACGGGGATTGGTTCACCGCTCCACGCCCACCCCGGTGGTTCGGCAAAGCACTCGTCTCATTAGTCTTGACCGTATTTGTGGGCATTTTTGTGTGGCGAGCCATGGGCTCCATTACGGGCCTATTTATCAATCTTGTGATCGCCTTCTTCTTGGCGTTGGCCATGGAACCAATGATCCTGTGGTTGGTTCGCATGGGTTGGAAGCGTGGGGTAGCAACGGGCGCGGTTCTCGTTGGCATGTTGGTAACCACGGCTGCTGTTTTCTCCGTGTTTGGGAACATGTTCATAGACCAGGCCACTCAGCTCATAGCGAGCCTGCCAAACATGTACGACAGCGTGGAAATATGGATTGAGCGACGCACGGACTACGACGTCCCAAGTTACGGTGAGTTGCAGTCAAGCCTGATCGATACCTGGGGAAATACGGCCGCAAACCAAGCCCTAGCGATTGGGGCGTCCCTGCTGTCTCTGCTCTTCAACGCCTCGGTCGTGTTACTGGTGGCCTACTATCTGGCGGCCGCCGGCCCCAAGTTCCGCGCCGCCATTTGCGCTTGGATCTCGCCCACGTATCAGGGACAGGTCTTGCGGTTGTGGGAAGTCACCCAAACCAAGATTTCGGACTATATCAACTCTCGGGTTCTCCTAGCCGCCATTTCAAGCGTGGCAACCGGGATCTTCTTGCAGATCTTGGGTATTCCCTACGCCCTACCGCTGGCCGTGTTTACCGGTGTAGTTTCCCAATTTGTGCCCACAATCGGTACCTATATCGGTGGTGCGTTACCAATTATTTTTGCTCTCACGAGCGGGAAGCTTTCCGATGCCGTAATTATTTTGATCTTTATTGTGGCGTACCAGCAGGTTGAGAACTTGTGGTTGTCACCGAAAATTTCGGCTCGGGCACTGCAGATGAATCCAGCTGTTTCCTTTGTGGTGGTACTTGGTTTTGGGGCAATCTTTGGTGCCCTTGGAGCATTTTTGGCGCTTCCGGTTGCCGCCACCATTCAGGCAATTGGCTCAACCTACCTGCGCCGCCACGAGCTCATTGATTCCTCGCTTCTGCGAGACCCCGAATCAAAGCGCGGTCATGACTATAGCCAGCGTGAAGAACCTTCCGAATCGGATGACGACTAGATAGCGACAACTTCAAGCAACAACTAAGCTGGGTCCGGTTCTTAAACCGGACCCAGCTTAGGTTTGCCAATTAGAAGCGTACGCGCTTGTCTGTCGCCGCGGACTCGTAGGCCGCATAGATGGCCTGCATGGATGCGTAGGCCAGTTCAAAGTCGGACTGCGGTGTGCCGCCGTGGACTACACAGTCAATGAAGTCCTGCATCTCACCGATGTAGCCGCGGGCTAACAGCTCGTCTAGCAGGACGTACTGCCAGCCTCCCTTGTTATCGACCTTTTCCGTGACGTAGACGTCATCAAGTGCCGCGGAGTCATCGTGGTACAAACGTAATTGGTTGGACTGGCTGATCTGGCACAGGTAAACGCTTTCGGTGGTGAAGACTTGAAGCGAATTACGTACCCCGCCCACGATTGTGTCGCTCGCGGTGACTACCCCGCGCGTGCCATCGTCAAAAGTCATGATGACGTTGGCAATGTCCTCGACGTCAACCGGACGTGCATGCAAGAACTTGCGTTGGGGATCGGTCAGTGTTGGCGTAATGGCGGTCGTGTCAGCGATAACCGAGTTGACCGCAACCGTGCGCCCAGCGGCCTTGGCCTCAACCCGTTTCAGATAGAGCATCGCGGACAGCGGGTGGCAGCCCTGGCGAATCAATGCTCCGCCACCGGAATCAGCCCACGTCTTGGAATACTCCGCGTGCGAGCCATTGTGGGACTCTTCACCGATCATCATGGTGATCCGGGCGCCGGTCTTTTCCAGCAGTTCCCGGCTCTTCTGGACCGAGGGCGCGTATACGTAGTTCTCTGCGTACCCAAAGACGAGGTCGCTTTCACTTACGATCTTGCGCAGTGAATCCATCTCGGCCATAACCGAGTCGTACATCTTGCGGCGGTCAAACCCGTCTGCTTCCCCAACCGGAACATCAAAGTACCCGGTCAGCGGCTTCTCACAAATCACGTGCTTTCCCGCTGCGATGACCTTTGCAACCATGTCCACGTGCAACGCGGGTGGAGTACAAATGTCGACCACGTCAACGTTTGGGTCCGCGAGCAATTCTTCCAACGTGTCATACTCTGCGGCGATTGAGTGGCGCTGGGCAAACGCGGAGCGCCGAGTATTTGGGGCCGCCACCGCGACAATTTGAACATCGTGGCCGGAGACTCGCTTGAATGATTCAGCGTGCAGGTCGGCGACAAATCCAGCGCCAACAATACCGATTCCAACTTTTTGCATTATTACTTCCCCTTTCCAGAGGTAACAAGGGCTTTTGCCTTGCCAAAGACGCCCAGTTGGGCAGCCAAGATCACGACTATGAAAACCAAGAACATCAAAGACATTGGGCGTTGGAACATTGGCATCCAACTGCCCTCGCTCAGTAGGAGCGCACGGCGCAGGTTGGAGTCTGCCATTGGCCCCAGGATGACGCCCAACAGGAACGGAGCCGCTGGGAATCCAAACTCATACAGGAACAACCCAACCAACCCAAATATCAGCATCATGCCAACGTCAAATAGCGAGTAGTTGATCAAGTAGGAACCAATAACACAAAGCACATAGATCATTGGCATCAAAATTTCCTTGCGCAAACCAAGGATCCGCACGGAAAACTTCATGACAAGCAATGCAAGGAACCACATCACTATCGCCGCGGCAGCTAGGTAGATGGCCACTTGGAAAATAAACTCCGGTGATTCACGTGCCAAGAGGGGCCCGGGACGGTAGCCGTGCATCAGGAAAGCTGCAAGTAGGACCGCTGCGGGTGCTGACCCGGGAACCGCTAGGGAAAGGATTGGGATCAGTGAACCACCAATCGCGGCATTATTTCCGGACTCGGCCGAGATTACCCCCAGTTCGTTGCCCTTACCAAAGGAATCCGGGTTCTTGTTCATCGACTTGGTTGAGGCGTATGACAACCAACCACCAACGTCCTCACCCACCCCTGGAATAATTCCTACGCTCGTGCCGATCACAGATGATCTGGCGACGGCTGGCATATTCTTGAACACGGCTTTGACTCCAGCCCCAACGCGCAGCTTTGCTGCCTTGAGGGTGACGTGCTCGGATTTACGGAAAGCCTTCACGATCTCGGGGAATCCAAACAGTCCGATCATGACGGGGATAAGCTGAATTCCGGCCATAAGTTGCACGTTGCCAAAGGTAAAGCGTGGTTCCGCTCCGATAGGGTCAAGTCCAATTTGGGCCACAAACAGACCAAGGAATCCGGCGATCCAGCCCTTGAGTGCGTTACCCCTAGCTGTCAGGGTGCCACAGATTGCCACACCGAATGCAGCAAGTAAGAAGAACTCCCATGCCCCAAAGTTTAGGGCCAGTTTTGTCAGCAGCGGAGTCAGTGTCAGCAGAAAGACCACCGAGATTAATGTACCCAGAGCCGATGCGGTAACGGCCAGGACCATTGCATAGCCACCCTTACCCTGCTGAGCCATCGGGAATCCATCAACCGCGGTTGCCGCAGAGGCCGGCGTACCCGGAATATTGAGCAAGATTGCGGTTTGGGCCCCACCTGAGATCGAGCCAACGTACACGGCCAGCAGTGAGATCAGCGCCGTTTCAACCGGTAGGCCATAGGTTAGGCCGGTGAGTAGCGCAATCGCCATGGTCGCGGACAGCCCAGGGAGCATGCCCATGACCAGTCCGACAAGGGTAGCAACCAGCAACACGGCAAAGTTTACGGGCTCCGCAACTGTTTGCAGAGCGTCAAGCAAGTAATCAGTCATGGCTCAAGACCTCACGGCAACGGAACGCGGAAGACGACGGAAAACAGCAGGACAATTGCCCCCACTAGGGACCCGGAGATGATCAGGACCATCCACCAGCGGGTAGCTCGCAGGAATAGCAGCATCGCGATTGTAAAGATCAGTGACGCCACCCAGAACTGGAACCAGTGCAGCAGCCCAAAGGTGTATACCGCCATGAGCAAGATACCGATAACACTGTTCCGGGTATCCGGTTGCTTGATCAGATTTTGGAACCAGGCTTTAGCTTCGCCCGCGCGCACCTTGGCACCCTCGCCATGGATTGACTGGCGCAGCAACAATAGGCTGCATAGCAACAGAATAATTCCGAGCATTCCCGGCATCAGCGCCGGAGACGTGTGCAAAGGCTCGGCTGCCTTGAGATAAATACTGACACTACCCAATAAGATAGCGGTTGAAAGCAGCGCCAGAATGATAGAACTTATGAAATTGAGTTTATGATCATTGCCCATGACGTGTGGCTCCAAACTGGATGTGGCAACTGTGGTGGGTGCCCGCCAAACAGGCACCCACCACAGTTGGATTACGGCCGTGGGATTTCGAAGTCCTCAGGTGAGTTCTCAGCTACACCCGCATCAAAGAGCGTCCAAGCCACAATCTTTTGCAAGTCATCTACGCGCTTGGCGGCATCTGCGCGGCCCATTGCAACAGGGTCCATGCCCTTCTCAGCGCAGAAGTCTAGGAATGCCTGACTCTTCATGGCGGCTTCGAATCCGCCATCGATCGACTTCAAGACCGACTCATCGAGTCCCTTTTGTACTGCGAGTCCGGTGGTCTCACCCATGGGTAGGATCGAGGCCATATCAGGCAAAGCAGTTGCAATAGTCGGGATTACAATCCCGCCTTCGAGGGTGATGTCTTTGTCGGAAAGCGTTGCAAGTGCACGCAGGTCACCGGCAATAATCATGTCCTGCATTTCCACCAAGAGTTGGGGGGCGAAGTCCACCTCACCGGCCAACGCGGCCAAGATGGCCGGGTTACCACCCTCGTATGGTACGTGCTTGTACTCGGCGTCTGCGGCATTAGCCAGCAACTCGGCCGCGATGTGCCCGGCACTTCCAGGACCTGCGGTTCCCGCTGAAACCTGACCCGGGTTGTCCTTCATACCCTGGACCAGATCATCAATGGTTTGGTAAGGAGAGCTCGCTGGAACCGCAATGACGTTCGGGGTGTAGGTAGCCAACCAGAAGTCCCAATCCTTGGGCAGGGTCTCTAAGGTGCCCATGACCGGCATGGAGGTGAAGGACAACATACCGTCCGCCAAGAGGGTGTAGCCATCGTGCTTGGAGTTCATGACCGACTGGGTGCCGACACTTCCAGCCGCACCGGGAGTGTTTGTAACCACGATTTTGTTTTCGAAGTGGGCGCCCATGCCCTCTCCAACGATGCGTGCGGTGAGGTCGGTTGAGCCACCGGCTCCGAATGGAACCGTTACGTTGATGTCACGGGTGGGGAAGTCATCTCCGCCACCCCCAGCGCAGGCGGTAACACCCATGAGTGCTACGGCTGAGGCAATTGCAAGTACTTTCTTGAGCCTAGACATTGTTGTCTCCCTAAGAGTTTGAAATATCTTGTACGGAACTACCAAGGTGTATTTGGCAGTTGGTGATTGTCTTGCTTGGAATTACGTTGGGGTCAGATAGCAGCTGCAACAGCTTCTTCGCTGCGGAGCGGCCTTGGGCATCAGCACTGATGTCAACCACCGTGTAGTTGTTGGCACCGGTGGTTGCCCAATCGGGTGAACCAATCATGACCACCGATAGATCGCGACCGGGCTGGATGCCACGGGAACTGAGAAAATCAACGGCACCCTTACCCGGCACGTTAAATGCCAGGCACCATGCGGTGACGTCGGGGTACTGCGTATACACATGCTCGGCAAGTTTGAACCCGCCGGATACTGAAAAATCGCTGTCTAGGTTGAGTTCCGGTTGGCGCTGCTCCGTAGAAGCGGCAATGCCATCCCAGAATCCGCGCCGTCGATCATCGAGGATCTCTAGCCCGGAATCCCACCCTAGGTAGGCCACACGGGTGTGGCCCATCTTGCCTAGGTGCTCCCCCAGCACGTAGCCGCTGCCGTAGTTATCTGGCAGCACCTCCATAAAATTGCCGGACGCTCCCTGTAACGGGCGGTCTAGCAGAACTAAGGGAATTCCTACCTTGCGAATTGTTTCGGTGTTGCTGGCGCCGCCGGTTGTTGGCGTCAAAATAAATCCATCGACCCGCTGCTGAGCCATCTTGATGATGATGTCGCGCTCACGCTCGGGGTCATCAAATGTATTACTGATGGACAGCAGGTACCCCTGCTGTTCCACTTCCGCCTCAACCGAGAGCATGAGCTTGGTGAAGTATTGGTTATTGAACTGCGGCACGAGGACCGCAATAATCCCCTTTTCTTTTCCGTGCAGACTGCTAGCTGGCATGGACTTGATGTAACCGGTAGCAGCGACCGCTGCCATGACTCGTTCACGCATCTCCGGGCTAATGTAGCGATTTGAATTCCCGCTGAGGACATAGGAGACCGTAGCGGCGGTGGTTTCCGCCTCTTTGGCCACATCTTTTAACGTCACATAGCGATTCTTCATGCTGCGTCCTGCCCTCAGCTCCGGTCAACATTGACCTCCAGCAACCGTTAGGCAATCGTTTGCCTACGTCCCGAACCCGTTAGCCAATCGTTTGCTTAATGGGTTGTGACAAACCTACTTGCGAACTTCAAAGGTGTCAAGGGGCACAATAAAACTCGCTTCTTCCTGCTCTTGCAAGTTACCTAGACGGCTCACCGTAGAACAGTCTTTCCATGACCTTGCGGGCTCGCCTAGCCCTGCGTTGGTAGTCTTCTTGCACTTGGGAAGCCGTCCCCTGTGGGTATCCAAGGACCCGTCCAATTGCCTCCAATGCCTTGCGGTCAACCGGCAACATATCAGCCTGCTCGCCACCCGCGCGCCCCGTCCACAGCACATTGGCGTCGCGCAGATTTGAGGCAAATCGCCATGCCTTCAAGAGGACCTGAGCATCTTTTGCGCTCACCAGCCCAGCACGCTGCGCCGCTTCAAGTCCCGCCACTGTTTCGGTTGTGCGCAACTCAGGAATCTGGGCTCCGTGCTGCAATTGGATCATTTGCACAACCCACTCAACATCCGTGATTGAGCCACGCCCAAGTTTCAGGTGCCGTAAGGGGTCTGCACCGCGAGGTAACCGTTCCGCTTCCATGCGTGCTTTAAGCCGTCGAATTTCTTTCAGATTGGTTGCATCAAGTCCCTCAGCTGGATAACGCAACGGGTCGATCAGTTTGATGAACTTTGCCTGCAGGTCCAGATCCCCGGCAATTGGCCGGGCCCGCAAGAGCGCTTGACTCTCCCATGGTTGGGACCACCGAGCGTAGTACGCCTCGTAGGATTCGAGCGATCGCACGAGTGGGCCATTACGTCCTTCCGGGCGTAGGTCAGCATCAATAAGGAGTTCCGGTTCCGAGCCAATTCGCGTCACCAGTGACCGCAGCAACACGGCCACGTCCTGGGCATAGGTTTGGGCCTGAGCATCCGTGTATCCTGGCGCCGTCTCATACACGAACATGACATCCGCGTCTGACCCGTATCCCATCTCTCGGCCGCCCATACGACCCATCGCGATGACGGCAAATACCGCCGGCTTCCCCCGGACCGCGGGCGTTCCCAATCCATCGACCCCGTCTGCAACCGCAGGGAAGCAAGCCTGGGATACCTCGGACTCGGCCAACTGCAAACCAGCAGCAATCACCACTTCTGCTGCATCGGTGACTCCCAAAGCGGTCACTTGCGGATCAATGTTGCGCAGCAGTTCCGCACAAGAAATACGGGCCAGCTCTCGCCTTCGCAAAGCCCGAATAAGAGTTATAGCAAAGGATGCTGAATCCGCTCGCTGCAAGATGGCTTGGGCCTCAACGGCAAGCCTCTCGCGGCTAAACACTTCGAGGTCCTCGTCAGTGTCCAGCCACGCAATGGATTCTGGGGAACGAGCCAACGCTGCCCCCACATATTTTGAGGTGGACAGCAGAAAGGCAAGTTTCTTTGCAGCGGAACTGGAGTCCCGCAGCAGCTTCAGGTACCAGTGCGTGCCGCCCAGGTCATCGGAAAGTATTCTAAAGGTCAGCAATCCCTGATCCGGATCCGCACCCTGGCTAAACCACCCAATCATGACCGGCAGCAGCTGTCGCTGGATCGCAGCACGGCGGGTCAGCCCCTCCGTGAGCGCGGTGATGTGCCGCATTGCCCCAGCAGGGTCACGGTAGCCAATCGCGGCTAACCTCGCCTGAGCCGCCTGCGGTGCCAGACTCGCCTCTTCAGGTGAAAGTCGGGCCGTTACGGGTAGCAGCGGACGGTAGAACAGCGCCTGTTGCAACTTACGGACCCTGCGCCGCACGGCCTGCCACTGGGCCTGGACCCCAGCGCCACCCATTCTGCGCATACCAATGCTGCGGGCCAGCAACTCAAGTTTTTCTGGCTCAGAGGGCAACAAATGGGTCCGCCGCAACGAACGTAGTTGCAGGCGGTGTTCAAGCAGGCGCAGGAACCGATAGCAGTTGGCTAACTCTTGTGCGTGCTCGCGGCCCACGTACCCACCCAAGGCAAGCTGCTGCAACGCGATCAGCGTATTGGAACTACGGATGGTGACGTCTTGACGTCCGTGAACCAGCTGCAGGAGCTGCACCGTAAATTCCACATCCCGTAGCCCGCCCTTGCCCAGTTTCAGTTGCCGGTCTTTCTCCTGAGCCGGGACATGTTCTTCAACGCGGCGTCGCATAGCCTGGGCGTCTTCAACAAAGTTCGCACGGCTCGCGGCGGCCCACACCAAGGGCGTCACTGCCTCAAGGTACCTGGCCCCCAACTCTTGGTCCCCGGCCACCAGTCGTGCTTTAAGGAGTGCCTGAAATTCCCAAGTTTGGGCCCAGCGCCCGTAATAGGCCAGGTGACTTTTCACGGTACGCACCAACGGCCCCTGTTTCCCCTCGGGCCGCAGCGCCGCATCAACGGGCCACAGCGCCGGTTCTAAGCCCGGTGCTGAGCAAACTTTAGCCAATTCTGAGCCAAGCTCTGTTCCCCAGCGGACCGCATATTCATGATCAAACCCCGGGGCCGGTTCCGCCACATAGATGACGTCAACGTCGGACACATAATTAAGTTCACGTCCCCCGCACTTTCCCATTCCTAGGACCGCGAATCGGACCCCCCGACCGTGATCCCGCAGTTGTGATCGAGCAATGCTCAATGCTCCCTCGAGTGCGGCAGCAGCAAGGTCTGCGAGCGCCCGAGTGACCTCGGCAATGACCTCGGTAGGTTCGGGCGCAGTGAGGTCAACGGCAGCAATATGGATCAGGATCTCGCGGTAGGTGCGGCGCAGCGCACTTGTGGCCTCGGACTTGGGGAGACCGGCAATGGGTGGTTCAACCGCGGCGGGCGCACCGATGGCGTGCAGGATGCGGGCGCGCATTGCCGCGGCGTCTGGCAGAGGCTGGGTGTCCGCAAGGAGTAGATCGAGCAGATGGGGATGGCGGACAAGGTCGTCGCACAAGGGTTGACTGAACCCAATGATCGAAAATAGCCGGTTTGTGGTTTGGGCTCTTTTTTGGTCCTCAACGGTGGTAAGCGCGAGTGGGTCCGTGGGGACAAATAAATCCCGGAACGCGTTGAGCCTGTGCGCTGGGGCGCCACGGTGTAACCCTTCGCAGATCCGGACCAGAGTCAACAGGGCCAGGTCCGGGTCCGCGCTGTATCCGAGCGTGGTAAACAACGGGTGCTCGCCGTCGATTGGGCCCAAAACCATTTGCAGGTCTTTGTCCGCGCAAAGTGTTTGCGCACGTTTGGCATCGTAAAATCCGGTGCGCACCAGCTTGCCAACGAGCGTTGGGGCTGGCTCGCGTGTACTCATGACGGTCCCAGCACGGGCTAGAGAACCTGAAGCAGGCGCTTGATCTCGTATGGGGTGACCTGGTTACGGTACTCGAGCCACTCGGCGCGCTTGTTCTTGAGGAAGTACTCAAATACGTGTTCGCCCAGGGTCTCCGCTACCAACTCGGACTCCTCCATGATCTTGAGCGCCGCATCAAGGTTTTGCGGCAGCGCCTTGATACCCAGCGCAGCCCGCTCGGGTTCCGTCAGGTTCCACACGTCGTCCTCTGTGGCATCGGGAAGCTCATAGCCGTGCTCAATGCCGCGCAAGCCGGCCGCGAGCGCCAGCGCGTACGCCAAGTACGGGTTTGCCGCAGTGTCAATGGCCCGGTACTCCACCCGGGTCGAGTTAGCCTTGCCCGGCTTGTACATGGGCACACGCACCAGCGCGGAGCGGTTGTTGTGGCCCCAGCAGATATAGCTGGGGGCCTCGGCCCCGCCCCACAGGCGCTTATAGGAGTTCACGTACTGATTGGTGACCGCGGTGATCTCGGCTGCGTGGTGCAACAGCCCGGCAATGAACTGGCGCCCGGTCTTGGAAAGCTCGTACTCCGCGCCGGGCTCATAAAACGCATTGCGGTCTCCCTCGAACAGGGAGAAGTGGGTATGCATGCCCGAGCCGGGGTGCTCGGCCATAGGCTTAGGCATAAAGGAAGCAAAAACGCCCTGCTCAAGCGCGACTTCCTTAACCACGGTTCTAAAGGTCATGAGGTTGTCCGCGGTGTTGAGCGCGTCCGCGTACCGCAGGTCAATCTCGTTTTGGCCCGGGCCGGCCTCATGGTGGGAATACTCCACGGAGATCCCCATCGACTCAAGCATGGTGATGACCTGGCGGCGGAAGTCGTGGCCCGCTGGGCGGGCCACATGGTCAAAGTAGCCGCCGTGATCAATTGGCACGAGCGGACCATCCGCGGTAGGCGGTTCAAACAAGTAAAACTCAACCTCGGGGTGGGTGTAGAACGTAAAGCCTTGCTCGGCTGCCTTGGCCATGGCCCGCTTGAGCACGTTGCGAGAGTCCGCAAGGGAGGGCTGCTGGTCCGGTGTCATGATGTCGCAGAACATCCGGGCGGTGCCCTGAGACTCCCCGCGCCACGGGAGCAATGAGAATGTGGTTGGGTCCGGGCGAGCGATCATGTCCGCCTCATACACGCGTGTGAGGCCCTCAATGGCGCTGCCGTCAAACCCAATGCCTTCAGCAAAGGCGGATTCCAACTCGGCCGGGGCTATCGCCACGGATTTGAGCATGCCGAGCACGTCGGTGAACCAAAGGCGAACGAAGCGTATGTCGCGCTCCTCGACCGTGCGTAGCACGAACTCTTGCTGCCTATCCATGGTTCTATCTTGCCTGATAACCGGGCATCAAAACTGGATGACAGGCGACCAATTTCTAAAAAAGCCATAAGGTAGGTTCCATGCCTCAGTTACGCATTGCACTTGCCCAAACAGACAGTCATGTAGGCGACCTCGCAAATAACGTCGCAACGATCAAGGATTACGCCGCTAAGGCTGCCCAATCGGGCGCCCAGGTAGTGGTCTTCCCGGAGATGGCGGTCACCGGGTATCCCATTGAGGATTTAGCCCAGCGGGCCAGTTTTGTGCGGGCCGCTGCCCTCACCACCGAGCAACTCGCCACGGACTTAGATGCGGCGGGCCTTGGTGAGCTGCACGTTGTGGTCGGGACCATCGGGGCTCCCCAGTCCCCTACCGCTAAGCCAACAAACCGCGCTGCGGTGCTCTTTGGCGGGCAAGTCATTGCCACCTACGACAAGCAGCACCTACCCAACTATGGCGTTTTTGACGAGTACCGCATTTTTGATGCCGGAACGACCCCGACCATTTTTGAGGTTGATGGACACCGCCTCGGGTTGGTGATCTGCGAGGACCTGTGGCAGGACCACGGCCCCAGCGCCCAGCTAGCAAATCAAGACGTCCATGCTGTTATCGCGCTGAATGCCTCACCCTATGAGGAGGGCAAATCTGCCGCGCGTCAAGACGTTGCTGCCCGTGGGGCGGCAACCGCCGGTGCCGCATTGCTGTACGTCAACGCAGTTGGCGGACAGGATGACCTCGTCTTTGACGGTGGGTCGTTCGCGGTTGGGGCAGACGGCCAGGTCCTGACAAGCGCCCCCCAGTTTGATTCACAACTGCTCCTGTGTGACCTGACCACAGAAAATAAGATCCTGCCCGGTCCAATTGCCCCCGCACTCGAACCAGACCAAGAGGTCTATCAGGCTCTCGTCTTGGGCCTACGCGGGTACGTGGAAAAGAACGGGTTCAAGTCCGTCGTCCTTGGGGCATCGGGGGGCATTGACTCTGCCCTAGTAGCCACGGTCGCCGCCGACGCAATTGGCGGCGACCGGGTGTACGGCATTGCCATGCCTTCTAAGTACTCATCCGAGCACTCCATTCAAGACGCCGAGGACTTACTCAAACGCTTGGGCGGGCATTACCGTAAGCAACCGATCGCACCAATTTTCGATGCCTTCCAGGCTGAGTTGGCCTTGACCGGGGTGTCCGAGGAGAACCTGCAGGCCCGCATCCGCGGTGTCATTCTCATGGGGCTTTCCAACCAAGAAGGTCACCTCGTGCTTGCCCCCGGAAATAAGTCAGAGTTGGCCGTGGGGTACTCCACCATCTACGGAGACGCTGTTGGCGGTTACGGCCCCATCAAGGACGTGTTCAAGTCCCGGGTTTGGCAACTCGCCCGGTGGCGCAATAACCACGCTTTGGATCAAGGGCTCATTCCCCCAATCCCCGAAAGCTCAATCACCAAACCGCCGTCAGCGGAGCTGCGTCCGGGGCAGGTCGACCAAGATTCACTGCCGCCCTACGATATTTTGGATGCCGTCTTGGCCGCCCACCTCGAACATAATGAGGGCCGGGCAGAACTGCTAGCCCGTGGCTTCGATAGCGAGGTCGTCGAGCGGGTGGTCTCACTCGTTGACCGCGCCGAATGGAAACGGCGCCAATATCCGTTGGGGACTAAGATTACGACTATGGCCTTTGGCCGCGATCGTCGGGTTCCTGTCACAACTGCTTGGCGCGAACCTAAGTAGTTAGAACCTTTTGGAAGGCAAATATCATGAATGCATCACCACGTCCGCAGGTACCCGCGGCGCAGCCATTTCCGGCAGGGTCCACACGTAAGCGGTTTCGGGTCCAGAACTTTGCTGAGTACAAGGCATCCGGGCGCAAGCTCACCATGCTCACGGCATACGACGGGCTGACCGCAAAGATCTTTGACCACAGCGGTATTGACCTCATCTTGGTTGGTGACTCAATCGGCGACAACATGCTCGGGTATGAAAATACTATTCCGGTCACCATGGATGAGCTCGTAGTGGCCACCCGCTCGGTGACCCGTGCTACCAAGTACGCCATGGTAGTTGCCGATCTTCCATTCGGCTCCTATGAGGCTTCTCCTGAGCAGGCATTTCACAGCGCCGTTCGCATGATGAAGGAAGCCGGCGCGCACAGTGTCAAGATTGAGGGTGGCGAGCGAGTAGCACAGCACGTACACCTTTTGACCTCAGCAGGAATCCCCGTGCTTGGCCACCTTGGTCTGACCCCGCAGTCAGAGAACATGCTGGGCGGTAAGCGCGTACAGGCTCGCTCTGATGCGGCAGCTGAACAACTTTGCGATGACGCTCTTGCGCTCCAAGAGGCGGGTGCCGTTGCGATTGTGCTTGAGATGGTGCCGGCCCCAGTAGCCGAGCGAGTAACCGAGATCCTGCGCATCCCCACTATCGGTATTGGTGCAGGCATTAAGGTTGACGGCCAAGTCTTGGTGTGGACGGATATGGCCGGCATGACCACCTGGTCGCCGCGTTTTGCCAAGCAGTTCGCCCAGATCGGTGAGGACCTGACCAACGCCACGCGAGAGTACATCGATGCGGTACAAACAGCCCAGTTCCCTGGAGCCGAGCACTCCTTTGATTACTGACCAAAATCAACAATAGGCGAGACTTACGTTCCGGGATGGAAACCAGCACTTAGTTAGTCTTCATCCCGGAACTCTTTATCCTCTTCATCCCACGCTTGCGTCCGGGCCTGGGCGATTTCTAGGGCCTGCTGGGCCTCTTCAGCGGTGGCGTACGGACCCATCCGAGAGAACCAACTGAACTTGCGTCCCTTTTCTACCTGACCCGTTTTGGTGTTGTAGTAGTAGCGTGCCATGAGTATCCCGCCTCATCTTTGATTAGGTAAAAGTCGATTAGAGCAACTCGTTCTTGATAGTACCGTGATCCAACATGTTGGGTTGGTTGCACACACAAGCCCAAATCGTTACTAAACTGGTGGGTATGCAAACTTCTGTTGTCAATCCGAACCCAATCACCCCAGGGAAGGTTTCCCCTCAACTCGCCGTACCAAACTCGATTGCACGGCCCGAGTACGTGGGTAAGCCCGGTCCCAAGGAATTTACCGGCTCGGACATTCCTACCCCCGAGGTACTCGAGAAAATCAGGGTAGCTTCCAAGATTGCTGCCCAAGCACTCCAAGAGGTAGGCCGCAACGTCGCACCGGGTGTTACTGGCGATCAGCTGGACCGCATTGGCCACGAGTTCTTGCTTGACCACGGCGCATACCCGTCCACCCTCGGTTACCGCGGGTTCCCCAAGTCGCTTTGCACATCGATCAACGAGGTCATCTGCCACGGCATCCCCGATGACCGTCCGCTACTAGACGGCGACATCATCAACATCGACATCACCGCATACATTGGCCACGTCCACGGCGACAACAACGCTACCTTCGCGGTGGGTGACATCGATGAGGAATCAGCGCTGCTGATCGAGCGCACCCAAGAGGCACTCAACCGCGCAATTAAGGCGGTTAAGCCGGGCCGTGAGGTTAACGTGATTGGCCGCGTTATTGAAAAGTATGCCCAACGCTTTGGTTATGGTTCGGTGCGCGACTACACCGGCCACGGTGTCGGAGAGGCGTTCCACACCGGCCTCATTATTCCGCACTTCGATGCCGGCCCACTGTACTCAACCACGATCGAACCGGGCATGGTGTTCACCATCGAACCAATGCTCACCCTCGGCACAATCGAGTCTGACGTTTGGGATGATGGTTGGACCGTTGTTACCAAGGACCGCAAGCGCACGGCCCAGTTTGAACACACTCTCGTTGTCACCGAGTCCGGTACGGAGGTTTTGACACTGCCATGAGCAAAATGCCCAAGATAGCGTTCGGAATTGATATTGGCGGTAGCGGCATCAAGGGTGCCCCCGTTGATCTTCCTTCTGGGGAGTTCGCTGACTCCCGCGTTCGTATCCCGACCCCGGAGTTGTCTACCCCCGATGCTGTAGCAGACGTGGTTGCAGACCTCGTTGGTGAGTTCAACCTCGATAAGGGCACCCCGATTGGGGTCGCATTCCCAGCCCCGATCAATCATGGCGTAGTGCCCTCGGTTGCAAACCTTGACCCCTCGTGGGCCGGGGTGAACATCGAGACGTTGCTTTCCACCAAGCTCAACCGCAAGATTCACGCGCTCAACGATGCCGATGCCGCGGGCTACGGCGAGGCTCACTACGGCGCCGCTAAGGACCAGTTAGGCAAGGTTCTCCTAGTCACGCTGGGAACCGGCATTGGTACCGCCTTGATTGTTGATGGCGTCTTGGTTACCAACACCGAGTTTGGCCACCTTGAGATCGATGGCTTTGACGCCGAGACCAGGGCAGCTGACTCAGCCCGCACCCGCGAGGACCTGAGTTGGGAAGATTGGGCGGTGCGTTTGCAGCGCTATTTCTCTCACGTAGAAGAGTTATTGAGTCCGGACCTCATTGTTGTTGGTGGCGGAGTTTCAAAGCACCACGACAATTTCTTGCCGTTGCTCAAGCTCAAAGCTGAGATCATCCCGGCGACCCTTCGCAACGCCGCAGGCATTAGTGGCGCAGCCGCATTTGCGGCCACCCAAGATGGTCACAAGCTGCACTCTTAGAACCGTGCTAGGTGGCGCCGAACCCAACGGCGCCACCTAGCAAACGTTGACCACAATCAATATGACCTTCCGGGATAGCGCCTTGGCCAAGACCATTAGCCCCACCTTTATTCACGCCACCATGCTGCATGATGGCCGAATGCTTCTTGAACTCCTCAACGGGCACTACAGTTCGCTGGCTTTCGCCGAGTGTTCGGTTAAGGACCAAGACGGTGTCGCCCAGATTCTCCTGACCTGGACAAGGTCTACGTTCACGCAGGAACAGCCCCGTACCGCAGCGACCCAAAATCTCTCAACCAGTTACGCACAGGGGTATCTCATTTCCCTGTCAGACCAACCCAGCCTCGACTTGCGGCGGCACATCCCTTGGCGCACAGATACCTCAGTTGATTTCAAGCAAGCATTCTCCGGCAAGCCCACCAAGATCGAGGACGCCAAGGTGCAGCGCTATTGCCAAACAATCGCCGATAATCTCAAAACGTTTTACGTAACGGCCCAAGAAAAGGCCCGCCTTCGACTCCTTGGGGGCCACTACCGCCGCGTCATGGATGAGTATCTAAAAATCATGAAGTCCAAAACCACGGTCTCGGATCAAAACTATTACCAGGCATGGAGCAAGGGCATTGGCGCCATCATCGCCAATGAGCGCTACCTCTTGCTCGCGCAAAGCGACCCTGATCGCAGTAAGTATCTCAAGCTGACAGCCGAGGCTTCGAACCTCTATAACTGGTACATGGATCTAGCGCGCGCAGGTGTCTCCCGCTCCCGCTAGATCCCAATCTTCATTTGCGAGCCACTTTGCAGCGCGAGAATCTCCGAGTTCTTTTGCCAGTGCAATGAAGGCCTTGGCTTCAAGCGGTTTACCGACTTGGTTCAGGTTGATCCCGAGATTGAAAGCCGCGTGCGACTCTCCGGCACTAATTGCCGCTCGTAGTACCTTTTCCTCATCTTCAAATCTGCCCAACTTGGCGTAGAAGTTCGCAAGTGGAACACTTGCCAACAGATCACCAGCTGCCCAATAACCTTCCAAGATTGAAAGCCCACCATCTTGAAGCTCCTTGCCATACTGGAGAACATACTCCACGGCAGCATCCGCATTGTGATCCATATGCCGCTGCAACACCGACTTGGCTTCCTCAATGAATCCGAGGCGTTTGGCCATTTTTGCATGATGGTAGGCGGACTCAGGAACGTCTGAACCTAAGCGGTACCATTTCAGCGCGGACGCGTATTTTCGTTCTTTTCTCAATAGGTCCCCTCGCATGACAGCTGCCCTTGGGTCCCCCTGGTGGTAGGCGATCTTGTACCACTTCTTGGCACCTGAAACATCATTTCGGTCATCAAGAAACCTGCCCAGGTTAAGCGCGGCAACTTCAACACCTCGCTTGTGGGCTGCCACATAAAGCCGCGTAATAATCTTGGTCTTGGTCAGAGCACGCAAGTCATTTGCAAGATTGAAGATCCCATCGGGATCACCGTCTAGGATCCAATCGAGGTCTAGATCAATAGCCTGTTTGGAGGATAACTTGATTGCCTCAACGTTGTTCTCTGGACTCGGCTGCATCGTTGCCGCCCTCCTAATTTTCCTACGTCGTGCCTGAGTAGGTTCAATATAGGATACTAGTTGCCTGGGAGCCAGCGCTTTATCTCCAGGTTCACGATTAGCCGGATGAGATGGCCGATACGCCGGGTTTTGTAACCGCCACAATTACTTGTTAGCGGCTGACGATCATCCATCTAGGCCGTACGTTGCCGTACGGCTCGAGCAGCCTACCCGAACACTCGGCGAGCCGCCTCAGCGTGTTCTGTCTGGCCTTGCTCCGGACGGGGTTTACCTAGCCGCTTCGGTCACCCGATGCGCTGGTGGTCTCTTACACCACCTTTTCACCCTTACCTAAACCAGTTAGGCGGTCTGTTTTCTGTGGCACTTTCCCGCGGGTCACCCCGGGTGGGCGTTACCCACCGTCCTGCTCTGCGGAGCCCGGACGTTCCTCGTCAGTGCAAGCACTGCCGCGATCGTCTGGCCATCTCATCCGTATTACTAGGTTAACGCCCATTGCGGATCCAGTTTTCATCCGCGCCCTGAAATTTAGCCCCTGATCCAGTGAGATGCGTTACGACGGCGCCAAGATCACGCTCTCGGTCCCATTCCGGATCGGCGGGGCAGGTAAAGTCAACATGTGCTTATCTTGCTGCCTCCTTCTGAAGGAAAATCCGCTCCCGCTTCTGGCCCCACAATCGATTGGGCAGGCCTCAGCAGCCCGGAACTTAACCCGCGGCGCAAGGAACTCCTTACGGAGTTGGCTGAAGTCTCAGCACACACCGACGCTCTTACGTTGCTCAAGGTTGGCGCCAGCCTTGACGCCGAAGTAGCCGCAAATACTAGGTTGCTTGCGGCCCCGTGCGCACCGGCCGCCCGGGTCTATACCGGCGTGCTTTACGCGGCCGCCGGCCTTGACTCACTGAACGCCAAACAGCAAGACCGCGCTCATCGCACGGTTCGTACCGTCTCCGCGTTATGGGGTGCGGTGAGTCCCACGGATCTTATTCCCGCGTATCGGCTTTCCATGGGAGTCAAACTCCCCCAAACCGGCAACTTAGCAACCGCATGGCGCAAGCACTTGGATCAGGTCCTTGCCCCGCTGGCCGAGAATACGGTCATTGTGGACTGCCGGTCATCCGCGTACCTCAACGCCTGGAAACCAGGAAAGGCCCTGAACACTGATTGGGTTACCGTTCGCGTACTGCGGGAACTCAACGGCAAGCGTACGGTGGTGTCCCACAATGCCAAGCACGCCCGGGGCATCTTGACGGCACACCTGTTACGCCTCGACACCGAGCCTAGGACCGCCCAAGAGTTGCTCGTGGCAGCACAGCAATGCCCCGACTTCATCAGTGTTGAACTGCTTGAAACCGGGGCACGCACTGCAACGTTAGAACTCGTAGTTACCTAAATATTGCAACTTAGATCACGAGCGACCGTAGACACCTAGACGGAACACGCTTGTTCCATCGCGGTTAGGCGTCGGCAAGCGGTGACTTTGCTTCAGGAACGCGCACGAGGATGCGTGAGCACTCTTCACAGCGCACGATCTTGTCTGCCGCAGAATCGCGAATCTGCTCAAGCTCAATCGGGTTGATCTCCAAGCGGCAGCCCTGGCACTTGTTGCCATACAGTGCGGCGGCGCCAACGCCACCCTGAGACGAGCGGATCCGCTCATACAGTTTCACTAGGCCCTCATCCAGGGTGCTAACCATGACGTTGCGCTCGGCCAGCACACGCTTGCCCTCAGCATCGATCACTGCCAGCTCTTGCGCCAGCTCAGCTTCCGCTGCCGTAAGCGCGTCTTCCATTCCGGAGTTCGCTGCTTCGAGCTTGTCTAGGGTGTCCTTGTGCGCTTCCAAACGCTCCATGAAACCGAGTTGAATCTCTTCCAAGATGCCTTGACGGTTATTGAGGGACTCAATCTCCGCAAGCAGCGCCTGCGCATCACGAGGGCTCACTGCCCCGGAGTCCAACCGTTCTTGGTTACGCGCGGTACGGGTTACCACTTGCTCAACGTCTTGCTCCGCTTTGGTGAGCTCGCGGGTGAGATCACTTGCGGCAGTTCTCGATGCCGTCAGGGCTCCCGAGAGATCGGCAATTTGGCTTTTCACTTCCGCTACCCGCGCCAGCCCGGGGGTGTTCTTACGTTGGTGAGCCAACTGTGCCAACTTTGTATCTAGCCCCTGCACATCCAGAAGTTGAAGTTGGTCTGCTACGGGTGCATTCGCCACGAGTGGTCCCTTACGTTTGTTGAAGTAATCCGGATCTTGAAGTAAATATGATGCAAAACAAATTCTTACAACCATCGGCCAGCGCGGTGTTACCTGCTGCAACCGGGCTTAACTAGTTACAGCCTAATGGTCCACGGGTCAGTATTGATCTCACACACTTTGACCTCAACCACATAACCATCATTTTCGAGTTCTTTTGCTAAGTCCTCGGCACCATACTTCAGCCAAGGGCTCTCACTTGCATAGTGCGCGGTATCGACCAGGTATGGGCGCCCACCACGCCGATTACCCGCGAGCGCGGCGGCGTGTTCAAACTCAGCCACAAGATCCAAGGCGCCGTGATGCTTCATGTCCGAGGTCACGTAGACATCGGCCTGCGCCTGAGCAGCGGCCTTTGCAAGTGACTCCCCCGACCCTCCCAATACGGCGACCGTCTGAACCATTGCTCCTAGGTCTCCCGCAACCCGGACGCCCTGAGCGACCTTAGGTAAACGGTCCGCAACGACCGTGGCAAAGTCGCCAAGGGTGACGGGCTCAACCAATTTACCAACGCGCCCGAGTCCCAGTCCTGCTGCGGCATCGGCGGGGTCCTTTGCTGGCACAAGCGGTTCTGTATCAACCAATCCAAGCAAGTCCGCGAGTGCCCCATTCACCCCGCGTGCAGCGGAGTCCGCATTGGTGTGCGCACTAAATAGGGCACACTCGGCCTGAATCAATCGGTGGACAATCTCACCGCGGTCAGTGTCCCCGGATACCGAGTTCACGGCGGTAAAGAAAAACGGGTGGTGCGTGACTATCAGGTCCGCACCCCATGCAATGGCCTCATCTACCACGCAAGCGACCGGGTCTACCGCAAACAAAATCTTGCGCACCGGATCCTGGCGCCTGCCGATACTCAAACCAATCTTGTCCCAGCCTTCCGCTAGACGGGGCGGATACAACTTGTCGAGTGCCCCAAGCACAACATCGAGGTTGGGTGTCTGACCGGTGGAAGCAACAAAAGTCATGGTCCCACTGTATCTGCAAGGATCGAAGGTTCGCCTCCTCACCTGCCACAAGACCCGACACTGCCGGCCACTTCCCCGCAGGCAATAAATGAGTTCCGCACCACTTTTTGGCCAAATTGCCGGTTGTGTTTTTGTTTCTGGGCGCTGACCGGGTAATATTTTCTTTGTTGCAACAAGCACCAACGCAATGAAGGGCCTTTAGCTCAGCTGGTAGAGCGCCACGTTTACACCGTGGATGTCATCGGTTCGATCCCGGTAGGGCCCACAAACTAAGATCTCCTAGAAACAAAAGTTTCTAGGAGATCTTTTGTATCTAGCCTGCGCATTATGACGTTCCGGTCACAACTGCCTTGCGCAGTGCCAGAACCGAACCAACCTTCTTATAAAATGGCGACCATGACTGAAATTGGAACATGGGTCTTTGAAGGCCTATGGATCACCGGGATTTTGGCTTTCGCGATCTCGGGAGCATTGGTTGGCGTACGGCACAACCTTGACCTACTTGGCGTCCTTGTAGTCGGCATTTCCACGGGAATTGGCGGCGGCGTTATTCGAGACATGATCCTTGGAGTGCACCCACCCGTTTCCTTCCTACACTGGCCCTACTGGGTGACGGCACTTGTAGGTTCGCTTGCCGTGTTCTTCTTCCACCCCGGTTTATCAAAGATTCGCCGGTTCGAGATTGTCTTTGACGCATTTGGGTTAGGTATTTTTTGTGCCTACGGTGCGGCCGTTGCCACTGATGCCGGGATCGACGTTGTCACCGCGGTGTTTGTAGGCACCATCGTTTCAATCGGCGGCGGGGTCATCCGTGACGTCCTTGTTAATGATGTACCCGGCGTACTGACCCGCGAACTCTACGCAGTCTCTGCGATCGTTGGGGCAACTATTGCAACGCTGATCACCTACTTCACCGGCAATCTGCTGATCGCATCGATCGTTGGTGGCACCGTAGCAACTGCGCTCAGGCTCACCTCCTACGCGAATGGTTGGCACCTTCCAAAACCACGAAAAGCAAGCGCATAGGCACCAATCAAGAAGAAGTCATCGCCTGCAAGGGCGTCAGCCTCGGCGCAAACGTAGGCCAGATCGGTGCGGTAGTTACTTCACAAGACGGTCAGACTTGGCACGTTGTAATACCCGAGTCGGCAAAGCAAAGGTGTCCTGGAAATCGTAGAGATTTCCAGGACACCTTTGATTCTAGCTCCTAGAACCCAGATGGGAGTTGCTTGGGCAGGCGCACTACATGCCCAACACTCCGGGCAGCCACAGCGAAAGCTGCGGCACAAAGGCCACCACGAACAGTACGGTTATAAGTGCAATGAAGAACGGCACCAGCGCCTTAATGACCGGCTCTGGGCGCAGCCCCGCAACTCGTGCTCCCACGAACAAGACGTTGCCCACGGGCGGGGTAATTGTTCCTAGGCACAGGTTGAAGGTGATCAAAATACCAAAGTGAATGGGGTCCATGCCTAGGTCCACAACGATTGGCAAGAAGATCGGTACGAAGATCAAGATCGCCGGGGTTGGATCCATGAAGGTACCAATAACCAACATGATGAGCATGATCAAAATAATGATCATGGTTGGGGAATTGGTGAGGCCAAGCAATCCTGAGGAGATGGCTCCTGGGATACCCGAGTAGGCCATGACCCACGCCATGATCGTCGAAACACCGACCAGTAACATGACGATCGCGGTGGTTTCCGTAGCGTTGATAAAGATCCGCTTAAGGTCACTGACTTTGATTGCCTTATACGCAAACCCCAGAATCAGGCAGTACACCACAGCAATTGCTGCGGACTCGGTTGGGGTGAAAATACCGGCGAGAATACCGCCAATGACCACCACGATCATGAGGATCGAGGGCACGGCCCGCCAGATCGTCTTAATCGCAACTCCGAACGTCACTGTCTCTTTCTTATTGAGCTCGGGGCGCTTACGCACGTAAAGCCAAACAACGAGCATGCACGCCGCAGCCCACAAGATACCCGGAATGTAACCGGCAATAAACAGGGTCGCGATCGACGTGCTTGAGACAAGCGAATACACAATGAGCGTATTACTCGGAGGGATCAACATACCCGACGGTGCCGAGGCAATATTGACCGCCGCGGAGAAGTTCTTGTCGTAACCTTCCTTCTCCTGGCGCGGTCCAATGACTCCACCTACGGCTGCAGCTGAGGCCACTGCCGCCCCAGAAACCGAGCCAAACAGTGCGTTAGCAACGACGTTTGTCTGGGCAAGGTTACCGGGCATCCGGCCCACCAAGACCTTAGCGGCGTCGATAAGCCTGCCCGCAATTCCGCCATTATTCATCAGGACGCCAGCCAAAATAAAGAACGGAATGGCAAGCAGCGTAAACGAGTTGATACCGGTGAACAACCGCTGGGCGGCCACAAATGAAGCCTTTTCCGCGCCGATTACGGCTGCCACAGCAACGAACGCTGAGAAACCTACCGCAACCGCAATAGGTACCCGCAAAAGCAGTAAAATACCGATGCCGAGAACAAGAATAATTCCCGCTACGAGTGCCGGATCCATGTCAGACCACCTCTACATTCTTCTCGTCTTGGTCATTGGGTAGTCCGCGTCCGGCGAAGGCCTCGCGCATGTGAAACAGCGAGTAAAACGCAACAAGGAAACCGGACACCGGCAGCGCCAGGTACATTGCCCCTACAGATACCGGCAGACCAGACACGTTTTGGGACCACGTGATGCTGACGCCACGCATACCACCATAAATCAAGATGAACACGGCGAAGGCAAGAATGATGATGTTGACAAAGATCTCGGTCGAGCGCTTCTCATTGATCTTGAGCACCCGGACTAGGAAGTCAACTGCGATGTGACCGCGGTCCGAGAATACGAGGGCGGCCCCAAACAGGGACAGCCAGACAAACAGATATTGCGCGGTGGACGTGGTCCACGTGGCTGGGGCGTGCATGACCTGACGGGTGAAAACCTGCCAGCATACAACGACTAGCAGCGCGGCAAAGAGACCTACACAGATCCATTTGAGCGCCGCGTCTAGAGCGGACTTCACGGCGTTCATTTGGCTGCCTTTCGAATGTTGTCATAGAGTTCACGGGCGCTATCGCTGGTAAGCGCGTCTTCGACTACCGGTGCGAGCGCCGCAGCGAATGCCTCGGTATCCACGTCGTTAAACTTGGAACCGTTTGCTTCTGCTTCCGCAATAGCCTCATCGGTGTTCTTAAGCCACAGCTCGACGTGGTTGTCGACCGTGTTCTTCCATTCCTCGGTAAGGATTTCGCGGTCTGCCGGGTCCATCGAGTTCATGAGGTCGGAGTTAATGAGCATGTAGTCAAGTCCAACCAGGTGGCGGGTGCGTGCTACATATTGGGCTACCTCGTGGTGTTTTTGAGTCACGTAGGAGACCTCGTTATTCTCTGCCCCGTCAAGCACACCTGACTGCAGTGCGGTGTAGACCTCGCCGTAGGACATCGGGGTTGCCGAGCCTCCCATGGCATTGATCATCGCGATATGCAGGTCGGATTCCTGGACTCGGATCTTCATACCGTTAAGGTCCTGCGGCACAACGATCGGCCCCTCAACCGTGTAAAGGTTACGGTCTCCTTGGGTCAGTCCGCCAAGTACCGTCAGATTCTTGGAGTCCTCAAGCGATGAGAACAAATCCCCAACAATCTCTTGGTTGCCAAGCACAGCAATCTGGTGCTCGATGCTGTCAAAGACCGTCGGTAGGTTGAGGGTGGCGAACTCCGGGTTGAGGTTTTCGAGTTGGGTACCGGAGGCAATTGCCATGTCCACTGAGCCGTCGCTGACTAGTTGGATCACTTCCTGTTGGGCACCGAGGGTCTCGTTTGGATATACCAAGATGTCCCAACGCCCGGCTGTTCGCTCCTTCAATCTTTCACCGAATGCTTCAAGCGCTATAAACGAGGGGTGCGACTCCGACTGGTTCAGGGAAAGGATCATGACCTTGCCCTCTTCCGCACTTCCGGAGATGCCTGTTGAGCACGCACCTAAGGCCAGCGTGGCGGCAAACGCCAGCGCTGCAAATCGTGATACACGATTTTTCATGTCTCGACTTCTCTTTCTGCCTGGAGGCAACACTGCCGCTGCCCAAGCAATTAGGCGTGTTTCGAGATACACAACCGACTTCATTGATGGATAACTTGATGGTCACCTCCCAGTGACAACCATGGCTAGTTGTTGCCACAAGTTGCCACGGTTGGCGGTCTGGCGGCCCTACTGCTCGTATCATTGACCTATGGCAGTCAATGAGTCCGGCAGCGACAGGAAGATCACCATTTATGACGTGGCTGCGGCCGCGGGCGTATCTGGCTCGACCGTCTCACGTGCCTTTGCCCGGCCGGGCCGGGTGAGCTTTGCTACCGCGGAGAAAATCCGCAAAGTTGCAGAAGAGCTGGGCTATCAGTCAGTTGCGGTGCACCGCCCCATGGCTCAAGGTAATTCACGGCGTGGCATCATCGCCCTGGTAATTGCGGACATCGCAAATCCCGTGTACTTCGACATGATCGTCGGAGCCGAGAGTGAAGCGGCCAGGAACGGCTACACCTTGCTCCTTGCCCACAGCCAAGAATCTTCCAGCATTGAACGCGTTGCGCTCGAGCGGTCCATGGACATCATCGACGGCATCATCCTGTCGAGTTCACGCATGTCTGATTCTGCTATTCGCTCGATGGCTAAGCAGAAACCAACAATTGTGATGAACCGAGGGGTGAACGGTGTTTCAAGTATTACCACCGACAACACCCGCGGTGTCGAGCGTTCACTTGAGCATCTAGCTGCGCTGGGACACGAAGAAGTGTTGTACGTTGCCGGCCCAAAGGCATCTTGGGCGAACGGTATGCGCTGGGGTGCGATCAAGCAGTTTGCCCCCAAACTCGGCATGCGATATTCCGCCATCACCCCTCAAGCACCCACCCGTGAGGCCGGGTCGGCGGTTGTCGCTGAGGTGGTTTCGAGCGGAGCCACGGCGGTCATTGCCTACAACGACGTCCTGGCGTTAGGGGTCATGCACGCATTGCAGTTGCGAGGGCTGCGCGTTCCGCTGGATGTCTCAATCATTGGGTTTGATAACTCGTCCGCGGCAGAGTTAGTCCGCCCCGGCCTGACGACTGTTGCGGCTCCACTGCAGTCGCTTGGGGAAACTGCGGTGCGGAACCTTTTGGCCTTAACTCGAGGTGCGGTCTCATCCGCCGACTCGGCACTAGTGCTGCCCACCAAGCTAATCGTGCGTAATTCCACCGGGGCCCCACGGCGGACATAAATTATTGCGTTGCAGGCCAAGGCAACTTTTGGCAATCAATTGCCACCCGGCCCCAACTCTGGTGATCTTGGGGCATGACCTCTTCACTTGCTTCCAATCCGGATAGGTTATTTCCCGCGGACGCTGGCGTCCGGGAGATTGCCCGCCGGCTCTACGCTGACGTAGAGAATCTGCCTATTATTTCCCCTCACGGCCATGTTGACCCCAACATGATCCTTGAAGATTCCCCGTTTCCAGACCCTACTGCGCTGCTCCTGAGCCCCGACCACTACGTCACCCGGCTCATGCACGCCAACGGAGTCTCCCTCGATAAGTTGCGGGTGGGCGGCACCGAGGGCGCCTCCCCGCGTGAGGCTTGGCGTACATTCTCCAAGCACTGGAACGACTTTGATGGCACCGCCTCCGGCTACTGGCTGGCTCAGGAGTTTGACCACGTCTTTGGCCTAACGGACCCCATCAGTGAGGCCACTGCGGACGCTACCTTCGATGCCATCTCAGCCAAGATTGCCGAGCCCTCATTTAGGCCCCGCGCTCTCATGGACTCGTTTAACATCGAGGTCCTCGCAACGACGGATGATCCCCTTGATTCCTTGACCGCGCACGCCGCTTTGGCCGCGGATGACACCTTTGCGCCGCGCGTGCTGCCAACCTTCCGCCCCGATGCTTACATCAAGTTTTGGGTCGACGGCTTTGCTACCAAGGTTGAGGCGCTCATCCAGACAGCCGGCGATGGCCTGGCCGGATACGCCGGGTACATTCGTGCCATGGCAAACCGCCGGCAGTACTTTGCCCAGCACGGCGCGGTTTCTTCCGACCACGGCAGCCACACGGCAGCATTCCTCAAGCTCTCCCCCGGTGAGGCAGCCGCCCTGTTTGAAAAGGGCATGGCCGGCACCGCAACGTTCACCGAAGCCTTGGCCTTTGAGGCGCACATGATGTACGTTCAGGCATCCATGGCTGTCGAGGATGGTTTGGTCATGACCATGCACCCGGGCGTCCACCGCAACACGCATGCCCCGTCATTGAATACGTTTGGGCCGGATACCGGACACGATATCCCGTTTGCGGTCGACTACGCCTCAGGTCTGTTGCCGATGCTGGAAGACTTTGGCACGGCGCCGGGCTTCCACTTCATCCCGTTCACGATCGACGAGACCGTGTTCTCCCGGGAGATTGCCCCGTTTGCGGGCTTCTATCCATCAATTTTCATTGGCGCCCCGTGGTGGTTCCTCGACGCTCCCGACGCCATGCTCCGGTTCCGCTCTGCCGTAACCGAGACCGCAGGCTTCACCCGGTCCTCCGGGTTTATCGATGACACGCGCGCGTTTTGCTCGATCCCGGCTCGCCACGACACGTCCCGGCGCATCGAGGCATCGTTCCTTGCCCGCCTTGTGGCCGAGCACCGCATTTCCGAGCAGCGCGCCCACGAGATCATTATTGACCTCGTTGACGGCTCACCACGAAGGGCATTCAAGCTATGACAACGGCAGTTCCTATCGCTCTCACCCGCGCAGCAACCGGCGCTACCAACGCCGCCCCCGTGCGTATTGTGCACATTGGTTTGGGCGCGTTTCACCGCGCGCATCAGGCCTGGTACACCGCCAAAGCTGACGATGCCTGGGGCATTGCCGCTTTTACCGGTCGTTCCCCTCAGGCGGCTCTCGAACTCGAGGCACAAGATGGGCTGTTCACGCTGATCACTCGTGGCGCTGCGGGCGACAGCTTTGAGATCATTGACTCGATCGTTGCGGCCCATGACGGCGTAAATATTGCCGCGCTGGCAGACTATGTTGCTCGGGCCGAGGTTGGGGTCATCACGCTAACCATTACCGAGGCCGGTTACAAGACCGCCCCGGGTATCAGCCCCGCAACGCTCAATCTTGACGATCCTGCAGTTCAAAGCGATCTCGCCGCGCTACGATCCGCCTTTGTTGCGGACGGACAAGGCGGAACATTTGACCTTGCTTCGCTCTCCGCATCCCCGGTCAGCACAACTCCGGCACGGCTTGTCGTTGCTTTGGCTGACCGTCGCGCTGCTGGTGTAGGTCCAATCGCAATCGTTTCTTGTGACAACCTGCCAGCCAACGGGCTCGCGGCGCGGGCCGGCATTGTTGGACTTGCCCAGGCGGTTAGTCCGGAACTGGCGGGGTGGATCACCGAGTCGGTTTCCTTTGTGGATAGTTCGATTGACCGTATTACGCCCCGGACCACAGACGCGGACCGGGCTGCGGTTGCCGCAGCTACAGGCTTTAGCGACCAAAGCCCCGTTGTGACCGAGCCCTTTACGTCTTGGGTTCTCCAAGGTGAATTCCCTGCGGGCCGCCCGGCTTGGGAACAGGGCGGGGCAGAGTTTGTGACCAGCTTGGACCCGTTTGAGCGCCGTAAGTTGTGGCTCCTCAATGGTGCCCACTCCCTTATGGCCTACGCGGGGCAGTTGCGCGGTCACCAGACGGTCGCTCAGGCCTTAGCAGATCCGATGATGCGCTCTTGGGTTGAGGAATTTTGGGACGCCGCTGCACACCACCTCACGGAGAAGGGACTCAATGTTCCTGCGTACCGGGACCAGCTTATTGAGCGGTTTTCCAACCCAAACATTGCCCACTTCCTGTCCCAGATTGCCAATGATGGCTCACTCAAACTTGGCGCCCGTGCGGTCCCCGTTTACCACGCGGAGAAGGCCGCTGGTCGCGATGGCAAGGCCGCGCTGCGTCTGCTTGCGGCGTGGTGTGATCAATTAGTTGCCCAGGTTGCAGCGGGTACGGCCATCACCGATCCAAGCGCAGACGCCTTGGGGGCAATCTTGGCCGCGCCAGAAACGGCACCGAGCACCGTCGATCAAACAAGGGCTCTCGTAGCCGTGGTCGATTCCCAGCTCGCACTTGATTCCCTAGTGGTCGCAGCCATCCATAGCCTGCGTGGACACTTCACAAACTAACGCTTCACCAGTTCTGTAGGAGCGTTCAAAAACGAGCGCCCCAAGACCCGCGTAACTTGCGCAACAATCCGAGAGGAACCCCATGAAAATTGCAAAGGCTGAGGTTTTTGTAACAAGCCCTTCGCGTAACTTTGTCACCCTGCGCATCACCACCGATGACGGTGTTGTGGGCATCGGTGACGCCACCTTGAACGGCCGCGAGCTTTCGGTTGCTGCCTACCTCAAGGAGCACGTAGCCCAGTTGCTCATTGGCAAGGACCCGCACCGCATTGAGGACACCTGGCAGTTCTTGTACCGCAGCTCATACTGGCGCCGTGGGCCCGTCACCATGGCCGCAATTGCAGCGGTTGACATGGCCCTATGGGACATCAAGGGTAAGGTTGCCGGTCTGCCCGTCTACCAACTCATTGGTGGTGCATCACGCAACGGTCTGCGCGCGTACGGTCACGCGTCAGGAACCGACAACGAATCGTTGTTTGACTCGGTCCGTGAACACCTCGAACTCGGTTACAAGTCCATCCGCATTCAAACTGCTGTCCCGGGAATCAAGGCCGTCTACGGCGTTGCAGCCCAGGCACAGGCATCGGGAGAACGCTACGACTACGAGCCTGCAGGCCGCGGCAACTTCCCGCTCGAGGAAGACTGGGACACACGCGCGTACCTGCGCCACGTACCATCCGTGTTTGAGGCTGTTCGTAACGAGTTTGGCCCAGAGATTCCACTCTTGCACGATGGGCACCACCGCATGACCCCGCTTGAGGCTGCCCGCCTTGGTAAGTCCCTTGAACCATACGACCTGTACTGGCTTGAGGACTGCACCCCAGCAGAAAACCAGGACGCACTGCGGCTGGTGCGTCAGCACACCACCACCCCGCTGGCGATCGGTGAAATCTTCAACACCGTCTGGGATTTCCAAACCCTGATCCAAGAGCAGCTCATTGACTACGTGCGTGCGGCATCGACCCACTTCGGTGGTATTAGCCCACTGAAGAAGGTCATGGACTTCGCAGCTCAGTACCAGATCAAGTCCGGTTTCCACGGCCCAACTGATATTTCCCCGGTCGGTTTTGCCGCACAACTGCACGTTGGTCTGGCAATTCACAACTACGGAATCCAGGAGTACATGCAGCACTCCGATAAGACCAACTTGGTCTTTGAACAGTCCATGACGTTCAAGGATGGTTACCTGCACCCAGGCGACCAGCCTGGATTGGGTGTTGAGTTCAACGAGGAAGCTGCACTTTCCTTCCCGTACCAGCAGGCTTACCTGCCGTACAACCGCCTGATCGATGGCACCGTCCATGACTGGTAAACATCGCTTGGGGTTAGTAAGCAGGAACCTGACCGGCGCCATAGCCAGTTACTGACCTAAAATGACCTGTGGGTGGGACACGCAATGCGTGCCCCACCCACAGGTTGTTCAAGCCCGCCGTCACTTTCTAACAGTTCATTGAGCACCACGCACTGTGACGTTGACCCAACATGGGCGCCGGATGCTGGTTCGTTTTTGTTTCTGACTCAATTACCGGTAATGTTTTCCTTGTTGCAACCGCAAGGTACGCAATGAAGGGCCTTTAGCTCAGCTGGTAGAGCGCCACGTTTACACCGTGGATGTCATCGGTTCGATCCCGGTAGGGCCCACAATACAAAAAGTCTTGGAAATCACTTAGGTGGTTTCCAAGACTTTTTTGTTTGAAGGCCCTGCTCCGGGTTAACACTAAAAGCGTGTAGTGATGCTTCTTAGCCTGAGTTGAGAACCGCCCACGCGATCAAGCTATCGATGCGGCGAACGTCAGCCCCCTTACCTAACTTCACCTTGATATGCCCGGCACGGGTCCATAATTCAATCTCGCCATCACGGTCCAAAATTCCGCCAGCATTTTCAGAAGACCACATGTTGATTGAACTGTAGGGCAACGAATACACCTCGACTTTCTTGCCAGAAATACCTTGAGCATCACGCACGATCAACCGCTTAGTCGTAAATGTTGCCGAGTCACGAAACGTTTGGAATGCCGCAACAGCTTGTTCACCCTCAACAAGAAGTGATAACACGTCTTGCGGAATTGGAATCTCATTGCGCAATGTCCACGCAAGGATTGGGGAAGTTTCCACTGAGAACTCTTTCTAGTCAAAGCGCCCAATACTGGACGTGATCTACATGCTATCCCGCAGTTAGACATGACAAGATGAGTAACCAGCCGTGGCTCAGAGATATCTCGCTTGCAGGCCTGACAAAACGGGCAGACAATTGCACCATGAGTGAAACCCAAGCTCCGCCAGCAGGTTCAGTTCCCACTCGCAAGGATTGGCTCGCTCTCGCTGTCCTTTCAACTGGACTCGGGCTCATAGTTCTTGACGGCACCATTGTGGGTGTCGCGCTCCCCGCCATCATCGAGGATCTAGGGCTCAGCCTTACCGATGCCCAATGGGTCAACAGCTTGTATGCGGTTTTGCTGGCGGCATTGCTTTTATCCACTGGAAAACTCGTTGACCGGTGGGGTCGCAAACGGATGTTCCTGTTTGGGCTCGCCGTTTTTGTTGCTGGAAGCTTGGTTGCGGCTCTTTCCGGCGCAGCGGATACGCTCGTTACCGCCCGTGCTGTTCAAGCAGTCGGAGCCGCCTTCATCATGCCATCGACGCTTTCTACCGTGAACGCTGTGTTCCGTGGCAAATACCGGGCTGCGGCTTTTGGGGTCTGGGGTGCGGTCATCTCCGGTGCGGCCGCGATTGGTCCCCTAGCTGGTGGTGCGCTGACACAGTTCGCATCTTGGCATTGGATCTTTCTGGTCAATATTCCATTGGGAATCATAGTTGCGGTTGCCGCCATTATGACCGTTCCGGAAACTCGCGGCGGAAAGCAGGCCCGTGGAGCTGACGTTGATGGTGCGCTCCTAAGCGCAATCGGGTTTGGCGCTCTCGTATTCGCCGTCATCGAAGGCCCCGACCTTGGTTGGTGGAAGCCCAAGGCAGAGCTCTCAGTATTTGGCCTGGTGTGGTCTAAGGACTCGACCCTATCCATCGTCCCAGTTGCTCTTGGCATCGCCGCAATCGCGTTGACACTCTTTGTTATCTGGGAGCGCCACCGGGCAAAAGTAAACCGGTCCGCAATTCTGGACCTTACGCTATTCAATTTCCCCACCTTCACTTGGGGCAATACCACTGCGGCGATGGTCGCTGTTGGTGAGTTTGCGATTATCTTTGTGCTTCCACTGTTCTTGATTAACGCCCTTGGTCTTTCAGTCATGGGCGCGGGACTAGTCCTAGCGGCTATGGCACTCGGCGCGTTCCTCTCCGGCGCCTCAGCACGGCACATCGCGGCCAAGTACGGCTCCCCCGGAACCGTACTCATTGGCCTTGGACTCGAGGTCATTGGAGTAATTGCGCTAGCCCTACTCATCCGTGGCACTACCGCGGGCTGGATTGTTGCACTTCCGCTGATCGTCTATGGGCTGGGCCTCGGATTGGCATCGGCCCAGTTGACCGGAACGGTGCTGCGAGACGTACCCGTTGAGGCATCGGGACAGGCCTCCGCAACCCAAAGCACCGTACGGCAGATCGGCTCCGCGCTGGGCACCGCTTTTTCTGGGACCGTGCTCTCGGTGACGCTCGCTATCAACCTGCCTGCGGCGCTCAAAGCGGCTGGTCTCACCGGTCCCCACGCGGACCAGTTAGCCGAGCAGACTCGCCAGTCCGCTGGAACCACCATCATGCAACTACGCATGCAGGGAGCCGGGAGTGCCATGGGCAAAGATACTCCCGCCGCCATCGATGCCCTCGTGAATGGATTCGCTACCTCCACCCGTTGGGCGTTACTCACCGCAACGGTATTCCTCACGTTGGGCTTTGTTGGCGCCGTGCGACTGCAACGCGCGGCAAGTAGGCCGCCTGGTCAGCAACAGTAATCTTGCGGTTCAGCCATTGTGCAAGTTTGCTTCCCTACCCCCGGCAGCTGTGGCAGGATGATCTAAGTCACAGCCGAAAGAAGCACAATGGAACTCAACAACCACAGCGATGATGCAACACAGCAGGAGGTCTCCAGACCCTTCCACCTTGGGCTTTGGCTGGCCATTGGAGTCGCCTGCGCAGTTGGTGGGATGCTCCCCTGGGTGATCACTGGAATGCGTCTCCCGTTACAAAATCTGTGGGCGACTCAAAGCCTGCCAGATGAAATGCCCTACGTACTGCTTCCATTCAACCAATATAAAATTTTCCTCCTTGCAAGCATCATGATCCTTGGCTCAACTACCGCAGGCCTGCTGGCACGCGGTTTGCATGACCGGATAGGCAGGTGGGGCCTGCCGGCGCTGGTTGCGGGAATATTGATCGTCCAAGTCGGCGCCGTTGTGCAAACCACGTTGGTTGTCAGTCGTGGTCTACAGGAACGACCGGAAGCTACGTTCTACCTCTCGATGCTTGTTATTGGTAGCGTCCTCGTAATTGCTTTGGGCCTCACAATTTTTTGGCTTCTAGTCAAGGCGCCAACTGCTGGGGTTGTCATTGCAGCGGCACTAGCCGCGGTGTTCACCACGCCGTGGCTCGCAGCGTTGCTGGCCCCCATGGGCTTCCCCACAAATCCGGTGATTGACCAACTGCTGGGTTACGTCAGGTTTGTTCCCGCGGTGCTGATTGGCATGGCCATAGCGTGGGGCGGGGTAAGGACAGTTGGGCGCGTATTCGCGGCAATCACAGCTCTCGGTTTACTCTGGCTTAGCCCCGCATTGATGACGAGCGTCAGTTCAGCCGCCGGCACCCGGGCGTTGGTGCGCTTCCCAGCCGAACTACTCGATTACGGTTACAGCGTTCTCGTTTTATCCGCTACAACGCCGTCCTTGGTTGTGCCACCACTCCTGCTGGCTATCTTGATCGCCACCGTTGGAATCATTGCGCAGCGGTTAGTTTCTAATTCAACTCCCACGGTCAATCCGTAGCGCATCAGTCACCTGCTGTCTCCCTGAGGGTCACCGGGTCAGTGATGCCGGGCTTGTAGACTAGGCAGTGTGCAAGAATACAGGCATGATCTTAGAAACTCTCGATCTCAATGGGACAGTCTTTCAGGTTCGCAAGGCGCAGACGGCAGACCTTAATGCCCTCATTGAGTTGATGACTAACGACCCTGTCCGCCAAGCAGAGACTTTCGCCCCTAATGCAAGTCTCGACGCCTACGAGGCCGCGTTCCAAGCAATCGACAGCGACCCAGCTCAACTGCTGGTGGTCGTCACCGACCAAGATGAAACCGTCGTTGCCACCATGCAACTCACCACCATCCCAGGATTGGCCCGTGCAGGAGCCACCCGCATGCAAATCGAGGCTGTGCGCGTAGCTCAGTCCCAACGCGGTATTGGGATTGGCTCCGCCATGATCGCGTGGGCGGTCGATCACGCACGACACCAAGGAATCGATTTAGTCCAGCTGACCAGCGATAACCAACGCAGCGACGCCCACCGCTTTTACGAGCGTCTTGGCTTTGCTGCTTCACACACGGGATTCAAACTCAAACTGTAACGGCCCACGCGCAGCCTTTGGCAGGTCTTTCCTGGTCAACATGCACTGAGACTTAGGCAGGCACATTCGCTAACTGCGTTAGATACAACGACGCTCGCAATCCCTGTACGGAATTGCGAGCGCAGTGGTTATCGCAGTGTAAGTCCTACTTTGTTAGTACTACTTGGCCTTCTTTGCAGCCCGCTTCTCTTTGAGTGTTTGTGTAGCAGGTTTCTTGACCGACTTTTGGCCCTTATCTTTTCCAGCCATTTCAACTCCCTCGTTTGAATTTGGTGGTACTGCTGAGACTAACAGGGCGTGGCCCATTTGGGTACGGAATTATCTGTTCCCCAACATCTACTCTGGTTTGGCACAACCCAACAGGCTTTTTGCCAAATTTAGGCGGTTGTCTCTTGGCCGCGTAAGACTTCCGTAAGTGTCAGCGGTGCTTCACCCGTCAGCTCGTAAACCGCGTTGGTAACCGCCGCTAGTTCGCCTGCCGCAATGGCCGTGTAAGTAGATACCCACGCATCAAGTTCCCAATCAGGCGCACCATACTTCGCGCGCGACTCATATGCCTGTTTTACTGTCTCTTCCTCGTACACCGTTGCCCTACCTGTAACGTCTGAAATGATTCCCGCAGCTTGGCGCAATGTCAGCGCTTCGGGCCCGGTGAGGTCGTAGGTTTTCCCCGCGTGCTTGGCCGGATCCACTAGGACCGCACCTGCGCATCTGGCCACATCCATACGGGCCACTCCACCGACTAAGCCCTGACCTGCCGGTCCGCGAATGACCCCGTCTTGATCCGCTAGTTGCGGTAGAAAATCGAGGTAGAAGGAGTCCCGCAGGAACGTCCACGCCATACCAGATTCTTTGAGGGCTTCCTCTGTAGCAAAGTGGTCCCGAGCCAAGGTAAAGGTCGCGGTTGGGCTTGCCCCAATGAACGACGTATAGACCACGTGCTTGACGTTAGCTGCCGCAGCAGCGCGAACGAACGTGCGGTGCTGGTCTAGTCGGTCCTGGCTTTCAGAGCCCGAGACCATGAACAAGACTTCACAGCCTTCAAGCGCTTTTACCGATGCCTCAAAGTCACCGTAGTTGGCCTGCCGGACCTCGTGGTCTCCACTAGGGGCCCGCAATGGATCACGCACAATAAGGGTTGGGCTTTGTCCTTGGTCCAGGAGCAGTCTTAGGACCGCTCCGCCAAGATGCCCCGTAGATCCGGTTACCGTAATAGTGTTTGGCGCAGTCATGGCTCTAGTCTCTCGCATTTACCAATGCCAAGTACACCGCCACGTCAGTTGGTTTAGTAGGAGCGCAATAAAATACTCGGTCCGGGTGCCAAACTAGTGCACGGTTGTCAGCTAGCGCCCAGCACAAACGCCATGACCGCCTGCTGGACAGGTAGGAGCGAGCGTTTGAACTCGTACCCCACAAATGCTGGGTGCTCGATTGCGTCGCCACTAACTTCCCTGCCCCGAATAAATGGCGGGCAAGGCACTAGTTTCACTCGAGCCGGCGCATGAGCAAGGACCTCGGCGGTTACCTGGAACGGTGCCAGCACGGCCGCGTGCTTACCTGGCCCATCGGTCAAGATGACATCGGCTTCGGCAACCGCTTGCAATAGATCATCGGTCCATGCGAGCCCGGGAATGGCCAATTCCTTTGGACAGCACTGAACGATGTCAAGGTTGAACACTTGTGCTGCTTCCCACCACGCCCTGGCGATGTTCCCGTCCGCCCCCACAAACACGTACTTGAGCTGAGTAAGATCACGGTCACGTCCAAGCGTGAACAGGTCTGACAACACCTCGCACGGGTGGTTCACATCGGTCATCGCGTTAATTACCGGCAACGCGTTGGCCTGCGCTAATTCCTCGAGGACAGCGATATTTGGGTGGCGGGCAATGACAACATTTGCCCACTGGGCTAGGTATCCCGCTACGTCAGCGAGCGCTTCGGGCTTGTCTAGGGTTTGGGGTGGAAAAGTGACCGGTTGCAGGCCCAGTTGGGCTGCGCCCAACTCAAAGGTGGTCCGGGTTCGCAATGAGGAATCGGGAAAGAACATCACGGCTGCGCCGGGAATCTGAGGCCCGGTTCCACGCCCATAGCGATGGGCCAGTGCAAACACTTCTGCAATGTCGGCGGCGGTGAAATCGGTCAGGCGGATAAGGTGGCGCACCAGGCAATGCTAGCAGGCCAGTGCGCTGCATCCCCATTGTTTTCTGCGCCTGCAGGCCGGCGTTAACTCTCCTTGGAGATTGCGCCAACCAGTGCGCCGGTTTGTTGGGTAGTTTGGGCTTGCTGCGGCATTGGCTTGGACCGCGGAATCAGCAGTGTTAACGCAAGCGCGAGTAGCGCGGCAGCCGAACCAACAACAAAGCAGAGTTGGAAGGCGCTTTGCGGAGCAACACTTACGTCCCCCACGGTCACCTTGTTGCTCGTGAGCATGATTGCCATGACCGCACCGGCCACGGTTGAACCAATCGAGCGCATGAGGGCGTTGACGCCCACACTAGACGATGCCTTTGATTGCGGCACGTTGTTCATGATCAGGGTTGGCATGGCCGCATAGGCAATAGCTACCCCGGCAGAAGCCACCGATGCCGCCACCATGAGTTTCCATGGCGCGTCCGTCATGAAGACGGCAAAGGTGTAACCGCTCGCTATTACTCCCGAGCCAATGGCTAGGGTGATACGGCCGCCAAGCCGGGTGAGGAACATTGAGGATAGCGGAGAGACCAGGAGCATGGTGATGCCGGCCGGCGCCATCCACAGGCCAGTTTGCATGATTGTTTGGCCCAGTCCGTGGCCTGCCGCAAGTGGCATTTGCAGGAGTTGCGGCACCACGATTGCGTGGGCCATCATGCCAAATCCGACCATGAGACCGGCCAGGTTTGTCATTAGAACCGGAAGATGCGCGGTTGTCCGCAGGTCTACTAGTGGCGAGTCATGACGTAGTTCGAAGTAACCCCAACCGAGCAGCACTACAGCGCCACCGAGGATCAACGCGAGGGTTGTTGGGCTCCCCCAACCCCAGTCATTTCCTTTGGACACACCAACCAGCAGCGCCACCAAACCGGCCGACAGCCCAGCCGCACCGCCCAGGTCAAACCTTGCCCCGGAGGCGACCGTTGAGCTTGGCAAGATTGCTGCCGACAAAATAATCATGATCGCAGCCAGCACCGTTGCCAGCCAAAACAGCATCCGCCAATCGAAACTCTCAACAATCCAAGCAGCCAGTGGAAGCCCAAGTGCGCCTCCTACGCCCATCATGGCGCTAACCGCCGCTAGGGCCGAGTTTGATTTTTCCCTCGGGGCGACGTCTCGCACCAGACTAATCGCTACTGGCACGTACCCCATTGCCAAGCCTTGCAACACCCGTCCCGCCAGGATCAATGAAAACTGGTCTGCCACGGCACACAAGAAAGCACCCATCAACAGCAGCACGGCCGATCCCACCAAAATAGGCTTCTTACCGTAAATATCCGCCAGCCGCCCTGCCATGGGCATTGCCACAGCTCCACCCAGGAGCGTAGCAGTCACCACCCAAGAAGCATTGCTGGCCGAGGTGCTCAACAACGTTGGCAACTCAGATTGAATTGGCAGCACGAGCGACTGCATAAGCGAGACACAAAGACTTGAGAAGCCCAAGACCAAAACAACGATCAAAGGGCCAATTCCTCGTGCGGGGCGAGGTGCTGTGTTCATCAGGTTCCTTCCATCATCCGGTCAATATGTAACTTACACATCTAACCGTTATGTAGAATACACATATCAATGGATCGAAACAACACGGGATACACGGTGCCCTCAAGCAGCAACGAGAATCTGGCCAAAGAACTCATGGCCCTTCTGGAGAACTTTGACGCCCAGCGGCGCCTTCTAGGCCAGCACGCCACGCTCAAGACCGCAGACATCCGCCTACTGTGGCTTTTTAACGACGGCAAATCACGCACGCTCAAGGAAATGGCCGCTGAGCTGGGCCTTGAACAATCAACCGTGAACCGTCAGGTCAACGCGGCCATCAACGATTCTTTGCTGACCAGAAACAAAAACGATCCCACCGAGCCCTATCGGTTTGAACCGTCAGAATTTGGCACCCAAGAGTTCTCCAAGTACATGGCGGCAACCACCGGCGCTTACACCCAAACGTTTGCGCAGCTGGGCAACCAAAACGAGGAGTTTATGACGCTCATGCGCTCGTTTGTTGCCTCATTCACCCAAAGCGTTCAGGGCTCGGCACCTTAAAAACTCCAGTGGCCCTCACGTGACGAATCAGGTCCCGGGCGGTTGCACAACGCCCCTAGCAGTAATTTCCATGGACGAGAGTGTGACCTGGGGATTCATTGCCATTTCCAGCGGTAATCCAGGCTCATGAATGCATAAGACCTGATCAATGTTGGTAAGCGTCAGCCCCTGTAAGTCGACCTTTCCGGCAAGTGCAACAACCCGGGCGTTGCCCATTTTCTTTGCTAGTTTTGCAATCGCTGCGGGAGCCTTACCGCCCATGGTGCTGGCATCGATTGCACCCTCGCCCGTAAACACCAGGTCCGCGCCACGGAAATACTCGGTATAGCCCAATTGATCCACCAAGTATTTTAGTCCGGGCTTGACCTGGCCACCCAGTGCGAGCAGAGCCGCCCCCAAGCCTCCTGCCGCTCCTGCCCCTGGAATCTTAGCGACCGAGCGCCCCGCTGCCGCGAGAGCTTTGGCCCAGTGCTCCATGTGGCGTTCTAACAGGTCGATCTGGTCGCTGGTTGCCCCTTTTTGGGGACCGAAAATGCGGGCTGCACCGGCTGGTCCGGTCAGCCGGTTGGATACGTCGGTCATCGCAATGAGCTCAACGTTGCCAAAGCGTTTGTTCAGGTCAGGCAGTTCAACGTGGGTTGGGCCATCCAGCAAGGGATTCTTACCCGGAGTCACTTGAATTTTGTTGCCCTGCGCATCGGTAATTTTGGCTCCCAGTGCCTGTAGGAACCCAACTCCGCCGTCCGTGCAGGCACTTCCACCCAGGCCAATGGCAATGCTGGTAACACCCCGTTCTAAGACTCGCAGGACCTGCTCCCCTAAACCGGCCGATGACGCTCGCAGGGAGGTGGTGTCATCAATGACACCGGCCCCAACCAGCCCTACCGTTTGGGCGCATTCGAGTATTGCTCGCCTGGGTTTCTTGCCTCCCGGCAAGTTCTGCGTCTCAAGGAGGTATTGGGCGGGCACGGAGGCGCCAAAGCAGTTCGCTGCGGACTCGGGTACGAGCTGAGCGGTGGTATCCCGATGGTGCGGAGCCTTGGCCCATGCCTCTAACGTTCCTTCACCCCCATCGGCGATGGGCAACACGGTCACCTCAGCGCCCGGGTAGACCGCCCGCACGCCCTTGGCTACGGCCAGCCCGGCATCTACCGAACTGACCGAGCCTTTAAACGAATCAAGAGCAACAACTACCTGCAAGAGTTTTCCTTCACTACTGCTTGCGGTGAGCTGCTACCGTATCCACCACGTCATGCCAGGCAACAATAAATTTATCCACGCCCTCTTGTTCGAGCAAGGCGGTGACGTCATCAATGTCGATGCCTAATGCGGCTAGGTCATCAATAACCTGCTGGGATGCTGCATAGGCTTGGGTGATGGTGTCCACGGTAATCTGCCCGTGGTCAAACGTTGCCTCAAGCGTCTTGGCCGGCATGGTATTGACCGTGTTTTGGGCCACCAGTTCTTCAACGTAAGCGGTGTCCCGAATACTCGGGTCTTTGACACCGGTAGATGCCCACAGGGGACGCTGCAGGTGTGCGCCGGCTGCGATAAGTTTTTGAGCCCGCGGGGTCGCAAACGTTTCCTCGAACAGTTTGTAGGCCAACCGCGCATTTGCAATCCCGGCCTTGCCTTTGAGCTCGACTGCCTTTGCTTGGTCACTCACCTTGGCCAGGCGGTTATCCACCTCGGTATCCACGCGGGAGACAAAGAACGAGGCAACCGAACGGATCTGAGAAATGTCCTTGCCCGCCGCCTGTGCCCGTTCCAAACCGTCTAGGTAGGCATCGAGCACTTGGGCGTACCGAGACAAGCTAAAAATCAACGTAACGTTGATGCTGATTCCGAGGGCAAGGGACTGGGCAATCGCTTCGATCCCGGCCTCGGTGGCCGGAATTTTGATGTACACGCCCTTGTGGTCAACCCGGTCATGCAGATACTGGGCCTGAGCGACGGTACCCTGCGTGTCATGGGCGAGCGTAGGCGACACTTCAATTGAAACCCGCCCATCTTCACCGTTTGAGGCAGCATAGGTGGGCTCAAAGATCTTGCAAGCAAGCCGCACATCCGTGGTCATGAGTTCAAAAATGGCGCTTTCGGTATCCAGATTTGGGTCCAGCTTGCCAAGGTCTTCTTCATAGTCAGCCGAGCTTGAGATCGCATTTTGAAAAATAGACGGGTTGGTCGTCACCCCAACAACATTGCGGGTGGCGATCAAGTTCTCTAGGTCCCCGGTGTTGATTCGTTTGCGGGAAAGATCATCGAGCCAAATACTCACCCCCGCATTACTCAACTGGGTGGTGGCGGAATCTTGTGCGGATACGTTTGACATGACACTCCTTTGGATCGCGGTCTTCAGTACCACTATATGCCCCACCCTGGCAGCATTGGCAGGATACAGAAATGCTCCCCCACCCGTTTGGGTGAGGGAGCACTACATGACCTCTAAAACTATTGGAGGCAACTATTGCCGCTACGACGCGTGTGCGGTCAACTCCGCAAGTGCTTGACGGTAGCCGGCAAAGTCACGAGCCTGGCCCCGCTGGTTAATGACAGACCAACGAACGGTTCCTGAGGCATCGAGAAGAAAACTCCCGCGCACCGCCAAACCGTTCTCGGTGTCAAACACCCCGTATTGCTGGGCAACCTCACCGTGCGGCCAAAAGTCGGACAGGAACGAGAACTCGTAGTTCTCCTGCTCTGCCCACGCCTTTTGAGCGAACATGGGGTCGCATGAAATCGCCAACAGCGTGACGTCCGCGTCCTCAAAGAGAGCTAAGTTATCCCGCAACTCACACAGTTCACCGGTGCAAATACCAGAAAAAGCGAACGGAAAAAACACCAGCAGAACATTCTTGCCGCGCAACTCGCTCAGCGTGACGGGGGTGCCGTGGTTATCTCGCAGCGTGAAGTCAGGGGCTAGCTGCCCCACCAAACTCGCAGTCATCAGTGCCTACCGGCCACGTCCGCGGTGGGAAAGCTTGGTTGCGGTCCAATCAGGAGCAACCGAAAGCGTTGACATGGCGTGCAGGCCCGCGGTTGTTGCGGCCTCCTGAATCACGTCATGACCAATGTGGCCATCGCGGCCGGGCTTGGCGTTAAATACCCAAATGCTGCCCCCGTCCTCAAGGACGGTTTGAGCGTCAACTAACGTATCGGTGAGGTCGCCATCTTCCTCACGCCACCAGACAATTGCACCGTCTGTTACGCCGTCATAATCCTCATCGGCCAACTCGTTGTCCGTGTGATCCTCAATTGCCTCACGCAATGCCTGATCTACGTCCTCGTCCCAGCCAAATTCTTGGACGACAAACCCAGTCAGAAAACCAAATTGGTCTGGCTTCTGGGCGTCAGCGGTCGCTGCCACAGTGATGTGATTCCTTTCTAGATGTCCTCTACCGAATATTGAGGAACAGTGACGTCAATTTAACCTAAAATTACGGTCTTGCGCATCAAAACATGCGGAAACTGAGCAACTTCCCCCGTGTCTGCGCATTTCGCCTCGCATTTGACACTTCAATATCTCACTGAGCGATAGGCTTATTCAACTATGGCAACGTAATTGCCCCAGGGGCGAATATGGCTAAAAACCGCCACTTTTGACCCGGTGTCACGAATGTCACGTCGATACTTGGACCCCCAAGGTGGAAATGCTGGTCAAACCTGACCAGAATTGATAGAAACCGGAAACGGTCAACAAGCAAACCTTGTAGCGCACCAGCGCATGACCAAATGCCGGGTAGGCGAGCGTTAGGGCCAACTGCTCTAGAGCTCACGACACGTAGTGAGGATGGCTGTGGCTGCGTACGAACAATCTGGACCAATTATCAATGGTCTCATTAGCCAAGTCCCAGATTTCGATCCGGAAGAAACCGGCGAGTGGATCGAATCTTTGGACGGGCTCATCGATGAAGCAGGGGGCCCGCGTGCCCGTTATATCCTGTTGAACCTGCTTAAGCGCGCACGCGAGCGCAACGTAACGGTCCCGTCATACCTGACTACTCCGTACGTAAACACCATTGGCGTACACGACGAGCCGTACTTCCCCGGCGATGAAGCCATGGAACGCAAGTACCGTTCCTGGATCCGTTGGAACGCTGCCGTACTGGTTACCCGTGCGCAGCGACCAGAAATTTCCGTGGGTGGACACATCTCCTCCTACGCTTCAGTTGCCACGTTGTATGAAATTGGCCTGAACCACTTCTTCCGCGGCAAGGACCACCCGGGCGGTGGAGACCAGATTTACTTCCAGGGTCACGCCTCCCCCGGTGTCTACGCACGCGCGTTCCTTGAAGGCCGCCTCGACGCTGACCACCTCGATGGTTTCCGCCAAGAGCACTCCCACGGCGGACTGGGTGCAGGACTCCCGTCATACCCACACCCGCACCAGATGCCTGACTTCTGGGAATTCCCAACCGTCTCCATGGGTCTTGGCCCAGCATCGGCCATCTACCAGGCGTGGACTAATAAGTACCTGCACAACCGAGGTATCAAGGACACCAGCCAGCAGGACGTATGGGCCTTCCTTGGTGACGGCGAGATGGACGAGCCAGAGAGCCGCGGAATGCTCCAGCTTGCCGCTCAGCAGCAGCTGGACAACCTCACCTTCGTGGTTAACTGCAACCTGCAGCGCCTTGACGGCCCGGTTCGCGGTAACGGCAAAATCATCCAGGAACTTGAGTCCTTCTTCAAGGGTGCTGGCTGGAACGTCATCAAGGTTATTTGGGGCCGCGAGTGGGACGTGCTGCTGAACGCAGACAAGGACCGCGCGCTAGTCAACCTCATGAACGTCACCCCGGACGGCGACTACCAGACGTACAAGGCAAACGACGGCGCGTTCGTTCGTGAGCACTTCTTTGGCCGTGACCCACGGACCAAGAAGCTTGTTGAGAACATGACTGATGATGAGATCTGGGCACTCAAGCGCGGTGGTCACGACTACCGCAAGATCTACGCCGCTTATGCAGCTGCCCGTGAGCACACAGGTCAGCCAACTGTCATCCTTGCCCACACCATTAAGGGCTACCAGCTCGGTTCTGGCTTTGCGGGACGTAACTCCACGCACCAGAAGAAGAAGTTGGACCTCGAAGACCTGAAGCTGCTGCGCGACTCGCTGCACGTGCCAATCACGGACGAGCAGCTTGAAGCCGACCCAGCCGCGCCACCGTACTACCACCCTGGTATGGACGCACCTGAGATCCAATACATGATGGACAGCCGCGCCAAGCTTGGTGGATTCGTTCCTGAGCGTCGCACTAACCACGCCGAGATCACTCTTCCGGCTGACAAGCCATACGAGGTACTCAAGCGTGGTTCCGGTAACCAACAGGTTGCATCCACCCAGGCATTTGTTCGCTTGCTCAAGGAACTGATCAAGGACAAGGAATTCGGTCACCGCATTGTGCCGATCATTCCGGATGAGGCCCGTACCTTCGGTCTGGACTCAATCTTCCCAAGCGCCAAGATCTTTAACACCCTGGGTCAGAACTACTTGGCTGTTGACCGCGACATGATGCTGTCATACAAGGAATCTGAAGCCGGTCAGATCATGCACACCGGAATCAACGAGGCCGGCTCGGCTTCCGCGTTCCAAAGCGTTGGTACCTCATACGCAACGCACGGTGAGGTTCTGGTTCCGTTCTACATCTTCTACTCGATGTTCGGATTCCAGCGCACCGGCGACCAGTTCTGGGCCGCAGGCGACCAGCTCACCCGTGGATTCATTATTGGTGCAACCGCAGGCCGCACCACCCTAACCGGTGAGGGACTGCAGCACGCTGACGGTCACTCACCACTGTTGGCCGGTACGAACGCCTCAATCGTTCAGTACGACCCTGCCTACGGCTACGAAATCCGCCACATCATCAAGGATGGTCTACAGCGGATGTACGGCAAGGACGACCCGCGCAACCCGGACGTCATGTACTACCTCACCGTGTACAACGAGCCAATGCACCAGCCGGTTGAGCCAGAAGGTGTTGACGTTGAGGGCATCCTCAAGGGTATCCACTTCATCTCCCAAGGAGAGGGTGACGGCCCACGCCCAACCCTGCTCGCCTCGGGCGTTGGTGTGCCATGGGCTCTTGAGGCCCAGCAGCTCTTGAAGGACGACTGGGGCATTGCCGCAGATGTCTGGTCAGTAACCTCATGGAACGAACTACGCCGTGACGGTCTCTTGGCTGACGAGCACAACTACCTACACCCTGAACTTGAGCCACGTGAGGCGTTTGTAACTTCACGTCTTAAGGGCAGCGCCGGACCATTCATTGCAACTTCTGACTACGACCACATGGTCCCAGATCAGATCCGCAAGTGGGTTCCAGGTGACTACGAGGTTCTCGGTGCTGATGGCTTTGGCTTCTCAGACACCCGTGCTGCCGCTCGCCGTTACTTCAAGATTGACGGCCCATCCATGGTGGTCCGCACTCTGCAAGCAATGGCACGCCGCGGTGAGGTTTCAGCTGACCTGCAGGCACAGGCTATTGCCAAGTACGACCTGCACAACGTGAAGGCCGGAACTTCCGGAGTAGTTGGCGGAGACTCCTAAACCGTAACGCGTAAGTAAAAATGCCGGTGGCGCCAAACCCAATTGGGTTTGGCGCCACCGGCATTTTAGACGCTTTCAGCTGTGGCCCTACGCATCAGGCCAAGACATGAAACCTACCGCTAGTCCGCTGCCCCACCCTGAGTGTGTGGTGCAGCTTGGCCATCGCTATCCTCATGAGACAGTTGCGCGTAGGCACGCTCCACATCACTAACCAGAGCAGGGTCAAGCTCACTGATCTGGGCCGGGTCATAATGTTCTTGCAACTCGCTCAGGTGGGAATGGGCCTCGCCCACCTTTCCGCAGTCAAGTGCGGCCCGCACTACCGCGACCCCGGCAATGGGGTGGTGGTCCCTTGCCCGCCAGTGCCCGGCGCCCAATGCGTATGCCTCTTGAACCAGGTGGGAGTCTCGCAGCAAATCAATTGACCTGGCCAGTGCCTGACCGGTGTCATCCCTTGATATCCCGGCATTGAAACGGCGCATGCTGTCTTCCGCATTTGTTTCCAAAGACAGCCGAGCCAGTTGAATCATTGGGTACCAGCCCTTGGGGTGGCCAGCGTATTCCTCGGCCAGCGCCCACATCGCAACCAGTCTTCGCTCTTCGACCAACTCTGCGTTCGTTTGCGCGTTATGCTGCTGGATTTCCTCAGGATCCCCAAACAATGGATCCAGACCTGGGTTGTCAGATACTTCTTGTTCATCGCCGTGAACTGCGTTATCCGCGACGAGGTCTACGAGCGCCAAAAAGGCTCGCTCGTTGTTGGGATCATCCATAAGCATCGCTCGCAGCGCATCCTCTTGGAGCGCATGCGGGTTGTTCGTATGTTCGGATTCTCGGCGCCGCCCAACAGACAAAGCTGATTGGGGACGTTGCAGCATCTTTTGAATTCTGGGCATTATGGCCATGTATCGATTCTAGCGACTTTATTGAATCATTGCGCTTTCTTTGCAAACCAATGTGCCCTTGTGTGAGATGAGCGGGCCTGTTGTTTGTGGAAACCAAACAAAGAACCACTATGCTCATGTCATGGCAAAAACCGGACCACCCGCATCGATGGGGCCCAGCACCGCTTCACCAGCTAACCAGCAACGCGTCAAGGACGGCGCCGGTTTGCTGACTTCAGCAGCCCTCAAACGCCTTGATGAGGACCTCATCTGGTACCGCACCCTGCCCAAAGAGGATCGCACGTGGGTAGGCTTGGTCGCTCAATCCGGCATCACCGCGTTCATCAACTGGTTTACCAATCCCGCTACCGGGACTCAAAGCGCCGGTGAAATGTTCATGTCCGCACCCCCGGACCTCACCCGGTCTATTTCTTTGCAGCACACACTTCAGATTGTGCGCATCGCAGTTGAAGTTGTTGAAGAGTATTCCGATCGTCTTGCCGCACCGGGCCAGGAGCGAGACCTGCGCGAGGCGGTTCTGAAGTACTCCCGCGAAGTCGCATTCGAGGCAGCCGAGGTTTACGCCCGCGCCGCGGAAGTCCGCGGCGCCTGGGACGCCCGCCTGGAAGCCCTGGTAGTAGACGCCATTGTGCGCGGAGACCGCGACAAGTCTCTGCGGTCGCGAGTGTCCGCGCTGGGTTGGTCCGGGACCGGCCAAGTCCTGGTCATGGTGGGCACCACGAGTTCGCAGCTGGACGACATTAAGTCCGCCGACCTACGCCGCGCTACCCGCAGGGTGGTTCAGGATGTCCTCGTGGGCATTCAAGGCGACCGGCTGGTTTTGGTCCTTGGCGGCGTTGGCGACCTCTATTCCGCTGCGGCCACTTTGGTCACCCGGTTTGGCCCCGACCCGGTCATCATCGGCCCCGTCGTTCCATCCTTAGATGAGGCCCCACGCTCGGCGGCCGCTGCACTTGCGGGTCTCGATGCCGCACCGGCTTGGCCCCACGCTCCACGTCCCGTCATGGCGGATGAGCTTCTACCGGAACGCATGCTTGTCGGCGATCCACTGGCTCGCACGGCTCTGATTGCGCAGGCGTTTGAGCCTCTTTCAGCGGCCGGGGGCGCTCTGCTGGAGACTCTGAGCGCTTACTTAAGCACCGGCCGGTCACTTGAGGGCGCTGCCCGAGAATTGTATGTTCACCCCAATACGGTCCGGTACCGCCTACGCAAGGTTTCCGAGTTGACCGGTTGGGATCCGCTCGATGCCCGGGAGTCTTTTGTGCTTCAGGTCGCCTTGGCGGCGGGCCGGCTTCCCGAGCCACATTAGGCAGGTGTTGTAGGGTTACTACAAAACCGGCTCGCACACTTGGTGCGGGTCGGTACGTCACAAACATAGGTTCAATCAGGCAGAGTGGAACAGTGCTAGCAGTAGTATGCCCGGGACAGGGCTCTCAGACCCCCGCAATGCTCACGCCTTGGCTTGAGCTCGACAATGTTGCCAAGCAATTGGCCACCTTTAGCGACGCCGCAGATGTAGATCTGCTGCTCCATGGAACGCAGTCAGATGCGGACACCATCAGGGACACCGCTGTGGCCCAGCCATTGATCGTGGCTTCGGCGCTAATCGCATTGCGCGCCATCTTTGAGGGCCGGGACATCGCCAAGGACGTAGCGGCAGTTGCCGGCCACTCAGTTGGTGAATTTGGTGCGGCCGCCGTCGCCGGTGTTTTCACCGACGCTCAGGCAGTTGGACTTGTTGCCCACCGTGCTAGGTTCATGGCCCAGGCTGCGGCACTTGAACCAACCGGGATGGCCGCCGTTATTGGTGGTAATCCACAAGAGGTTCTCGAGGCAATCGAGGCAGCTGGATTGTTCCCTGCCAACATGAACTCCGAAACCCAGGTAGTTGCCGCTGGAAGCCTGGCAGGCATCGAGAAGTTGCAGGGCGCCGCTCCGGCGCGCGCCCGAGTTATCCCGCTTCAGGTTGCCGGCGCGTTCCACACCCCATTCATGGCTTCAGCGCATGAACAGTTCGCTCCCGTAGCCGCGCACTGGCCAGCCGCAGATGCGACCGTGTCTTTCATATCGAACTCCAACGGCGCACCCGTCGCTGGGGGTGCCAACGGCTTTGGCTCCGGCCGCGACATCTCCCAGTTGTTGACAAACCAAATCATCTCCCCGGTTCGCTGGGACCTGACGCAGCAGTCCTTTGCCGAGCTTGGCATCACCGGTTTACTCGAGCTTGCCCCCGGTGGAGTCCTGACCGGTTTGGCCAAACGCAGCCTTAAGGGTGTAGACCTCGTAGCGGTCAAGTCCCCGGATGACATTGCCGCGGCCTGCGAGCTCATTGCCCAGCACGCCTAACGCTTTAAGATAATTGCAGATCCAATTATCCAACTCACTTCAGTTTCAAGTCCCCGCCACAGAAAGCCCGCTATGACCTCCCTCAAGCAAGCCGTAGGTTCTCAGTTCAGCCGAATCCTTGGATTCGGCGCTGCCCGCGGTGCCAATGTGGTCACCAACGATGACGTTGCCGGCCCAATCGATTCCTCCGATGAGTGGATCCGCCAGCGCACCGGGATCATCACCCGCCGCCGCGCGGACGCCGATGTTACCGTCATTGACCTCTCAGTCGAGGCCGCACTCAAGGCGATTGCCGCCGCCAAGATCGACGCTTCCGAGATCGACGCCGTTATCTTGTCGACCGTGACCTACTTCCACCAGACCCCAGCCGCCGCTGCCATTGTTGCCGACCGTATTGGCGCAAACCCTGCCGCGGCCTACGACATTTCTGCGGCATGTGCCGGATACACCTATGGGATTGCGCAGGCCGACGCCCTGGTTCGCGCCGGAACCGCACGCAACGTACTTGTCATCGGTGCGGAGAAGATGAGCGACTTCATCGATCCAACCGACCGGTCAATCTCCTTCCTGCTCGGTGACGGCGCAGGAGCCGCGATTGTGGGCCCTTCAGAGACCCCGGGCATTGGCCCAAGCGTGTGGGGATCCGACGGTTCTAAGGCCGCTGCGATCTACCAAACGCACAGCTGGCAAGAGCTCGGCGCAAGCCCTGAACTTGGTATGCCAACCCTGCGCCAAGACGGACCTTCGGTGTTCAAGTGGGCGGCTTTCAAGATGGCCCCCATCGCCCTGCAGGCTGTTGAAGCCGCGGGTTTGACCCCGGATGACATTCAAGTATTTGTGCCGCACCAAGCAAACATGCGGATCATTGACCAGATGATCAAGCAACTCAAACTTCCGGAACATGTAGTTGTCGGCCGCGACATCGCAGACACCGGGAACACCTCAGCCGCATCAATTCCGTTGGCAATCGACAGGTTGCTGCAAGAGGGTCAAGCAAAGTCAGGCGATTTGTGTCTACAAATTGGCTTTGGCGCTGGTTTGGTCTACGGTGCTCAGGTTGTAGTTTTACCGTAATTTATTCATTTCACACAAGGAGTACACCATGGCTTTCACCGAACAGGACATCCTCGCGGGTCTGCAGGAAATCGTTGCTGAAGAGACCGGTCTTCCAGTAGACACCATCACCGCCGAGAAGTCCTTCGTTGACGACCTCGACATTGACTCGCTGTCCATCATGACAATCGTGACCCTCGCTGAGGACAAGTTTGAGGTCACCATTCCTGATGACGACGCCAAAGAATTCACCACTGTTGGCTCCGCTGTTAGCTTCATTGTTAGCGCACAGGGCTGATTTAATTTTCTGAGGCCGGGGCGGGGCACTTTTGCTTGCCGCCCCGGTTTTTCAAATCCCATTACTTTAAGGAGATCCACATGTCCCAAGCAATTGAAGTGGTTGTCACCGGACTAGGTGCTACAACGCCGCTAGGCGGAGATGTGGCCTCTACCTGGCAGGCTGCCCTGGCCGGTGAGTCCGGTGCCCGCACAATGGACAACGACTGGGCAGAAAAGTACGGCATGCCCATGGACTTTGCGGCGACCATCAAGGTTAAGCCGGAAGAAGTCATGAAGCGTCCCGAGATGAAGCGCATGGACCCGTCCACGCAGTACGCAATCATTGCGGCGCGTGAGGCATGGGCTGACGCCGGTGCACCCGAGGTTGATGGCGAACGCCTTGGCACCGTCGTGTCTTCCGGAATCGGTGGTATTTGGACCACCCTTGATGCTTGGGACACCCTGAGGGAAAAGGGGGCCCGTCGCGTCCTGCCCATGACCGTTCCAATGCTCATGCCTAACTCCCCCACCGGGTACGTTTCGCTTGAGTTCGGGGCCAAAGCTGGCGCACACGCTCTCGTGTCCGCTTGCGCATCCGGGGCAGAGGCCATTGGTTACGGCGTTGAGATGATTCGCACCGGCCGCGCAGACGTGGTTATTGCCGGCGGAACCGAGGCAACAATCCACCCCATGCCTATCTCCGCATTTGCGGCATCGAGAACGCTTTCCCTGCGTAACGACGACCCGGCCGCAGCTTCACGTCCATATGACGTAGACCGCGACGGTTTTGTCATCGGTGAGGGCGCCGGCATTGTGGTCCTTGAGTCCGCAGCCCACGCTGCCGCCCGCGGCGCCAAGGTGTACGGCAAGATCACCGGTGTGGGCCTGAGCTCCGATGGTTACCACATCACCTCCCCCGAGCCCTCGGGCGACGGTCAGATCCGTGCCATGAACTCAGCTCTCAAGGACTCCGGCCTGAGCGCAACAGACATCTACCACGTCAACGCACACGCCACCTCAACCGTGGTGGGCGACCTCATCGAGGCTCGTTCCATTTCTAACGTCATGGGAGCGGCCCAGGACCAGGTAACGCTGTCTGCCACCAAGTCCATGACCGGCCACCTCCTAGGCGGCGCTGGCGCCCTTGAAACGATCTTCACGGTCCTTGCTGTCCATGACCGTAAGGCCCCACCAACCATCAACGTTGCAAACCCCGACCCGGAGCTCACACTCGACCTGGTCCGGGACACCCCACGCGAGCTGCCAGCCGGTGACATTGCCGCGCTGAACAACTCGTTTGGCTTCGGTGGTCACAACGTGGCCCTCGTGGTTGCCAGCGCGTAACTTCAAACACCTGCTCTACGGCACCCTGTGTGCCCGTGAGTACACAGACGGCGGGCTCGGTAGGAAATTCCTACCGAGCCCGCCGTCATTCTTTTCAGCCTCACTCGCAGACGTCGGCAACCTGAGCGCCCAACGCCGCGATCATTTGATCGGCATCCACGGTTGCTGCGACCCCGTGCGCACCGGCGCCAATGGAGACCGTGGTGCCAAGGATCGAGCTGTCGGCAATCACCGGCCACGGCGTCAATGAACCAAACGGGGTGATGGTGCCGCGCACGTATCCGGTCACCGCGAGGGCGTTGTCCGCGTCCGGCATAGTCGCCCTGGAAATGCCCAAGTACTTGCGGAATTTTGGCCAAGAAATCTGGCGGTCGCCCGGTACCAGCACAAACAGATAGTCGCCCTCGCCTCTGCGAACAACCATGGACTTCACTATCGCGGACGGGTCAACGCCTCGCGCGGCGGCGGCTTCCTCGAGTGATTCCACCGGGCCGTGCTCGGTGATGGTGAAATTGATTCCCGATGCCTCAAGCGCTGCCAGCGCGCGCTCACGTGGGCTCAGTGGTGCTTGTTCAGTCATGGTCCAGATCCTTATCCATTGGCGGTGCACGCAGCACTAGGTACAACAGCTGGTTACGTCCGGGGCACGGCGGTAGCGCCGCTTGGGTGCTACTGGGTAAACAGGCTGGCGGCGATCGATATTCCAAGCAATATACTTTGAGCAGCCACGCACGTTATTCAAAGGAACCCTTATGCTTGCACGCACCGTCACACACAGATTCACCGGAGAGCAGGTCACGTTCCTTGAAACTGCCGAGGATACCGGTGGTCAGTACCTCTTGATCGAAGTTAGCCTGCCACCGCACAGCGACGGTCCGCCCCTGCACAGCCACTTATCCTTCACCGAACAGTTCACGGTCATCAGCGGCATGCTCACGGTTCGCGTAGAAAAGTCACGCAAGCAGCTCTCCGCCGGCCAGCAGGCACTGCTGGTGCCCGGCATCAAACACACTTTTACCAACGACCACGACGAACCCGTGACATTTCAAGTTCAGCTCACCCCGCCATCCCAATTTGAGCAGTCCATGCGCATCCACTACGGGCTTATGGATGACGACCGCACCAACGCTAAAGGCGTACCCAAGAACCTATTCCACCTAGCGCTGATCCTGTCTCTTCAAGACACCCTCGTTACGGGTATCCCACCACGGCTGCAACGCATGTTTCTCAATGCCTTGGTCTGGTTGGGAAACAAGACCAAGGCATTTGCGGGGCTTGAGAACTACACAGGTAAGTAAACTAAAGATCCCTAGGCGCGTACCCGGCGGGCAATAAATAGCCCCGCACCGACCACGAGCAGGAGGCCAGCCAGTGTGGCGGGCACCTGCCATTGCGCCCCGGTCTCCGGCAATTCTTCATCCGGAGTAGCTGGGTCGGTAGGGTCAGTCGGATCCGTTGGGTCGGTAGGGTCAGTCGGGTCCGTTGGATCAGTCGGGTCAGTCGGGTCAGTCGGGTCAGTCGGTTGTTCCTTAGCGAAATTCCAAGTTCCCACAAAGACAATGTCGTTTCCATCGACAACCACGCTAGTTGGGTTCCAAGCGTCAAAAGTCCACGTACCCGCGTCGGTTTTCACTTCAGTCTGAGCGGGAGCCTGCGGAGTTATAGTCTCCCCCTGTGTCACCGAATGCGGCTCCGGGAGCAATACATTGACACTATCTGGGAGGTCCAGTCCGTCGGCTTTTGAAGCAAAGCTGTACCCGGCCTCAAATGTCGCATCCGGGTTGACCTCGAACTTCCAGGTTCCAACAAAAGTGATGTTCTCGCCCGCCATAACAGCCGTTGTGGGTTCCCAGCCAACAAATGTCCACACAGCTTGATCGTGTGCAACCGTTGTCTGGTCAAGTTCAGTTGCAACTACCTCGGCGCCGTCGCGCAGCATGGTCTGGTTCCCAGGTAGTAGACCCATGACTTCAGCCGGCAGTTCCCGCCCCGGGGTCCCCGAGGCGAACGTGTGAATCGCGTCGTGCGTTTGCGTCATCGAGAGAGTGACATCATTACCAGTGTCATCGAATGTAATTGGCATGCCAATGTAAAAAGCATCCATCGCCAACTGTCCCACAACCCGTGGCTCGGTCATAGTAAAAGCATCGCCGGCAACGAACTTCTGCTGTTGTACGTACAGCGCCTGGTTTGGCGTCAGAAGTTGAAGCTTGTTTGGCTGGTTCGCGTCTAGTTGCGGCGCCTTGACCTTGGAACCGTCCTCGTTTATCAGGTTGAAGTTGGCCGAGTACATTCCAGTAGCCCCATCGAAACTAACGTCGGTGCAGCGCATAAACGACGGGAACTTTGTCTCTGAATTTTGCTCGACAAACTGCGGCTGGAGCGCATCACAGGTGACAAAGCCTTGGTTGACACTCACGTAGTTGGGGTCAACCGTGAATGAGATTGTCCAGTTGCCCGTAAAAGTCTTTTGCTTCCACCGTTCAGGCGTATTGCCACTGCCCAAAGACCACAAGGACTTTGCTGTCCGGTACCTCGACCACACATTGGACATGTCCAGATTGCCTCGGTAAGCAATCTGATAAGCATCTTGGGCGGTGTTTCCTTTGGCGGAATCGTACAAGAATTCAGATCCGGTGGTAATTTGCCCATTCTCACCCACTGCATCAGCGGTGACCGTGATGTCGACGGGAGTAGGTGCCGCAGTTGCGGGACCAGCCAATGGGGCAAGTAAACCAAGACTCAAAGCCAGCGCGAGCAGTAACCCCTTACGGCGAGATTTGATTTGTGTGCGTGAAGTCATCCGGGGTCCCGTCTAGCCTAAGGCCGCGGAAAGCCTGTGCTTTCCTAAGCGATCAGCCCCTAGCTTCCCAAAAGGTTAGTCGCAGAATTAGGCATTTCGCACCAGAAACTTGGTGTGATCCGCTGCACCCCACTAAAGATGCAGGTCAGCGCGTATCGAAAGTCAAGAATTCACTTTCTCGTAACCTTGGGACCAGCGGTTCCACTAGCCCACCCGGTGCAACCAGCGCACTGGGGCACCATCGCCCGCGTACCTGAACGGCTCCAATTCGTTATCCCAAGCCGTACCCAGCGCAAGGTCAAGCTCATGACGCATTCGATAGGCATCGTAAGAAAATTCAAGCGCCTTACGGATCCGCTCTTCGGGGACCACAATGTTGCCATGTGTGTCGGTATGCGTGTGATAAATCCCAAGTGAGGGCGTGTAACTCCAACGCGAGCCGTCGCCACCGTGCGACGGGTCCTCGGTGACCTCGAACCGTAAGTGGTCCCACCCGTGCATGGCGGACACTATTTGCGAGCCTGTCCCAACTCTGCCCTGCCAAGCGACCTCGGTCCGCATGAATCCGGGCACGGCTGGCTGTTCAGTCCAATCAAGGGGCGCGGGCACGCCAAGGACACTGGCCAGCGCCCACTGAACGTGGACGCACATAGCCTTCGGTGCAGCATGCACAAATAGCACGCCGCTGGTAATTGCGCTGGCCATCGAGGTCTCCTTAGGGTACGAGGGTCATCTTCCCCAATGTCCTAGTACCCAAACTTGCTGCCAACGCACAATATGAAAATATGGTGTTGCCCATTTTGCCCTAGTAAACAGGACTGCGCCAACCGGCTATGTCAGAGGCTCGCGCGCAACTCACGCATAGCTTGGCGGCGCACGTTCTTCTCAAGCCGGTCAAGGTAAAGCTTTCCGTCCAGGTGGTCCACCTCATGCTGCAAGCAGCGGGCCATAATGTCCGTGCCTTCAACCGTAATCTTCTTACCGTCGAGGTTGATGCCCTCTACCCGTGCGTACAGTGCACGCCTAGTTGGGTACCACAGGGTTGGAACCGACAGGCAGCCTTCATCGCCATCTTGGAACTGATCCTCAGATAGAGCAACGATGACCGGGTTAATAATGTATCCCAGTTCATCCTCAATGTTCCAGGAGAATGCACGTAGATTCACCCCGATTTGGTTCGCCGCTAACCCCGCGCGCCCCTCCATGTCTACCGTCTCCAATAGATCTTCAATGAGGGATTTGATGCCCGCGTCAATTGTGGTGATCTCATCACACGCGGTACGCAACACTGGATCAGGAACAACCCGAATATCTCTTACAGCCATGGGCATATTCTGTCATGGTTTTGCTTTTACATTTGCACGCGTCCGTGTCAGAGCCCCTCCCCTTGACCATGACCGCATACCCAACAGCCACCGGTTTAGTCCAGTATGGACAGGGCAAGGGCAACACCTATCCAATGAATTGCCCCCGAGCGCCAGTTGGGATTGAATATCTAGATGCAAGTACCGGGACTTACCAGTACGACCTTTGTGAAGCCGACCTATCTAGATTTGGCCTTCATCCATTCCGGTCACGTTTACATTCGCTTGCTTGCGCGCAATCATTGGAAACTGGCATCTGCTGAGTTTCACGTAACTGATCGCGCAGCGATCATTGAAACCTTGTCGCATTGGTCTTCGGGCACCTTTTCCGAGAGCGTTCAGGAACCTTACGTTACGCCCATCACCACCCACGATTACCGCAACGGCTTCAAAGCAGTCCTCTCGGAAGGCGAATACCAGAGCACCCAAAGTTTTGCACCGACTTGGGAGCCTCTCCAATCAGCGTTTACCCGGGGCCTGGCCGGTGGGAGGGGAATCGAAGACCCCGAGGCCGCCAGCTCTTTTGCACATGAAGCCGCGCAACAATTTGCAGCTTTCTTCACAGCCACCCAAAAGTTATGCAAAGCGCAACTTGCAACCGGCCAATATGGTCATGTACTCGCCGGTTACTTGGAGACCACCATGTCCAAGGTCGCACCCTCAGACCAGAGTTACTACCACGAGTGGCAACAGACCATTGGGGCGGAATTACGGGGCAGAGAGTACCTTCGCCTTGCCCAAGACCCGCAGGTACGCCACTTCTACTGTGCCATCCTCAGCCGTGGCCAGCAGTTGTATAACTGGAGCCAAATGCGGTCAAGACTCGGGATCTCGTCCTCTTTCGAAGATCGAATGTGACCTAGTAACCAATGAGAGCCACCATCGAATGATGGTGGCTCTCATTGAGATTCTTAACCGTTGGCTGTAGTGGTGGCTGCAGTTGCTGCTTTACTAGATACCAGAATCAGCTAAATCATTGGTGCCCCAGGCAGGACTTGAACCCGCGACCAAGGAATTATGAGTTCCCTGCTCTAACCACCTGAGCTACTGGGGCGCAGGTTATAGGATAGCGGGTTTTTGCAAAGACTTTTAATCGTGTTCGCAGTACCGTGTTGTTATGTTGTTTAAGCGAACTACTTTGCCTACTACCCAAGCCCAGCAATTGCGGAAAGTTACCTCGGCACGAGCCGTTGCTTGGATCGATTTCCCCTCGGTTGCGCCCGAAGACCTCGATCAGCCCGGGATCAAGAACGACGCTTGGGTCATTACTACGGCCAAACAACTAGTCCTTCTCACCGAAGGAGAAGAAAAAGTGTGGCCTTGGCATCTTGTTGACCGCGCCAGCTGGGACCCTGAGACCTCGCAACTAGTGATTTCCTTCGTTCAAAACATCAACCCGCTCGTGATTACTATCACAGATAAGGCGCCCAAGAAGCTCCTCACTCACTTCCGTGAGCGGGTAGACCACTCGGTCGTGGTGAGCGAGTCCGTACCCTTGACAATGACTCAAACTGCGCGGGTTGCGGTGCGTAGAGACGATCGTGGACAGCTGATTATTCAGACCGTTTACGACCCGGGCGTGAACCCAAATGCGGCCGCCGTCACACGCAAAATTGGCCCCGTAATTGAACGCCTCCGAGATATGTCCGGAGCACTGTAAAAAACCTGCTAGAGTTTATCTGCGGCCAACCTAGAGAGTCAGCACGATCTTGTTGCGCCCAATCCCGCGTAGCTCAGCGGCAGAGCATCCGACTGTTAATCGGACGGTCACTGGTTCGAATCCAGTCGCGGGAGCAACAACTGAATAATAATTGAATAAGCATTCCCGCGTAGCTCAGCGGCAGAGCATCCGACTGTTAATCGGACGGTCACTGGTTCGAATCCAGTCGCGGGAGCAGTATAGGCCCAGACAAGTTAAAACCTGTCTGGGCCTTGTTGTTTACCGGTCTAACTTCCTATATCGTTCGGCGCCGACGATTCGGGCATCGAAAACTCCCCCAACAGCGGCTTTGGCCAGCTAAGATAGTCCAAAGTTAAGGGCACGCGCCCTCCCTCGAGTCGAAGGCGTTCTCGTGCGATCTAAATTTATTGTGCCAGCAGTTTTGAGCCTGTCCGCGCCAGCACTTTCTGGATGTTCTACCCCCGGTCCGATTGCAAGCGTGGAAGAAGGTATTACAACTTGCACGCTCACAAGGGAGGGCACAGACATCTTCTTTGGAGCACCGATAAACAATCCAAGTGACACAGAGATCACAATTCTTGACGTCACGGCCAAGAAATCGGTCAATACCGAAGCAGTCGAGTTTGGCATTGACGAGGCAGCGCACGTAGTTGGGGTCGCATACTACCCAGATTCCTCCGTGGAGGCGGACCCAGAAGCCACTACATCCATCGAGTTCATGGTTTCTCCCCAGAACGCCGTAATCAAACCGGATCACACTGCGGGGCTGGTATTGAAGATAGTTCCTCAGGATCCGACCAGCAACGCTAGTGTTTCTGAGATCAGAATCAAGTACCAAGTGGATGGAACCACCCACACAGCAACCGATCGGTCAGTCTATGAACTGGCCCCGCAAACCTGCGAGTAGTTACCTAGACCAGCCCCGATGTTTTGTCTGTGTAGGAGTCGGGGCGTACGGGGCTGGGCCTGCTCAAGGTCTAGTAGTTGCCGTACTCCCGCAGCAGGCGGCGTTGGGCCTCAAGTTCAAGCAGCATCCGGTAAATCTCGTCATGCTGTTGGGCCTCATGTTCACTATCCGTGCGCCGCAATCGGGACTTGAGGTCACCGATCTGACGGGTCATTCCCATATCAATGAACGCTCGCACAATGCCCTGAACAAAGCCCGCAATGGCGTCCGGTCGGTCCTCCGGCAGTGGGCTGACCGAGAGTTCGTTAATCAGCGTAGTGATGGGCTCAGCAGACTCCTGGCACACCATCTGCACCCAGTGGGCCGCCGGATGTGTGGCGCCAACGGTAAGCCCGCCGGCAGCCCTGATAGCGTCAAAGACGGCCCGCCAGGCGGGGACCGTAAACGCCTCCGATGGCAGCGCGTCCATGACCGCTGGTGTGATGAACTGAGGGAACTGCAAAATGACCTCGAGGGTTTGCCGCTCAAGGCGCACCACCGGGTCGTTGCTATTGGGACGCGCCAGCGTTGCGCCCGCGGGCGTTGCATCCTGTGTTGGGCCGTTGGCACTTTGATTTTGAGGATTACGCGGGTTCTGCGCCCACGTTTGCTGACTCTGCTTTGGATTGCGCAGATCCCGCTCCGATTGGGCCACCGCGCGGCGGGCAAGCTCGCCATCGATGCCCAGCCAGCCAGCCAGCATGCGTGTGTACTCGGGGCGCAGGGCGTTATCCCGGATAGAAGCTACGACCGGGGCGCAGGCACGCAGCGCTCCAACCCGGCCTTCAGCGGTGTCCAGGTCAAAGGACTTCAAGGTTGTTTGGATGACAAACTCAAACAACGGCTGGCGCCCCTCAATTAGAGCAACAACCGCCTGCGGACCGTGGTGTTGGCGCAGATCGCAGGGGTCCATCCCGGATTTCTCGACGGCCACGAACGTCTGGGCGTAAAACCGTTGATCCTCGTTGAAAGCCCGCATGGCGGCCTTTTGGCCGGCTGCGTCACCGTCGAACGTGAAGATGATTTCCCCTCCGAGGGAGCCGCCGTCGGCGAGGCGTACTCCCCCGCCGGCATTAGTGTCCCCTACGAGCCTGCGCACAATACGCACATGGTCGGTTCCAAACGCGGTGCCACACGTGGCCACAGCCGTGGTTACACCGGACAAGTGGGCCGCCATAACATCGGTGTACCCCTCAACCACAACGATCCGTTTGGTCTTTGCAATGTCACGTTTGGCAAGGTCAATGCCGTAGAGCACCGAGGACTTCTTATACAGGGCCGTTTCCGGGGTGTTCAAGTACTTGGGACCTTGGTCGTCGTCATAGAGCTTGCGGGCACCAAAACCAATTGGCTCACCCGTGACATCACGAATAGGCCAGATTAGTCTGCCGCGGAACCGGTCATACACACCGCGAGCGCCCTGCGAAACCAGACCTGAGGCAACAAGCTCTTGCTCATTGAAGCCTTTTTGCCGCAGGAAGTTGGTGAGGTTATCCCAGCCTTGGGGGGCGTATCCAACCCCAAAATGGGCAGCGTTTTCCTGGGTGAAGCTGCGTTCGGCTAAGAATTGGCGGCCGGTGTGAGCTTCAGGTGTTTGCAACTGCTCCAAAAAGTATTGGGCGGCAATGCGGTTAGCTTCCAGCAACCGCTGGCGCCGGCCCGGCTCTTCTTGGCGGCGCTCGGTGCCTTCCTCATAGCGCAGTTGCATGCCGATCTTGCTGGCTAGGTATTCGACGGCCTCGGCGAACCCTAGTCCATCGGTCTTTTGCACGAAGGAGATGACGTCTCCGCCCTCACCGCAACCAAAGCAGTGCCAGCGCCCCACCTGGGGACGGACATGGAAAGATGGGGTCTTCTCATCATGAAAAGGGCACAGCCCCTTCATGGAGCCTACCCCGGCGGTTCGCAGGGTTACCTGCGCACCAACGATTTCATCAATGTGCGAGCGTTCACGCACCGCATCTACATCTTCACGCAATATCAGGCCAGCCACACTGGTCATTCTAAGCGTCATTTGGCTTTGCCGGGTACGTTATCGCCTTCGGCTAGGTGTGGTGCATAACCGCACTGATCCAAAGGCACCGCATTACCCAATCAGAACAGGTAAATGGTGTCACCTTCAGCGCAGAAACGCTCGTGCCAACGCATGACGCTGACATCAGTCAGTGAGGCCACCTGGTCGATGATGACTCGCAGCCGACCGGCATCATCGCGGGCCACATGGTAATCACCCCGAAATGCGGGTTCCAGATCACCCGCACCCCGCAACGAGAGCGCCTCAACCAGTTCTTGGATGATGGTGCGCTGATCTTGGTAGGTGCTTTGTTCCTCACGCGGAGCCATCACATAAGCCACCGCAATTCCCTTGAGCACCAGGATCTCTGCCAGAGTCTCGGTGGGGATGATCAAGTTTGCTTGGTACCGCGTCAGTGGTCCGTCGCCGTACTTTTCCCGGGTTGCCTCATGTGCCGCCCAGGCAAACCGGCCGATCAGGTGGCTGGTGGCATCCTTGAGTACGGCCAGTGATCGCCTCGAGCCATCAAAGTCTGTGATGAGCACCTTCTCCGCACGCAGACGGTCAATCGCGTTACCCAGTTCATCGGCACTGATTTCTTTGCCATACCAAGCCTGCGTGTGCTTGATGACGCGTTTACGCTCCTTGTCCTCATCCAGTTTGGCCAAGTCCATGGCACCAGAAGCAATCGCGTCCTCAACATCATGCACCGAATAGGAGATGTCATCAGCCAAGTCCATGACCTGAGCTTCCATGCACTGCACACCCGGAGTTGCCCCCTGCCGCGCCCAATCAAACACCGGCTGATCATCGGCGTAGTACCCAAACTTGCGGGTTGGCTTACCGTCTTTTTGCGGGCCCTGTTCAAACGCCCACGGATACTTAATCGAGGCATCCAGGCTGGCCCTGGTCAGGTTAAGGCCTGCGGGAACCCCTAAGGACGAGAACACTTTAGCCTCGAGCCGGGTCAGCAACCGCAACGTCTGGGCATTGCCCTCAAACCCGCCAATATCCGCGGCAAGTTCTGACAATGCGCGCTCACCGTTGTGCCCAAAGGGTGGGTGTCCCAGATCATGGGCCAAGCAAGCGGTGTCTACCACGTCCGGGTCGCAGCCCAACGTTTTACCAAGCTCCCGGCCCACCTGGGCAACTTCAAGCGAGTGCGTTAACCGGTTACGGATGAAGTCATGGCTTTCTGGGCCCAACACTTGAGTTTTGTCGCTGAGACGTCTCAGGGCAGAAGAGTGCACCAACCGGGCCCGGTCGCGCTCAAATGCGGTGCGGCTCTTACTTTTTGGGGCCTCGGGGACCCAGCGGGTAGCGTCATCAACGTCATACCCGCTCGTAAGTTCATGTGCTAGTGCTTCATCCACAAGTTAACCCTAGCGAACATATTGGCCTAGTCCCTACCATAAACGCGAGAAACCGCGGGTTTTGGCCTAGATCAACCCTGTGGAAACATCATTTCTGACTAGCGCAAACGCCAAATCCCTACACCCGGGCCAAAACCTTGAATAACAAAGTGATCACCTTCGGTGGCAAGGGTGGTGTTTCCGTACAACGTCTGTGGGATCTGTCCAATCGTAGCGTCGCTAGGCCCACCCGATTCGATGCTTTGCTCGGCCTGGGTATGTCCGCCCCACTGACCGGCTGGGACACCTAGGAACCGAGGGATCTTAGCCCCGGACCAAGGCGCGCGACTGAGCGCCACGAGGGCACAGGCATCGGCAGACTCTCGCAAGAAGACGACCGCGTCATCAGCCACAACGAGCCATCGCAGCCCACCTTGCGAAAACGCGGTGCTCGCACCGCGGACCGCAATGAGGTCCGCGTAAATACGGTGGATCTGGTCATCCCAGCGTGACGGGTCATCCCACGGCATGGTCTTGCGTGCGTGTTCACCGTTGACACCGGTGAGCCCAACTTCATCACCTGCGAAAATTACCGGCACTCCCAGGTAGGTGAGCAGCATTCCAGCCGCAACCTCAACCATGGCGGTGTCCCCTACCAGCGTGCGCAGCCGCGGAGTGTCATGGGAGCCAAGCATGTTCCACTGGGAGGCTGTTACCTGGAACGGGATAGCCGCATCGAACTCGCGCATGGACGCAACCATGTCCCGGCCGGTGTTCTGGGGCAGGGCAGAAGGTAATCCAAAAGCTGGGGTGCCCAACTTGGGGTCTGCCACCCAAGACCAAACCGGGCGGGTAAACGCGGTGTAGTTCATGTTGGCATGCCAGCCATCCCCGTCAAGGTCGCGGGAGGCGTCATGGAAGTGCTCGGCTATGACCAAGCCCTGCGGGTTTGCGTCCGTCACCGTCTTACGGGCCCGGCGCGCAATGTCATGGGTCATGTCGTCGGTGCCGTAGCGTCCGGTCATATTTGCCACGTCTACACGCCAGCCATCGAGTGAATACGGTGGAGCCAACCACTTGCCGATGGCCGATTCCGGGCCATCGATCATCCGCTGGGCCAACTCTTGGCTGTGATAGTTCAACTTGGGCAGCGAGGTGACTTCCTTCCAGCTGGCATAACCGCAAGGGTCATCGGTCCAGTAGAAAAAATCGTGCTCGAGGCTCTGTGGATCACTTTGGGCCGTGGTAAACCACTCATGTCCAATACCCGTGTGATTGGTGGTGATATCCCCCATCAGCTTCATGCCGCGGTCATGGACCGCCTGGGAAAGGCGAGCATAGGCCTCGTTACCGCCGAGAACCGGGTCCACCTCATCAAACGTGTTGGCGTCATAGCGGTGATTGGACTGCCCCGGGAACACCGGTGTCAGGTACACCGTGGTTACCCCGAGGTCTTTGAGGTAGTCCAGATGCTCGGTGATTCCGTCGAGGTCACCACCAAAGAAGTGTCTTCCAACATTCTCACCCGATGGAATTGGGTCCTGATTCCAGTCTGTTGCCGGCAATGCCCAATGAGGAAGGTCATTGGAGGCAGTTTCAGGGGTGAGTTCCCCCTTGGCTTTGGACCGTGCAAACCGATCCGGGAAGATCTGGTAGACCAACCCCTCGCGGGCCCAATCCGGCGCTACCCCGTAAACGGTGACCTTGAAGTCATGTGCATCGGGGATCTCCCGGGTGTACCAGCCACTCGCGTTGAGCCACGCATACCCGGTCTCCAGCTCAAAGAAGAACCGATAGTTGGTTACAGGGTTGTGCACGAGTAGGTTGGCCTCGTACCAGCGCTCATACTCGGTAGTGGACACCAATCGGGCTGGTGAAATCCGTGGCTCGCCGTCACGTACTACCCGGAGGTGAACCGATTTCTCTGCGGTTGCTAGAGGTACCCGGACGCGGACGGTGATGGTCTGACCAACCTGCCGCGGTAACTCTTGCACGTACAGGCTAGACCCGTCGTGGTGAGGAACCGCGGCAGCAAGGATATGTGGCATGTATTTTAGATTCCGTTACTTAACCGAGCCGGCGGTGAGGCCGGAAACAATATACTTCTGCAAGAACATGAACAGCGCGATGATGGGGACCGCCGCTAAGACAGCACCCGCGGCGAATAGTCCCCAAGGTGCGTTCCGCTCATCGGCAGCCCACTGGTACAGACCCACCGCAAGTGTCATTTTGGACGGGTGCGAGAGCACCGTCTTAGCAATAATGAACTCACCATATGTACCAACGAATGACAGTAGCGCAACGACCGCCAAAATTGGGGCCACCAGGCGCAGGATCATGGTCCAGAAAATCTGGGCATGGCTCGCTCCATCAATCTTGGCGGCCTCATCAATTTCCCTAGGCACGGTATTGAAGAACCCGTACATCAAGAAGGTGTTCACGCCCAGTGCTCCACCGAGGTAGACACAGATCAAGCCAATTTGGTTGTTTGCCCCCAAGAATGGGAACACATCTCGCAACGACAAGAGCAGCAAGAAGATCGCCACAACGGCCAGCATTTGCGGGAACATCTGGATAATCAGCAGAGCCGTTAGGGAGGCTTCACGCCCCTTGAACCGGAACCTCGAGAATGCGTAGGCAGCAGCCCCACCCATCAAAACCGTACCAATAGCTGTCACGGAGGAGATGACTAACGAGTTCATGGCCCAAGTACCAAAACCCTTACCCCACAGAGCCTGATAGTTACTCAGGTCAAACACGGAGAACAGGTTGTTTGATCCGGTCAAGGTGGCGTTGGGCTTCAGGGAAGCGCTCAGTACATACAGGAGCGGAAATATGGCGTAGGCAATACCCACCACACCAACAATGTGGCGCCAGCCAACCTGGGTAAACCACGCAGCTCCGCGGAGTTTGTTTTGGTGTACCTCAGTTGAGGGGTTGATCGTTGTAGTCATGTCAGAGCTCCTCAAGTGAACGGGTGCGACGGAAACCAATCCAAGAGATCAGTCCGACTGCAATAAAGATCAAAATAGATACCGCTGATGCCAGACCGTACTGCTTCACGCCGCTTTCAAAGGCGACCGAGTACACCATGGAAATCAAAATATCTGTTGAACCCACCAGCAGCGGGCTACCCGCAAAGTTTGGTCCACCCCCGGTCAACATATAGATCAGGGAGAAGTTGTTGAAGTTGAACGCAAAACTAGCGATCAGCAGCGGAGCAGTCGAGATCATGAGCAGAGGCAAGATGACCGAGCGTAATACTCGCCAGGGGTTTGCGCCATCCATCTTTGCAGCTTCAAGAACATCACCGGGAATGGATTGCAAGGTTCCCGTGCAGATCAAGAACATGTACGGGAAACCCAACCACAGGTTAACGGCAAGGACCGAGAACTTGGCCAGCCATGGGTCAGAGAGCCACGGGATGCTCGCTCCGCCGAGGAGGACGTCATTGATAAAGCCAAAACGTTCATTGAGCATGCCCTTCCACACAAGTGCGGACAGGAAGCCTGGAAATGCGTACGGCAAGATCAGCATTGCCCGGTAGAACTTTCGGCCGCGCACCCGCGGATCGTTAAAGATTAGTGCCAACGCCAGACCTAAGGCAAAGGTCGTTGCCACGGATAGGAACGCAAAGGCGAAAGTCCATACTGCAATTTGGAAGAATGGTCCGGACACGGCCTTGTCCGTGAACATTGACGTGAAGTTTTCAAAACCTACCAGGACTCGCCAACCGGGGGTGAGTTTTTCGCCCTGGTCAGACACAAAGTTACCGCGGTCGTTCGGGGTGTAGACAACCCCGGTTTCTTTGTTAGTCATGGTGTCAGCGGAAGCGTCGTATTCCAAGATGGGACTGTACACGAAGGCGCTTGACGCATCTTGGGTGCGCAATGAGCCGTCCTTGGCGTCATCGCTGAGTGGCACGCGTAACTCGGTCACTTCTTGTTGCCGTTGTACTACTTGGTTGAAGTTCAAGACGGTGTAACCAGGAACCGCCGTAATACGGTCATTTTCAACCGTTGCATCAACGCTTGCAAGGGGGTTATCGCTCGTTCCAACTTGGGGTTGGCCGTCACGAACAATACCAAAAGCGAGGTTCTTGTCGCCGTCTTCAAGAACAGCTACCGGGAACGCTGGCGACCCGTCAAGCCGCACCTCGTTGTAGGAAAGAATTGCAGAGATTGCGTCACTCTTAGTGGAATTGTGTCCATCGCCGTAGTTGGTGAAAGCGACATACCCCGTGTAGGCCATGGAGAACAGTTGGTACACAAACAGGAAGATGAGGCCGGGATAAAGGTACTTTGCAGGAATAGCGCGGCGGGAAAAGTACGCCCAGTTTGCGGCGATCAGTCCGACTGCAAGTCCCGTAAATACACCCCAGGAGCTAACCGCCCAGGCGGAGAATAGACCGTATAGCCCAAACGCATTCAGGAGGGCCATAAGGAAGAGTTTGGCAATGAAGCCGGCCTTGAAATTCCGGGCCCGTCCGTTGTCCATCCCCTTCTTTGGCTCATCCGAGCCAGTCGAGTTCGGCGGAGCTCCGCCTGCATCGGTGATCGTCATTGAAATCCTTTCCCGCCCCGCATCGGTGCCCGTGTGTACTCACAGGTTTACCGGGGGCCAAACCGCGCCCCCGGTAAACCTCATTCTTGACGCTGAACTGGTTATCAGCAATAGATCCGGCTATTGAGCTGGCTCAGAGCTTGCCCTCGATGTTCTTGACCATTGCTTCCCAAGCTGCTGGGGCATCGGCCGAAGTCCCGTTGATGATGGAAACTTGGGTTTGACCCCAGAACTCCCAAACGGCGCCCATCTCTGGGATGGATGGCATTGGAACACCCTTAGCTGCTACCTCAGAGAAGGAGCGAGTTACCTCATCCTTGATCTTGTCCGCAGAGGCCTGCAAGGCTGGAATACGGCCACCGGAGTTGTAAATGGTGTCAGCGGCTGCCTCGGTGGACAGGTAGTTGACTACAAACTCATTGGCTAGCAACGGGTTTTTGGATTGCGAAGAAATGTAGGCTCCCTGCACTCCCACAAATGGTTGCGCTGGCTCACCGCCGGCTGATGGGATCTCCAGCACGGAGATGTCCATGTCAGCGTCCGTAAACGCGGTTGCATACCAAGGGCCAGTCACGATGTACGGGGACTCTCCTGCAAGGAAGGCCTCCTTGGCCTGATCTCCACCGATGTTGGAGTCAAGAACCTTGTCCGCGCCAAGTTTCTTGAGGTAATCGGCAAACCGTGCACCGTTCTCTCCACCCATTGCTAGTTCATTGGTATATGAACCGTCAGCGGCTTGGGTAAACACCGGTGCCCCAAAGGAGATCTGCAGCGGATACATGTGATAAGCGTCGCCCTCGGCGCTGACCTGCAGGAGAACCGGGTACTTGGTCTCGGCCTGCTGGCCCTGTGCGATGAGCTCATCAAAGGTGGCCGGGGTATCAGCCGCAATTGCGTTGTTACGAACCAGAGCGATTGACTCAACCGCGTATGGGACGCCGTAGTTGGTGCCGTTGTAGGCAAAGGCTTGGACGGATGTGGTGGAGAAACTCGCTGCCTTATCACCAAGCTCGACCGGAGCAACTACACCGTTGGTAACAAATTCACCCATCCAGTCGTGGGCGCCGATGATCACGTCTGGGCCTTCACCGGTTGGGACCTGCTGCACAAACTCGGTCCGGATGTCCCCGGAAGCCTTCTGGACAACCTCGACCTTGACACTGCGTTCCTTTTCAAAGGTTGCAATGACGTCATCGAAGTCATTAATGCGGGTTTCATCAACCCAAATGGTCAGGGAGTTACTAGCTTCACCTTCTGGTGCGGCAGAGGTTTCAGTAGCTGTTGGCTCCGTGGTCGGCTCAGGCGTGGTCGAACCTCCGCAAGCCGAAAGTACAAGAGCGAGTCCTAGTGCTGTTGCAGCAACTGGGATGCTTCGTTGCATCTGATTTTCTCCAATGAGGTTAGTGGGATAAAGACGAGCGATGCTAGGCGAGCAATCGCCGCCATATCCAAAACCGTACCCAGTTTCTGCAATTCTTGCAAGGCTTTGCAGAAACTTGCGGAACTGTTTCTCCCAATACCTGCCCATCGCCGCTGAACAGCCATGGTTTTCTCGGATTTCTGTTCTAAAATATGGGAACTATGAGCAGATGGGCTAGACTCGACCATGAAATCTTCTTGCAACGCGTTGCAAGAATGGTCTAACGTGGATCGAAGACGCTTCGAAGAGGAGGTATGCAGTGTCCAATCCGATTGGGAACGCCAAAACCCGGCTCACTGATCTTGCCGAGCAGGCTGGCGTAAGCACTGCAACAGTTTCCAGGGTCCTCAATGGCAAGGCGGGTGTTGCCTCGTCGACAAGGCAGGCCGTCCTTGCCGCTCTCGATGTCCTCGGTTACGAGCGCCCCGAGAAGTTGCGGACCAGATCAGCCGGTCTGGTGGGCCTCATTGTCCCGGAACTCACCAACCCCGTGTTTCCAGCATTTGCCCAGACGATCGAAGGTTTGCTCTCCCAGCAGGGCTACACCGCGATGCTATGCACCCAGTCGCCCGGTGGCACCACCGAAGATGAATACTTGGAGATGCTTCAGGAGCACCAGGTCGACGGCATTGTGTTTGTGGCCGGGCTGCACGCGGATACGACCGCAAGCCGGGCTCGGTATGACAATCTTCTCACCCGCGGTATCCCCGCAGTGTTCATCAATGGTTACGCGGAGGAACTCAAAGCCCCTTTCGTCTCATGTGATGATTTCACGGCAATGGATCTAGCCGTACGTCACCTTAGCTCCCTTGGACACCACCAGATCGGTCTTGCGATCGGTCCCTCCCGCTTTATGACATCGGCTCGCAAGATCACCGGTTTTAAGCAGGCCCTTGAAAGGCACCTTGGCCAAACCGACTCTAGTGACCGTATTGCCGAGTCACTCTACACCGTTGAGGGCGGCCAGGCTGCAACCACCGAACTGTTGAACCGCGGGTGCACCGCAATTGTTTGCGGTTCCGACATCATGGCCCTCGGCGCAGCCAGAGCCGCCCGCCAAAAGGGTCTAAACATTCCGCATGACGTGTCCATCATCGGCTATGACGACTCACCGCTCATTGCGTTTACTGACCCACCCTTGACCACCATCCGCCAACCGGTTGATGCCATGTCTCAAGCCGCCGTGAGTTCACTACGCGCCCTGATTGAGGGCGACCCGGTCACCCGAGGTGAACTCATGTTCCACCCTGAACTCGTTGTACGCAATTCCACGGGCACGTCTCCTGATGCCCGGCGCCATGATTACCGCACGGAACCAAATTAACCACCCCTCGAAGAACCGGAGACTCTTGTGTCCCTTGCATTGACTACGACTTCTCCTGAAGTCACCGTTATTCACCCAGCAACTCAGGGCGCTGCTCAATGGTGGCGCGACGCCGTCATTTACCAGGTGTACCCGCGCTCGTTTGCAGACGGTAACGGTGATGGGATTGGTGACCTTCCCGGCATCACCTCGCGTTTGGATCACCTCGCTGAGCTCGGTGTAGATGCGCTGTGGCTTTCACCGTTCTACAAGTCACCCCAGGCCGACGCCGGTTATGACGTCTCCGATTACCGCCAGATCGACCCACTCTTTGGGGGCCTCGATGACTTTGCCGCCCTCGAGAAGCGTGCCAAGGAGTTGGGCCTTAAAGTCATCATTGACCTGGTCCCTAACCACACCTCTGACGACCACGAGTGGTTCAAAAAAGCCATTGCCGACGGCCCAGGTTCACCCGCCCGGGACATGTACATGTTCCGGGCGGGCAAGGGCGAGAACGGCGAGCTGCCACCAAACAACTGGCAGTCCATCTTTGGCGGCCCCGCGTGGACGCGCGTAGACCAGCGCTGGAACGCAGACCTAGACGGTGTCCAAGACAAGCAGTGGTACCTGCACATGTTTGACACCCGCCAGCCGGACCTCAACTGGGACAACGACGCCGTCAAGGAGGACTTCAAGGATGTACTGAAGTTCTGGCTAGACCGCGGCGTTGACGGGTTCCGCATTGACGTGGCCCACGGCATGGTCAAGGCACCCGGGCTTCCAGACTGGGATGGTGTCACCGCTATGGTGGACGGCTCCAAGGAAAACGAAGGCAACACCCAAGTACAAACCGATGGCACCCCGGATGAAGACGGTTCCAACGGCGGCGGCAACTCCGGTCCCATGTTTGACCAGGACGGTGTCCATGAGATCTACCGCTCTTGGCACAAGGTGCTTGAGCCATACGCCGGCGACCGCTGCCTCGTTGCCGAGGCGTGGGTTGAGCCGCTATCTCGCCTTGCTCTGTATGTGCGTGAAGATGAAATGCAGCAGGCGTTTAACTTCTCCTACCTCACCACCAAGTGGGATGCCTCAGCGCTTCGTACCGTGATCAACGCGTCTGTACGTGAAAACGACAATGTTGGCGCTCCTACCACCTGGGTGCTGTCCAACCACGACGTAGTCCGGCACGCCACCCGCATGGGTCTGCCAACCGTGGTGGCTGGCCTGGAGATGAACCCTAATGGTGTTGGCAAGAACGATCCACAGCCGGATGTTGCATTGGGTCTGCGCCGGGCACAGGCCGCTACCTTAGCGATGCTTGGCCTGCCGGGATCCGCCTACCTGTTCCAAGGTGAGGAGTTTGGTCTACCGGATCACACCACCATGGATGATAGTTTCCGCCAGGACCCCGCTTGGGAACGCAAGGGTCGCACCGAGGCTGGCCGTGACGGCTGCCGCGTGCCGATTCCTTGGGTCGCTGACGCTCCCGCATACGGATTCAATGACACGGGCGAATCTTGGTTGCCGCAGCCAGACACTTACCGCACCCACGCGGCTGATGTTCAAAAGGCCACCGAAGGCTCAACCTTCAAGATGTACCAGAGTGCACTCAAACTCCGTAAGGACCACGGCATTGGCTTGGGCTCGCTCGGTTGGGTGGACCAGTTTGCTGACAACCCAAGTGTCCTTGCATACCAAAACGGCAACGTCACCGTGCTGACCAACTTTGGTGCCGAGCCGGTTACTTTGCCTGCGGGAGCCAACGTGCTGATCTCAAGCACTGCTCTTGAAAACTCGAACAAGCTGCCAACCGATGCAACCGTTTGGATCACCGCGTAAGCCTGCAAGTTAGTTGAGTACACAAGAGCCCGTACCGGAATTTGATTCCGGTACGGGCTCTTGTCATACCTAATTCAAGTAGAACTTATCCGCCAGAGGTGTCTAACTCAGCTTCAAGCAACTTGGCCCGGAACTTGTCATCAAGTTCGCGGGAATCCAACCACCCCTCGGGCAGGTGGGTGCGCTTTGGGTTACCCGCGCGGCCGCGTGGTCCCTCGGCGTCTTTACCCGGGTATGGGGTGGACAGGTCAAGACGGTCAAGAATTTGGCGCAATTGCGCGAGCGACTCAACCAAGGCCAGTTCGGTACGGATTCCGCCCCCAGCCGCGTAACCCTTGAGGTACCAGGCCATGTGCTTACGCAGGTCCCGCAGGGCCCGATCCTCGCTGCCGTAGTAGTCAACCAGGTATTCACCGTGGCGGTAAATGGTGTCGGCTACATAATCCAGGCCGGGTTGGATCCGTGTGTCCTGACCGGAGAATGCCGCGGTCAGGTCCGCAAACAGCCAAGGACGTCCCTGGCAGCCACGTCCGACAACCACGCCGTCGCAGCCGGTCTGGGCGACCATTTCGAGTGCATCTTCAGCCGACCAAATATCACCGTTACCAAGAACAGGAATCGTTGTGACGGCTTCCTTGAGCATACGGATGGCGGACCAGTCGGCCACACCGGAATAGTGCTGGTTAGCAGTCCGAGCATGCAGGGCAACTGCGGCAACACCGAGTTGCTCGGCTGTCTGTCCCGCTTCCAAGTAGGTCAGGTGCTCGTCATCAATACCTTTACGCATCTTGACGGTCACGGGTACATCATACTTGGCACCCTCGGTGACCGCGGCGTCGACAATGCGGCTAAACAACTCGCGCTTCCACGGCAGAGCAGCTCCCCCACCGTTGCGGGTTACCTTGGGAACCGGGCAACCAAAGTTGAGGTCAACATGGTCGGCCATGCCCTCTTGGGCGATCATCTTGACTGCGGCCCCAACGGTCGCCGGGTCTACGCCGTATACCTGGGCGGAGCGTGGTGTTTCAAAGTCCTTGAAGGAAACAATGCGCAGTGAGGTCTCGTTACGCTCAACTAGCGCACGGGAAGTCACCATCTCCGCAACGAAGAGGCCGTCACCGTGCTCAATGCACAACCGGCGGAATGCCGTATTTGTTACGCCCGCCATGGGAGCCAGCACCACGGGAGTTTCAATCACGTGGCGGCCAATTTTTAGCGGCGGCAATACGGGGGTTGTCTGAGGTTTTACAAGAGTTTCCACAAGGACATTGTTTCATCTTTGAGCGGCGGGCGTGACGTTGTTCCCGTCACGTTCCCGCCGCTCAAGACGCAAGATTTACTGCAGTATTTACTCAATTACCTGCGCGGCAACCTCAACCTTGACGTCGTCAGGGAACTTGGCACCGTCAGACAGGGAAATTTCCTGGCGGAACGTGCGGTAGTCCATGGTGCATGGCTGGGTAGGCTCGTACTTCTCGCGTTCGAGCTTGAGTACACCATCGGCATAGGTTCCGCTGGCAATCGTAGGAGGGCAAGTACTGGAACCCGCGGTGTCCAAGATGACTACGCCATCCTTAACCTCGGAGTTAAAGCCCTGCTCGCCAATATCGCCACCGATATCGGCGTCCATGGACGCTTCGGAGATTTCCACGGTCACTTCGGCCCCGTTCGCCGCACTGCCACCGGAGCAGGCGGATAGGAACAGCAGTGCCACAGCGGCGGCACCAAAAAGAGTGGTTTTCTTCATGTTACGAATCTTCCTCTTATGCGCTCAAGCGCCTGGACGCGGTTGTTTCCGCTAAAGAGACGTTAACATGCTGGTCGGCGGAGCAAAACTTGAAATGAACATGGCGGAGCCATCTTCACCGAGGTTCCACTTTTACGTTAGGTACCAGTCAAGAAGAATTTACCAAAACGGCCGATGCCTTCCCCACCAAAGTGGGGGAAGGCATCGGCCGCGTATGGCTCAAGCAAAGCGCTAACCGCGCAAGACTTCGAACTCGGTAAGTTACGCTCCGATGAGGCGGGCAGCCAAGAACGCTGGCACCTGGTCGAGCGCAACGCGCTCCTGCTCCATCGAGTCACGGTGACGGATGGTCACTGCGTTGTCCTCGAGGGTGTCGAAGTCCACGGTGATGCAGAACGGCGTACCAATCTCATCCTGGCGACGGTAACGGCGGCCAATGGCTCCGGCATCGTCAAACTCAATGTTCCATGACTTACGCAGCTCGGCGGCAAGAGCCTTCGCCTTTGGCGACAGGTCCGCGTTTCGGGATAGCGGCAGAACCGCGGCCTTAACCGGAGCCAAGCGTGGGTCCAACCGCAGCACGGTGCGCTTGTCTACTCCGCCCTTGGTGTTTGGAGCCTCGTCCTCGTGGTAAGCCTCAACCAAGAAGGCCATAACCGAGCGGGTTAGACCGGCAGAAGGCTCAATCACGTACGGGAAGTAACGCTCGCCCGCGGCCTGATCAAAGTAGGACAGGTCCTTACCGGACTTCTCTGTGTGGGTCTTGAGGTCGTAGTCCGTGCGGTTTGCAATGCCCTCGAGCTCGCCCCAGTCCCCACCCTGGAAACCAAACTTGTACTCAATGTCCACGGTGCGCTTGGCGTAGTGGGACAACTTTTCTTGTGGGTGCTCGTACTCGCGCAGGTTCTCCGCGGAAATGCCTAGATCCTGGTACCAGGCCATGCGAGCGTCGATCCAGTGCTGGTGCCACTCTTCGTCGCTGCCCGGCTTCACAAAGTACTGCAGTTCCATCTGCTCGAACTCACGGGTACGGAAGATGAAGTTTCCGGGCGTGATCTCGTTACGGAAGGACTTACCAATCTGGCCAATACCAAATGGGGGCTTCATCCGGGAGGTGCCCTGGACGTTGGCAAAGTTTACAAAGATACCCTGGGCGGTCTCCGGGCGCAGGTAGTGCATGCCCTCTTCGTTGTCCACGGCACCGAGGTAGGTCTTGAGCAGGCCGGAGAAGTTTTGCGGCTCAGTCCACTCGCCACGGGTACCACAGGCGGCACAGACAATTTCTTCCATGCCGGTGGCTTCGCGGCCCTTCTTGTTCTCAAACTCTTCCTGCAGGGTGTCTGCACGGTAGCGCTTGTGGCAGCTGAGGCACTCGACCAGTGGGTCGGTGAAGACCTCAACGTGGCCCGATGCTTCCCAAACCTTGCGTGGCAAGATGACGGCGGAGTCAATTCCAACAACGTCCTCGCGCCCGCGCACCATGGTTTGCCACCACTGGCGCTTGATGTTTTCCTTCAGCTCCGCACCCAGTGGTCCGTAGTCCCACGCGGAGCGTGAACCTCCGTAGATCTCACCGGACTGGAACACAAAGCCGCGGCGCTTTGCGAGGGAAATAACTGCGTCTAAACGGGAAGCCTTTGAGGCCAAAATGATCACTCCATTAGATCAACCGGTGCCCGCACGTGGCTCGTGGGGCTGGGGCCCACCACCTTCAAGACGGAGGGCAACCCCCTAATGTTACCCGACCTGCGATTAATATCCGGCAGTGGTCCCACTTCCACCCTTACTCCGTGCTCCTCTCCTTGCCTACTGCTGGATAATATGAGGTAAGTAGAGGAACTCACCAGGTCAAGGAGGGCAAAATGGGGTACCTAACCAACACGATCCTGGCGCTTGGATGCGGAGCCGTTCTAGGCGGATGCAGTACAAGTTCGGGACTGATTTCCACGACAGCCGGATTTCCAACTGAACCCGCCTTCGCCACTTACGATGAGGGCAGAAACGACCACCTGACTCCCGACGGTTGGTTTGCTGAGCCAATTGTGGGCTGGATCGAAGAGGGCAAGACCTTTGCGATTGTGACTTGGGGCAGTTCAAGTTGCCAGTTTGCGGCAACGTCGTTCAAAGCCAACGGCGAAGATGGCATTGAGGTCCACTTCAAGGAACCCGGGGCAACCGCGTGCACAGCCGACCTGTCGCCAATAACTCACACCTTTGAACTCCCCATGTCCGTCACGGGCCGCCCCATTACTATCTCCGTGACCGGTAAAGGTACTAACGGAATTCTGCCCTGGGGCAAGAAACTCCCGGAGGTTGACCTGATCCTCGAATAGACCGATTGGAATGGTGAAGCAGATCATTTTGACATACACCCAATTCCTAATTGATAATGGATCTCATGTTCGTTACCCGCAAGAACAAAAACTTATTCGCCGCCTTGACCGCTACTGCTCTCCTGGTCACAACGGTTGCTTGCAGTCCCCAAACGCAGGCCACCGGCTCAGACCAGGTCCAGGTACTTGCCGCCTTTTATCCGTTAGCCTTCGTTGCCGAGCACATAGGCGGTGAGCGCGTATCCGTTACGACGCTGACTCCCGCCGGGGCAGAGCCACACGACCTAGAACTGGCACCGGCACACACCCGCAAGATCGGGGAAGCTGACCTAGTCCTCTTTCAGACTGCTTTTCAGCCCGCCGTTGATGAAGCAGTTAGGGCCCGCGATCCCAAGAACGTTATTGACTCGGCTCATCTAGCAACGCTTGCGCTCGACCCCGAGCACTCCCACGCGGACGAGGAAGGCGGCGAAGACGACCACGACCACGGCCCCAACGATCCGCACTTCTGGTTGGATCCGGAACTCTTGTCGTCCTACGCAGGCGAGGTAGCCGAAGAACTTAGCACTTTAGACCCTGCTGGTGCGACCGAGTATGCAGCAAATCTGGAGCAACTCCAGCTGAGTCTGGAGCATCTCGATCAAGACTATTCTGACGGATTGGCTACCTGCAAGACGCGGTCAATTGTCCTGACTCACGCCGCTTTTGGGTACCCCGCACAACGTTACGACTTTGACCAGATCGCCATCATTGGGGTTGACCCGGAGGCTGAGCCCAGCCCTGCAAAACTCAAGAATGTTGCCGCAACTATAGGTGAACTTGGGATCAACACCATTTTCTTTGAAACCCTGGTCAGCCCCAAGGTTGCCCAGACGCTTGCCGGAGACCTCGGCATCTCTACCGAGGTGCTAGATCCCATTGAGGGTTTGACCGAGCCTGACACCTCATACTTCACCATCATGGAATCAAACCTTGATGCCCTGCGCACCGGAATGCAATGCTCATGACCTCAAGCTCGCTCACTTCAACTGCAACCGCCATTAACCCGGCCGGCAAACCCGGCATTGCCTTGAGCGCTCGTGGGTTACACGTGACGCTCGGTGCCAGCCATATTTTGCGCGGCATTGACATTGACATCCACGACGGAGAGGTTGTTGCTCTTCAGGGCGCCAATGGTTCCGGAAAATCTACCCTGGTACGGACGTTAACCGGCATTATCCCGGCGTCCTCAGGTGAGGTCGCGCTTTACGGGCAACCGGTTGATCCCAAAGCTCCCTGGGGCAGGATCGGCTACGTACCTCAGCGTGTAGGTGTCAACTCCGGGATCAATTCAACCGCCCTCGAAGTGGTTTCCACTGGGCTGCTGTTTGGCAAAAAGCTGCGGCTGCCACGTAATCACAAGGCGTTATCCAAACTGGCCCTCGAGCAGGTGGGACTTGCCCACCGGGCAAACTCCCCCATGTCCGTGCTTTCCGGCGGACAGCAACAGCGCGTACTAATTGCTCGCGCCCTCGTGCGCGAGCCCGACCTCCTTGTTCTCGATGAGCCGGTCTCCGGGGTTGATCAGAAGTCTCAAAAGGCTTTTGCAAAAACCCTCCAGGATCTCGCCACCCGCGGTCTTACAATCGTGATAGTCCTGCACGGCCTTGGTGAGTTCAGACCCCTCATCACCCGCTGCGTGACCTTGGAAGACGGAGTGATCTGCCATGACGCTCCCGTCACCGCTACCCAGCATCCAGACCACGGCGGTCATGACCATGTTCACCCGCACACGGGTTTTGTGCCGGAACATTCCCCACTAATTTCAGAGACGGGCTTTGAGGGATGACAGTTTTCAACGAGATTATTGGGTTCCTGACCGACCCTCTCATGCAGCGCTCAATCATTGCCGCAGTCATTGTTGGATTGGTCGCCCCCGTGATGGGCACCTACCTAGTCCAGCGCAAGCTATCCCTCCTGGGAGACGGCATTGGCCACGTGGCGCTGACCGGAGTGGCCCTCGGCTGGATTGTCGGAGCGGCGATGGGCTTGGTCGAACGCGATGCACTGGCCATTCCCGGAGCCGTGATCACCGCCATTATTGGCGCCGTTGCAATCGAATTTGTCCGCGAGCGCGGCCGCACCAACGGTGATATTGCCCTAGCCTTGATGTTCTACGCGGGAATTGCTGGAGGCGTGGTCCTCATTGGCATTGCCGGCGGAACTAATGCCAACCTCATGGGCTACCTGTTTGGTTCTATTTCAACAGTTTCCCAACTAGACCTGCTGCTCATTGCGGGCTTGGGTCTGGTTATCTTGCTGGTGGGCTTTGGCATGCGCGGGCTACTCTTTGCGGTCTCCCATGATGAGGAGTTCGCGCGGGCATCGGGTCTCCCGGTGCGGGCGGCCAACATGGTTATTGCCGTCATTGCAGCACTCACTGTCACGGTTGCCATGCGCGTGGTTGGGCTCTTATTGGTCTCCGCTATCATGATTCTGCCCGTCGCTGTTGCCCAGTTGGTTACCATGTCGTTTAGGCGGACCATGACGGTCGCCATGTTCACCGGTGTGACCGTTTCCCTAGTGGGTTTGTCCATTACCTACTGGTACCCGCTGTCCCCCGGTGCCACAATCGTAATGGTGGCGGTTGTGGCCTACACCCTGGTTGCCATTACCCGGAGCGTGATTCAGAAGGCCCGGCCCGGCTCTGCCGATCCGCATCCACCCACCGTCGCGGCTGACTCGGCCATGGTTAAAGGAGTTTGAGTGCAACGTATGACGCGCCAGCGCGCCGCTATTGCCGATCTGCTTGATTCCGTCAAGGACTTCAAGAGCGCGCAGCAACTCCATGAGCTGCTGCGAGAACGCGGTGAGACTACGGGGCTCGCTACGGTTTACCGCACGCTGCAAAACCTTGCCGATGCCGGTGATCTTGATACGCTCCGTGACGCCGAGGGTGAGATGCTGTACCGTCAATGCGAGCGGGTTGAGCATCACCACCACTTGGTTTGCCGCTCATGCGGTAAGACCGTGGAGATTGATGGCCCAACGATTGAAACGTGGGCCGAGCATATTGGACAGTCACACGGCTTTACCAAAATCGACCACACTATCGAACTCTTTGGCACCTGCGGCCAATGCGCGAGGCCCTAATGCCCTTTGATCTTGACCCCACCCTGGTCCGCCTGTTTGTCATTTTCTTTGGCATTGCGTTCATCCGCAACACCGTTATTTATTGGGTGGCCCGAGTGATCGCCCGGCAGGCCAGCAAGAAGATCAAGCCATCATCAAAGTTCATGGCACGCATGCAGGTATTCATGTCCGGTGACAACGCGAACAAGGGCGTGGCCCTCATTCACCGTTGGGGCCCGCTCGCCGTTATCTTTAGCTTCTTTGCTCCCGGCACTAAGACCGTTGTGAACACCGGGGCGGGTCTCACTCAGATGAAATACCCCATCTACTTGCCCGCCCTGATCATTGGTTGCTCAATCCACGGCATTATCTACGCCACTATTGGCTGGGCCGCTTGGGTTGGCATGCTCAAGGTCGCCGCCGGTTCCCCTTGGGGCATCTCTGTTCTCATTGTCTTGGGAATGGGTCTAGCAACCGCCGTGATCATGCTCGTTCGCAAGCAGCGCCGCACCAAGGCCGCATAGCTACTCAGCCGGTCTTGGTCCCCTCGGAACTCCCAGGCACCTGGCAGCTCCCAAATGAATTACGCCCGCAGGTGCGGGCGTAACGGGAACCGATTACGAGCGCACGAGTCGAGCGATCGCTTCCGATGCCTCTTTCAGCTTGTCCTCTGCCTCTTGGCCGCCCTGCTTGGCCGCGTCAACGACACAGTGCTCGAGGTGGTCGTCTAGCAGTCCCAGCCCAACACCCTGCAATGCCTTGGTAATGGCCGAGATCTGGGTGAGGATGTCAATGCAGTACTTTTCTTCATCGACCATGCGGTGGATGCCGCGGGCCTGTCCTTCAATGCGCTTGAGGCGAGCTAAGTACTTTGCCTTGTCGCTCATGTAACCGTGGCCAGCGTGTTCTTCTTGGGCCGCCTCAGGTGCTTCTAACGTGTGTTCCATGGTGTCATCATACTTTCAATTTCGTGTTCTATTTGGCTTAAGCCCAAAGGTCTGCAGCACATCAAGTGAGGCTGCAGCCCTTTGGGCATCAGTAACTACTGATCAGGCTCAACTACGCCATGTTGGCGGCGCATGTGGAGCCGGTTCCTACTTAGTAATGCTCTTGAATCCGCGTAGTCGTAGGCTATTGCCAACTACAAAGACGCTTGAGAATGCCATTGCTGCTCCCGCCAACATTGGGTTGAGCATGCCCAGGGCAGCAACCGGAATTGCTGCGGTGTTGTAGGCAAACGCCCAGAACAGGTTGGTCTTGATGGTGCCAAGTGTCTTGCGGGACAAGCGAATAGCGTCCACCGCACTGCGCAGGTCACCGCGTACCAAAGTGATGTCGGAGGCTTCGATAGCAACGTCAGCACCCGTACCCATCGCCATACCCAAGTCTGCTTGGGCCAGAGCAGGGGCATCATTAACGCCATCGCCGATCATCGCCACGGTCTTGCCTTCGCTTTGGAGCCTGGCCACGACGTCAACCTTGTCCCTAGGCAAGACCTCTGCAATTACCTGATCAATCCCTACCTGGGCCGCAATGTGCTTGGCGACCGCCTCGTTATCTCCGGTCAACAGGATTGGGGTAAGGCCAATCGCCTTAAACTGCGCAATCGCTTGCGCACTGGTGTCCTTAACCGTGTCTGCCACTACTAGGAGGCCTCGGGCAAGTCCGTCCCAGCCAACGGCCACAACGGTTTTACCTTCGCCTTCGGCTTGGGCCTTAATTGCGCTCAGTTCCGCACTGAGGTACTGCGACCACTCGGCTAGCAGGGATTCCCGGCCTACCAAGACTGCATGGCCGTCGACGATTCCCTGGACACCTTGGCCAACAACGTTTTCAAAGCTTTCTGGTGTGGACAGGGTGCCTACCTCTTGGGTTGCAGCCTTAGCGATTGCCTGGGCAATTGGGGGCTCGGAGGCATCCTCTAGCGCACCGGCCAACCGCAGGAGCTCAGCACGGCCAGTACCTTCTTCAAGGAACACATCAACCAGGGTCATCTTGCCTGTCGTTACTGTGCCGGTCTTGTCCAAAACAACGGTGTCTACCTTGCGGGTGGACTCCAGAATCTCAGGACCCTTAATCAGAATTCCCATTTGCGCCACGGCCGGTTCCTACCAGCAATGCCGTAGGGGTTGCCAGACCAAGAGCACAAGGGCACGCAATCACGAGCACTGCCACTGCCGCTGTAAACGCAGCGGATACCGGGAACCCGGCACCGAGCCAACCACCCAAAGCGATAACCGCAATGAGGATTGCAATCGGCACAAACACACCGGAGATCTTGTCAGCTAGGCGCTGGACCTCTGCCTTGCCCGTTTGGGCGTCCTCAACCATTTGGGCCATCTGAGCCAGTTGAGTGTCGCTTCCAATACGGGTCGCGCGAACTTCGAGGCGGCCCCCGACGTTTGTGGTTGCGCCGGTAACGGCGTCACCTTGAGCGACCTCTACGGGAACCGATTCACCGGTGAGCATCGAGGCATCAACCGCGGATGTGCCAGAGACAACGACTCCATCGGTTGCAATTTTTTCTCCCGGACGCACCAAGAATAGGTCACCAACTGCAAGGTCTTCAATTGGGATCGATGTTTCTACACCGTCCTTTAATACCGAAACTTCTTTGGCACCAAGTTCCAAGAGTGCCCGTAGTGCCGCGCCAGCCTGCTTTTTGGATCGTTTCTCAAAGTACCGCCCAGCCAGGATAAACATGGTGACACCGGCACCTACCTCAAGGTAGATATTTCCGGCACCATCTGAGGGCGCCAGTGAGAATGTGAACGGGTGAGTCATACCGGGTTCACCAGCGGTCCCCAAGAATAATGCGTACAGGGACCATAGGAACGCTGCCGAGGTTCCCATCGAGATGAGGGTATCCATGGTGGCCGCCCCCTGCTTGAGATTGGCCCATGCAGCCTTGTGAAACGGCCAGGCACCCCACACAATAACCGGTGCGGTAAGAGCCAGAGATGCCCACTGCCAGTACGTGAACTGCCAAGCCGGGACCATCGCCATTGCAATGACCGGAACGCTCAGGACGATCGAGCCAATCAGCCGCTGACGCAGGGAAATGAGTTCCCGGTCTTCTGCCTGATCACCGTTGTCCGCACCCTGGTCTTTCTTGGTTCCCTTGGGGGCGGGCAGAACGGCTGTGTACCCGGTCTTTTCAACCTCCGCGATGAGAAGCGCCGAGTCATAGCCCTGCGGCACCGTGACCCTAGCCTTTTCCGTTGCGTAGTTGACGGTGGCAGTCACACCCTCGAGCTTGTTCAGCTTCTTCTCAACCCGCATTGCACACGAGGCACAGGTCATACCACCAATTGTTAACTCGATTCCGGTGGTCACACTCGAGGGTGCAGATGTACTCACGTCTAAATCCCTTCACTAATTCTCTAAGAAACCGATGACCCCAAGGGTCACTGTGGGACTGTCACTCAGTTACTGAGCGCCCATCCCTCTAATGCGCTCTGCGGCACAACCGCTCCCGCAATTAAGTAGGCCGCGACAAATGCGACCACGACTGCGAGCCCAAATAGGCCTAGGCGAACTCCGGCGCTCACGCTGTGCGCACCGCCGTGTAACCGGCCTCAGCCACTGCCGCCAAAATCTGAGCGTCATCGATTTCTGCTGGTCCCGTCACTACAAGCTTGCCGGTCTTGGCACTTACCTCGATCTGTTGGATTCCGGCAATCTCTTCCAGCTCGTCCTTAACGTTTAGTTCACAGCTGCCACAGGTCATTCCGGTTACCTGGTACTCGGTCTTGTTCATCTGTATCTCCTTGAAAACTCTCAATCTGATACCCATAGGGGGTATTGGTATATGCATAACGATACCCCCACGGGGTATCCCAGTCAAGTGGAAACTTTGATGAAGTTGGCCGAAGTCAGCAAATAGTGACGCTTCTAACCGCCAGAAAGTAGTCTCTCGCCTTGGCGGTGGCCCTATTGATAGTCTGAGATATGGTCGCTATGGAGATTCCATCAAATCTCGTTGAGTTGCTATATCTACGCCATGTGTGGGAACTCGACGTTCTGCCTGAGATGCCCAAGGTCTACCCCGCCCCGCCACTCGGAACGGCTAGCCGCCCAGACCGTAAGTGGCTGGAGCAAGATTGGCTCGAACTATGGGCCACCGAGATCGCGCACGACCCACACGCGATTACCGCGCCGGAGTCATGGCGTAGCACCCACGGCACGTACGGATTTGACCACCAAATCCACCGCGAGTGGAAGACTCAGGTAAGGACTCAGTGCTACGAAGAGTTTTTCATGCCTGAGTATTTTGCCAAGAATGGCAAGATGGTGGACCGGCTCGAAAACCTCGAGGCACAAGGGGTCAACGAAGTCATTGTGCTTCCCCTACAGGAGACGTATCTAGACCGTCCCGGCCCGCAGTCCCTTATAGTTGCCACGGCAACGCTGCGCGATGACAACTTATGGAAGCAGGCCATTGCTGGCGCTAGCTTGTGATCTTACTGCTTTGGTTTGTCTACGGCCCCGCCGTAGCGACGGTCCCGGCTGGCATACTCCTCAACGGCACGCCACAGCGTGCGCCGGTCGCAGTCCGGCCACAGATCATCGAGGAAGACCATCTCTGCGTACGCGGATTGCCAGAGTAAAAAGTTGGAAAACCGCTGCTCGCCGGACGTCCGCAAGAACAGGTCCACCGGCGGTAGATCCGGGTGCTGCAGGTACTTAGCAACCGTCTTTTCCGTGATCTTGTCCGGGTTGAGTTTACCGGCCGCAACGTCGCGGGCTATCTGGGCTGTGGCATCGGCAATCTCTGCCTGGCCACCGTAGTTGACGCACATATTGAGCGTGCACAAACTATTGCCCTTGGTTAGTTCCTCGGCAACCTGCAGCTCCGAAATAACCGACTTCCAAAGCTTTGGGGTTCGCCCGGACCAGCGCACCCTGATCCCCCAGTCGTTCATTATGTCCCGGCGGCGGCGCAATACGTCCTTGTTGAAGCCCATGAGGAACCGCACCTCTTGGGGTGAACGCTTCCAGTTCTCTGTCGAAAATGCGTATACGGAAACGTGCTTGACGCCAATCTCAATGGCCCCGGCCATGACGTCGAGCAGCGCCGCTTCTCCGGCCTTGTGCCCCTCGGTGCGTGGCAAGCCGCGTTGGTTGGCCCAACGGCCATTACCGTCCATGACAATCGCCACGTGCTCGGGCACAAACTGCTTGTCAATCTGCGGCGCAGTCTCCCCACTCGGGTGCGGGTACGGGGGAATTGGCTCACGCACGTTGGAAATACCCGAAACTGACATGATGCTCCAAAAACTCTAGACGAAACACTGCATCAAAAAGAATTACTGCTACGTCCGGTCAACCATCTTCAGTGACCGCAACGAATGCTCCAAGTGATACTGACTAAACGCCGTGATCAAACTGGACGTCTCCGCTTGGGTACGCGGATCTGTCTGGTTGGCTGTGGCCCAATCCCCCACCAACAGGGCGGCCAGCAACTCAAACGTCTGGGCGCTTGGGGCGTTGGCGCCGGGCTGGCGGCAATCGAGGCACACAGCGCCACCTTGGGGAACCGAAAATGAGTGGTGCGGCCCCGGCTGTCCACACTGCGCACAGTGCGTAAAGGTCGGAGCGTACCCGGCTATCGCAAAAGCGCGCAACAGGTATGAATCTAAGATCAGTGAAGCCGGCTGCTGACGTGCCGCGAGGGTGCGCAGCCCTCCGGCAAGCAACTGGAACTGCGGGAGCATCGGCTCATGTTCTTGCGCAACCAACCGGTCAACGGTCTCCAGCATGGCCGAGCCACACGTATATTTTGCGTAGTCCTGGCAGATGGTCCTAGCGTAGGCACCCACGGTTTCCACTTGGGTAACCATGTCCAAGTTACGGCCCTCGTTGAGTTGCACGTCAATGTGCATAAACGGCTCAAGGCGCGCCCCAAACTTAGAGCTCGTCCTGCGTACACCCTTTGCTACCGCCCGGACCTTACCCCGTGAGCGCGTCAGCAGGGTGATAATACGGTCTGCCTCCCCCAACTTATGGGTGCGCAGCACAATGGCTTGATCTCGATACAGCGGCATAGAACCATTCTTCCCCATGGGACAGATAAAAGCGGCCAGAAGCAGCAAACTTCACTGCTTCTGGCCGCAACACACAAATTTGGGTACTACTTACCGCTTGGCGTTCAGTGCGACATCCGGCCCGTGCGGTTGATAGCGGAGATGATTGCCTTGAGCGACGCCGTGGTGATCGACGGGTCAATACCCACGCCGTACAGGACCTCGTTGCCGACCTTACACTCAACGTACGCTGCCGCAGAGGCATCCCCACCCTCAGACAACGCGTGCTCCGCGTAGTCGAGTACCTGAACATCCACGCCGTAACCTTCTACCGCGTTAATGAATGCCGCAATTGGCCCGTTACCGGTTCCTTGCAGGTGGATTTCCTCGCCATTGTCGCTCAGGACCACCTTGAGGGTGTCCTGCTCGCCCTCGGAACTCTTTGCCTTAGTAGACTTCAGCGCAAACCGGCCCCATGGCTCGAGTTCATGCCCGATTGGCGCTGGCAGGTACTCGTCAACAAAGATCCGCCAAATATCATCACCGGTGACCTCAATACCATCGGTGTCGGTGACGTTCTGGACCACCTTGGAGAACTCAATTTGCAGGCGGCGCGGCAGATCCAAGGAGTGCTCGGTCTTGAGCAGGTAGGCAATACCACCCTTACCGGACTGGGAGTTCACCCGGATCACGGCCTCATAGGAACGGCCCACGTCCTTGGGGTCGATTGGCAGGTATGGGACGCCCCAAACCAGGTCGTCGATTTCCTTACCAGCGGCTTGGGCTTTGTTGGCCATGTCCTCCAGTCCCTTCTTGATGGCGTCCTGGTGGGAGCCGGAGAAGGCGGTAAAGACAAGGTCGCCAGCATAGGGGTGACGTTCTGCCACGCCAAGCTGGTTGCAGTGCTCAACGGTGCGGCGGATGTGGTCAATGTCGGAGAAGTCGATCTCAGGGTCAATTCCCTGGCTGAACAAGTTCATGCCCAGGGTTACCAAGTCAACGTTTCCGGTCCGCTCACCGTTACCAAACAGGCAACCCTCGATCCGGTCTGCGCCGGCCATGTACCCCAACTCGGCAGCAGCTACTGCAGTGCCTCGGTCGTTGTGCGGGTGCAGCGAGATGATCACGTTTTCGCGGTGGTTCAGGTTCCGGCTCATCCACTCGATTGAGTCCGCGTACACGTTTGGTGTAGCCATCTCAACGGTTGCTGGCAGGTTCAAAATGACCTTGCGGTCCGGCCTTGGCTCAAAGACCTCGAGGACCTCATTGCAAATTCGCAGTGCGAACTCAAGTTCGGTTCCCGTGTAAGACTCGGGCGAGTACTCGTAGAACACCTTGGTCTCGGGGATTGTGTCTTCAAACTTCTTGCACAGCTTTGCGCCCTCGAGCGCGATGTCAACAATCCCATCCTCGTCCTTACGGAACACAACTTCACGCTGCAGAATCGAGGTCGAGTTATACAGGTGCACAATGGCCTGCTTGGAGCCCTTGAGGGACTCAAAGGTGCGGGCAATCAGGTGCTCACGGGACTGTGTCAAAACCTGGATGGTGACGTCGTCCGGGATGTGTCCGTCTTCAATCAGGAGGCGGACAAAGTCAAAGTCAGTCTGTGAGGCGGATGGAAATCCAACCTCAATTTCCTTGTAGCCCATCTCAACCAGCAACTGGAACATCCGCAGCTTGCGCTCGGCGTTCATTGGCTCAATCAGGGCTTGGTTACCGTCACGCAAGTCTACCGCGCACCAGCGCGGGGCCTTGGTAATGGTGTTGCTGGGCCAAGTACGGTCTGGCAAATCAACCTTGATCTGCTGATCAAACGGCAAGTACTTGTGAATTGGCATACCAGAAGGTTGCTGCGGGGAAGTTGATGCGTTGTTCATCGCGTTTTCTATTCCTTAAAAGTTTTTGTGCCTTGAGGTTTCAATTGCCGGCACACCAACCACCGCGACAGGAGACCGGCTGTTAAGCCCCGTCGCGGCACAGAAGGAGGAGGTTGCCCTTGAAAACGTTTCGCACCCCATTACTGTACAACGCATTTTGATATTTGCTAACCAACGACCACGCGGTGGGAGTAACTTCGTAAAAAGTTACTCCCACCGCGTGGTGTTCGTGCTACAAAATGGAACGCTGTATTTGAGCGCTACTTAGGCGATTACAGCCCCAAGTAGGACTGCAGAACTCCTGAGTTATCAATCCACCACTGGGAATCGGTCAGGTGACCTTCCTTGGCTAGACGCAAGGCGTTAGATGCCAAGATTCCTAGCCCGTCCATGGAAGATTCCGAACCACCAATAACCCAGCCACCATCTTCCTTGACCGCAACAAGGCGAAGCTTATCCAAGCCAAGTTCCTGCGCTGCCGGAATGTCTTGGAAGCACAGGTCCATGTCCATACCGTCGGCAGAAATTGAGGTGCAGTCGCTAGCCAACGTGACCGCAACGCTCGTGCCTTCAATTTCACCTGAAATAGCTAGGCTGTCGAGTTTTAGGTACGCCCGGTCGCCCTCGGTCTTATCGACGGAGAATTTTGCTTCTGAGATGTTGATCTGTGAGGTAAGTGCCTTGAACTCCTCGAGCTCGTAGTCACTAAACGGCAACTCTTGCACTGCAATAGCGCTGCGACGCTCCGCCTCGACCAAGTACTGGTAGTAGCCGGAGGTATCAAGCTCCGTGAGCATTCTTGCGGTTCCCGCTACCAGGTTTGCACCGGCTTGTTCCGGGGTGTCCGCATAGGTTACTTCCTTGATGCGGTCATAATCGGTTTGAGCGCCCATGACCTTTGCCTGGATATCAGCGATGGTCAAGGTCGGGCTCACAAACCAGTTGCCGCCTTCCTTCGAAACCACGAGGTACAGCGGCTCCGGGTCGGTCTCTTCCAAACCGTCAAGCAGGTCGCCCCCTCCCATACCAAGCACCATTGGGTCAGCCATAAGGAGCTGGCTAATGGAGTCAAAGTCAATGGTCATATCCTGCGCGGTGAACTCAACGGGGAAGGTTTCAGCAATTCCGTCGGTAATGCCCTCCTCAACTTCTGCATCGGTTGGGAAGATTCCGCCCGAATCAACAATCAACTCTTCAAAATACGTTCCCTTAAGGGAATCAATCAGGCCGTTTGCCGCATCGGACAAGAGCTTGGGGTCAGCATCAAGAACGAAGTCGCCGGTGGCGATCTTTACCCGGGCAAAGTCATCATTGATGTCTTCAACCTCGTAGGTCACGTCGGTGCTTGTCAGCGAGAACGCTTCAGCTAACTTGGTGCCCTCGTCGCCGACCTTGGAGAAATCCAACTGACCGTCGAAGTGCTTAGTGAATGTCTGCGCATTTGCAGACATCCACTCGGTTTCGACCGGGGAGATCGAACCGTAAACGGAAACCATGTCTTGATCTTCAAAGCCCTGGATCAGTTTCTCAACTGCAGCCTGCGGGGACTCAGCGCCACCAAGTTTGGCAAACAGGAAATGATTAGCTGCCCAAGCTCCACCACCAACAACTGCAACCGCAGCCACAATTCCACCGATAAGGAGTCCACGCTTGGACTTTTTACGGCCAACTGCGGTGGTTCCCGCCGTCGCCCAAGCATCACTCTGAAGAGTGCTTTGTGGCTGGGATGGCAAGTTATAAGCACCCTGCTGAAGTGGGGCCGGAGGCACCGGAGCCTGCGCAAATGATGGCGCTGGTGGCATCTGCATGCTGCCTCGGTGGGCTAGAGCAGCGGCAATTTCAGGATTATTCAAGCTCGACAGCCAGTTTGCCATGTCCTGTGGGATGGCAGGGTTTGTGGCCAAAGCGGGTAGCAAGTCGGCACGGGTCTGCGCAATTTGAGTCAATACTTCAATCGGCGTATTTGGGTTTATCGCCTGATCACGGGTGAAGTCTTGGGGATTCATAGTTACCTTCAGGTTTATTGATTCTGGGTCACAACAATGCACGGGGCAGATCGTGCCCCACGCATTGGATTAATTATTCCGACGCTGCAAAGCGGCATCAATGTTGGGGTCATTCATTTGCGCTAACCACACCAGCAACGCGTCATAGGTTGCTGGGTTTTCCGCTAATGCGGGACGCAGTTCCGGAGCCACTTCAGCAATCTTGGCGAGTACGACCGCGGGGGTCAATGGGTCCAACGCAATGTCGCGGGTGAATCCGTGCGCGGCTACGGGCGGCTGAGCAATGACCTGAGTCTCCCCGGCATCGGCAGCGTGCTGTTGCATGAGCTTTGCAACCGCGGTGCGCGAGACCGTCTGGGTTGAGATTTCATCCGCGTGACCACCCTGGGCAGCGTCCGAGGGGTGTTCGGGCTGCTGCATCTCAGCGTTTTGTGGTTGCACAGCGTTTTGTAGTTGCGCGGATTGTGGCTCGTGCTGGATAACCTGGGCAGGCTCTTGCAGATTTGGCTGCGCGAACGTCTGAGTTTCCTGCATCTGTGGCTGAGTTGTGCCTGCAGCAGTTGCGGGTGGGAACACCTGCTGTGCTTGGTTTTGGGCCGGCCCTGCTGCCGATCCCTGTGCCTGGTTTCCAAAGTACGGCTGGTTTGTCACCGGCACGGCTCCGGTTCCTACTGCGTTGAACTCAACCCCGGTTGGGTGGGCATCGTGCGGGTTCACCCATTCGTACGATGCGGTTGATGGTGCCGGGCGCCGTGCCGCGTAATTGGCAAAGAAGGTCTGCGTGTCTTTGTTTCCAATGATGGCGTAGGCGCCGATCGCTGGTAGACCCAACACGATGATGAGGTGACCTGCAACGAGGATCTTCTCCCCAAAAATCGGAGCTGAGCTCATAATGATCAGGCCAGCCAACGCGGTGACGCCCAGTGCCAACGCAATGGAAATTCTTGAGCCCGCGGGGTTGGCATTAAAGGAGCGCAAGGCTCCGAGGCTGACTCCTGCGATCACAACGCCCAGGACCAAGATGGTAATAACTTGTCCGGTAGCTTGGGCGCTCCCGCTTGGAAGGGTGGTAGAAATATTCTTGAATTCAATCAGGTAGGCACCCGAAATCAAGATCAGAACACCGCCTACTAGCGCGATCATCCGCAACGTAATCGCGGCTAGGTCCAGACGCTGTTCGAGCGGTGAGTTGCGAAGCGTCGCGCGATCAAATGCCGGGGCTGCCACAACTGCTGCAAGCGCAGGGAAAATGAACGACCCAACGCCCAAGGTGAAACTTAGTGGTAGGAACAGCGCCAGGGAGTTTGCTGGGAACTCGGTAAGCGCGGTAAACGCTTCAATGGTTGGCAGTAGTCCCGTGCCGTCAGCACCAAAGTAGCAGATGATAACCAAGGTAATACCCAGGCCCATGACGTATGACCGCCAACCAGCAGTCTTCTTGAGCACCACGGCGATTGCCGGCAACAGTATGAAGGCCGCAGTGGTTACAAACGCAATGATTACCGCCAAGTATGGGAATGCAGGCGAATCTTTGGCTTTCAGCAGTGGCATCACCAAGGAGGCAACATACGTCAGCGTCATGGCGGTTACCAAGAGTGTGGCGACCAGAACCGCGGTGTTCTTCGCCGAGCGGTCCTGATCGATAGGACCAAGTTCGCTACTGCGTGCTTGCGCAGCAAGGGCGACTCCGGCGCCACCGATCGCAAACGCGGAGCCAACACCCAACGTAGAGGCGTCGGTAACCAGCGGGCCAACCAATAGCCACAGAAAGTATCCGAGGTATGGCAGCGCCAGCACAATCCGCAGTGATCGGGTGGCAGCTACCGTCCACCCCTTTGGCATGATCCCAAAGCGGCTCAGGTATGGCAGCGTCAGAGCCAATGCGGCGACCGCCGTCACCAAAACATACAATGCTTGAGAGCTTGCCGCGACCGGGTGGTTTGCGATTGCGGTGACCGGCAGCTTGAGGGAAGCCCCTAGCAGTACCAACGCAAGAACGTCCCGAACGTAGTCAGAATCTGGAATGCCCGAAAACGCCTTCGCTAGCCCACCTTTGTTGGCTTGCGGCGATTCGTCTTGTATCTCACTGGGCGATGCGGTCATCTACATACTCCAAACGCTCATGGGCACCTGATTAGTACCTGCTGTTTTATTCAGGTCACGGCCTCGCAGTTGTTGCTGCACAGACAGTTAAGTTAGTTAGAACCCAAACCGTTGGAGCAGTTTAGGATCACGCTGCCAGTCTTTAGCAACTTTTACCCGTAAATCAAGATACACACGTGTACCCAGTAATGCCTCTATTTCAGTACGGGCCTCAGTCCCCACCTGTCGCAGCCGCGAGCCGCCCTTACCAATAACGATGGCCTTTTGGGAGTCCCTTTCAACGTACAGTGAAACTCGCACGTCAAGGAGTGGATTGGACTTAGAAGAGTTCTCCCGAGGTGTAATTTCATCCACGACCACAGCCAGCGAGTGTGGCAGTTCATCGCGCACGCCTTCTAGGACCGCCTCTCGGATGAGCTCCGCAACCATGACCGATTCCGGTTCGTCCGTGAGCTCACCATCAAGATAAAACTCAACACCGTGGGGCAAGTAAGTGACCAGCACGTCACTAAGTGTGTCTACCTGGTAGCCACCAGTAGCTGAAACCGGGACAATTTCATCCCAGTCGCCCAACTCTGAAACCGACAACAGGTGCTTTGCCAATTCCTCACGGCTTACCAGATCCGCTTTAGTCACCACCGCGACAACGGGAGTCTTGCGACGGCGCTCATTGAGCTTGGCAAGTTCAGCCGCAATGTACTTGTCACCGGGACCAACTTTTTGGTTGGCTGGCAAGCAGAAGACAATAACGTCTACTTCGCTCAGTGTGGTCCGTACTAGATCGTTGAGGCGCTCCCCCAAAAGCGTCCGTGGACGGTGCAGCCCCGGGGTATCAACGAGGATGAGCTGCGCATCCGGGCGGTGCACGATTCCACGGATCGTGTGGCGAGTAGTTTGCGGCTTACTCGACGCGATCGCAATCTTTTGCCCCACCAAGGCGTTGGTCAAGGTCGACTTGCCCGCATTCGGCCGGCCCACCATGCAAGCAAAACCTGAGCGGTGTTCTGGGGCGTTGCCTTTAGTTTGGGAAGTCACGCGGGGTTCTCCTGGGGGTTTGAAGTTTGTTCTGTGGCCGCCTGCTGTTTGTCAGACTTGGCCTTTGCACGCGCCGTATCTGAGACAATAACGGCCGTCAGTTGTTTACGTCTGCCGGCAAACGAATCTGCCGTAATTTCTAGATTGTGGGTTTGTGCACTCGATCCGGAAATCGGTACCTTACCCAATACCTTCGCCAGAAGCCCGGCCACGGTATCTACGTCTTCGTCATCAATCTCACGGTCAAAAAGCTCCCCCAGTTCATCCAGGGTTAACCGCGCGGGGACCCGGTAAATCCCCGGTCCTAGGTGTTCAATTTCCGGGGCGGCAACGTCATGCTCATCAACCAGTTCCCCAACAATTTCTTCAATGACGTCCTCAATTGTAACCAATCCGGCTACCCCACCGTACTCGTCCACGGCCATCGCAATGTGCTGGGCCGTTGTCTGCATTTCTCGGAGCAACTCGTCTACACGCTTGGACTCGGGAAAAAACGTCACTTGGCGCATGACATCAATGACCAGTTTGGAGTCAGGGTCACTCGAGTTCAATAGGACCCGGGCGGTGTCCTTAAAGAACAGCACACCCAAAACTTCATCGGCAGAGTCACCAACTACTGGAAGGCGCGAAAACCCGGAGCGCACAAAAAGTTCCTGCGCTTTGCGTAGGGGAAGGTTTGCTTCAAGGGTGAACATATCGGTGCGCGGGACCATGATTTCACGCAAGGACGTCTCATGTAACTCAAACACCGAACGCAGCATATTGCGTTCCTCATCCTCGATTACCTCGGACTCGTCAACAAGATCGACCAGTTCTCGCAGTTCGTCTTCCTCATCCGTGTCACGGGCCTTTTGGGGTTTGTGCACGAGCCGGGAGATCCAGCCGGATGTGGCCAAGAAGAACGCCATGGGGCCGCTCAAGAGGCTCAAGACCTGAGCCGGATAGGTACGTCCCAACGTGCGCGGGCTAATCCGGACCAAAACTAGTGCCACGAGGGCGCTAACAAGCGCCGCCACAATCACTACCAACCACCAAGGCGTGAATGCGGTTGCGATACTGACCGTGATGCAAGCGGTCGCGATCATTTCTGCAACCACGCGCACGAACGCGGCGGCAGTCGCGGTAACCGCAGTGTCTTGGGTCAGTGCCTGCAACCGCTGAGCGAGGTGTGGTTTTGCTTCGCTCACCTCGCCTACCGCTGATCTACTGACCTTCAGGACCGCGGCCTCGCCCGCGCTCACTACGGCAGCGGTGATGATTCCCAGGACCGCAATGGGTACGAGGATTCCTACCGGAGCATTTGCTAATGAGTCCATGTCGCTCACCGATTAGCTAGGAAGGTCAATAGAAGTTTGCGCTGCAGCCCAAACATCTCCTTCTCCTCCTCGGCAGTCTCGTGGTCGTATCCCAAAAGGTGCAGGATTCCGTGCGTGGTCAACAACAACAGTTCTTCAATAGTTGAGTGACCAGCGGTAGCGGCCTGAGTGGTTGCAACGGCGGGGCACAAGACAATGTCTCCCAGCAGTCCGGCCGGGGTGATGTCCCCTTCACGTCCGGGTCGCAGTTCATCCATGGGGAACGACAGCACGTCGGTTGGGCCTTCAAGGTCCATCCACTGCACGTGCAGATCGCTCATGGTGTCCGTATCAACAAACAAAATAGACAATTCCGTGGCCGGGTGGACGTGCAGGGCCTCAAAAACAAACCGCGCTAACTCGGCAAATTCTGCCTCATCAACCACATAGTCTGCTTCGTTATTTACTTCGACGCTCACAGGTGCGAGCCTTTCTCTTGTGTCTCATCCGGTACGGCACGTGCTGGGGAAAAATTGCGCACCGGGGTGCTACCCAAATCTGGCGTAACATCCCAGCGCTCATAGGCATCGATAATGTGGGCCACCAACGAGTGACGCACAACGTCGCTCGAGGTGAGGTGGCAAAATTCAATATCGTCGACACCGGTCAAAATATCTTCAATAGTCTTAAGCCCAGAAACCTTACCACCGGGCAGGTCTACTTGGGTCACGTCCCCGGTAACCACCATTTTGGAACTGGTTCCAAGCCGGGTCAGGAACATTTTCATCTGTTCCTTAGTCGTATTTTGGGCCTCATCCAAAATAATGAACGCATTGTTCAGGGTTCGCCCGCGCATATATGCAAGTGGCGCAACTTCAATGGTTCCCGAGTCAATCAGACGAGCGGTAACGTCGGGTTCGAGCATGTCCCGCAGGCTGTCATAAAGCGGTCGCAGGTATGGGTCAATCTTTTCCGTAAGCGACCCGGGCAAGAACCCCAGGTTCTCACCGGCTTCAACGGCAGGGCGGGTCAAGACAATACGTTGGACCATCTTGTTCTGGAGCGCCTGAACCGCCTTGGCTACGGCCAGGTAGGTTTTCCCGGTTCCCGCTGGCCCAATTCCAAACGTGATGGTATTAGTTTCGATTGCATCGACATAATGCTTTTGGCCCGCTGTTTTGGGGCGGATCGACTTGCCTTTTGAACTTAAGATATCAAAGGTAAATACCTTGGACGGACGGCTCTGAGTCGCATTGCCAAGCATCTTGATAGACCGCGTCACAATGTCCGATGTCAAGGTAGTACCGCCCTGCACAACCTCAATGAGCTCATCTATGAGCCGGCTGGCTAGCGCTACTTCTCCCCCGGGCCCCACCAGCGTAATCGAGGAGCCGCGCACATGAATTCGCAGCGTTGCAAACCCCAGTTCGATTGCACGCAGGACCGTGTCAGCCGGGCCTAACAGCATTGACATGGAGACATCAGCGGGTACAACGACTCGGTGTTCGACATCCTTTACATAAGATGCGCTTCGAATGTTGTTTGATGTCATATACGGTGTCATCGCTCCCCGGTCAAAATTGATAAGAACTAGTCTACCGACACTGCTAACCCCAAGGCACCCGGCAACGCCCCAACACTCTTGACGATGCCTGTGTTGCGTGGATGGTTAGGCCGGGTTCCAGCCCAGCCGGGCACCACCAAGAACGTGGCCGTGGACGTGAAAGACCGTCTGGCCCGCATTGGGGCCGGAGTTAAAGATAAAACGATACTGTCCGTCCGCAAATTCAGAGGCTACCTCGTCAGCCAAGGAAACCATTTCTGCTAGTAACTTGGGGTCCGCACCGGCAACCTGCGCCACATCACCATAGTGGTGGCGCGGCACTACCAGGGCGTGCAGTGGCGCTTGGGGATTAATGTCCCGAAACGCAATAACATTTTCTGACTCCATGATGATGGTCGATGGCAGTTGGCCAACCATAATCTGGCAGAAGATGCAGTCCTTTACTTGTGGGGCAGCGCTGGGCTGTGATGATTCGCTCATACCCCTGAGATTAGTCTGTTTTTGCCTGTTGCGATGGTAAGCCTGCCGTCCAGTAACCGTTTTGTCACCTATCCACCGGCCCCAGCACGGTCTGCTTGCCACTAGGTCTACGTCCAGCGGCCAAGCTTCTCACTGATCAGCGCAATCCCAATAGGGCCTGCGGTAGACGTCCGTAGCACGTGGGGGCCCAAGCGGGCCAGTTGTGCCCCCGCCTCTTGGAACGCGGTCACCTCAAAATCGCTCATCCCACCCTCGGGCCCTACAATGAACAGCACCTTGCGTGCCGCATCACTCGGGCCCAGTTCAGGCAGGTGGCAGTCACGAATCGGGGTGGTCGCTTCCTCGTGCAACACGAGTGCGACTCCTCCTTGACTAATGACTTCCCCGATCATCTTGATCAGGTGTTTCGAATCGACCGGTTGCCCAACCTCAGGCAGGGCTGCGCGGCGAGCCTGTTTGGTAGCTGCCCGGACCGTAGCCTGCCAGCGCACCCAAGACTTTACCGCTCGCGGTCCTCGCCAGATCACGATCGAACGGTCAGCTTGCCACGGAACCACGGCATCGACACCAACTTCGGTGGCTGCCTCGATGGCGAGTTCGTCCCGGTCTCCCTTGGCAAGAGCTTGAACCAATACCAGCTCAATGCCGTCAGATTCCTCTTGAATTTTTTCAAGCACCTCAAGTTCTAGGTGCGACTGATTGACCGTGCTGATTTTGCAAACCAGCCTGGCACCGCCACCATCAACAATGTCAATCAGTTCACCCGGACCGCGGCGCTGGACTACGCCGGCGTGGCGACCTTCGGTCCCGTCAAGAACGTAGGTGTCACCGACCTGATAGGCGTCAAGGTCATGGGACTCTGCTAGGAAGACCGGGGAACTCATCAGCGACCGGCAAACTTCTCACGCAGGCGTGAGAACACGCCGGAATGAGTTGCCGAGACCTTGCCCGCAACCCGTTCCTCACCGCGTAGTGCGGCAAATTGGCGCAGCAGTTCGGTTTGCTCGGCGTCCAACTCGGTTGGGATAGTGACTTCAATGTGGATGTTCAAACTGCCACGTCCGCTGCCCCGTAGGTGACCTACTCCAAGATCTTTCAGAGTAATGATCTGGTGCGGTTGGGTACCGGGTGCCAGGTCTACTTCGCGCGGCCCGTCCAAGGTTTCAAGTTCCAAGACCGTACCCATCGCGGCTGCAGTCATAGGAACCTCAACCGTGCAGTGCAGGTCATCGTTCTCACGGATAAAAACGGGGTGCTTCTTTTCCCGAATCTCAAAGTAGAGGTCACCGGCCGGTCCCCCGGCTGGGCCCACCTCACCCTGCCCACTAAGCTTGATCCGCACACCGGTTTCAACGCCCGCAGGAATCTCAACCTTGATTGTGCGCTGCGAACGCACGCGTCCATCCCCGGCACACTCTGCACAAGGGTTTGGAATGGTTGTTCCAAAGCCTTGGCAGGCCGCACACGGGGCCGTAGTCATCACTTGGCCAAGGAACGAACGTGCTACTCGCTGTACGGTTCCAGAACCGTGGCAAATGCCACAGGTTACCGGTGAGGTGCCCGGTGCGCAGCAGGTACCGTTACAGGTGCCACAGGCCACCGCGGTTTCAACTTCCAGTTCGCGGGTGGTTCCAAAAGCAGCTTCCGCCAACTCAACGTCTAGGCGCAGCAGAGCATCTTGCCCCCGGCGCGCACGCGGGATGGGGCCGCGTTGCTGCTGTCCGCCACCGAAGAAGGTTTCAAAGATGTCTTGGAAACCAAAACCTTGGCCGCCTCCGCCACCCGGGGCGGTTGGGTCTGAACCTAGGTCATACTGCTGGCGCTTATCCGCGTTTGAGAGCACGTCATAGGCACGTTGGACGTCCTTGAATTCCTCTTCAGCTTCTGGGCCGGCAACATCCGGGTGCAGGTTTCGGGCTAACTTGCGGTAGGCCTTCTTGATTTGATCCGTTGAGGCATCTCGCTCCACACCAAGGGTGGCGTAATAGTCGTTCACTCAAAAACCTTCTGCTAATAGAACCTAAGAAAAATAATGTTAACTCTGGGGCCTTAACGTTTGCGAGCTCCGTTATGTTCCGGAGCATTGGCTTACGTAGTCAAAGTCTGAGACAGGTACCGGGCAACCGCATGAACGGCGGCTATAGTGCCCGCATAGTCCATACCCGTGGGGCCTAGCGACCCTACCGCCCCAAGGGTTTCCACACCGGATCCATATCCGGTGGTGACAACGGACGTCTCCATAAGGTTAGCCGCGTTGGTTTCTCGCCCAATACGCACGCTTACCCCGGGATTGTCTTCTGTCATTTGGGAAATCAAGTTGAGCAAAACTACTTGCTCCTCTAGCGCTTCTAAGACCGGACGCAGATCCGCAAACCCCACACCTAGGCGGGCCAGATTAGCGGTTCCCGCCAAGACAATGCGGTCTTCACCTTCTTCTGCAAGTACTTGGCGCACCATCTGGGCTAAATCGGTCAGCAGACCCTGCTCCGCGTCAACTGGAGACAGTTCCAACAGTTGTAATTCCTGGGTGATTTGGCGAGGTTGGCGCCTGGCTGCAATCTGGTTGAGAGCCGCGTGCACTCGGGCCACCCCATCACGATCGACAGGTTCGCTCAGTTCAACGTTACGCTGCACTACCCGGCCCGTGTCGGTGATGACCACGAGCAGGAGCTTACTTGGGTTCAGCTGGACAAGTTCAATGTGTTGCACAATCGAGCCGCCCAAAGCGGGGTACTGCACTACGGCTACTTGCCCGGTCAGCTGGGCCAGCAATCGGCCCGCACGGTGAACCACGTCATTAACGTCTACGGCCGAGCCCAAGAATGCCTTAATCGCATTACGTTCCGCGGTAGTAAGCGGCTTAACGTTAGAAAGTTTATCCACGAACACCCGGTAGCCAAGGTCCGTGGGGACTCGTCCGGCGGATGTATGCGGCTGGGCGATCAGGCCTTCTTCTTCGAGTGCTGCCATGTCATTACGGATAGTTGCGGGCGAAACACCAAGTTGGTGGCGCTCAGCTATCAGTTTTGACCCTACGGGTTCCCTGGTGCGGACAAAGTCTTCTACGATCGCCCGCAACACATCAAGACGTCGCTGATCGGCTTGCATGAAAGACCCTTCCTGGCGCTGGCACTCAATACTTCAGAGTGCCAATGTTACCCCGCATTCGCGTCCCAATGACCGTGATTCACACAACCTCAACGTGTCAGCTCCACCACGCGCGCGTTGTGCGCGGTACTGTGCCTAGCGTGAACAATGATCGATATGGCCGCGACGTGTTGGCCGGCAGCACACCCCACCACCCCAAAAAGGTGGTTTCAGTTCCCGTTCCGGCTGCGAGGGGCTTGGTGGTCGAGGAAGTGATGACCGGTTGGGTAGGTGCCGTGGTGCGCACCGAGAAATCCGGTGGCATGCACGTCGTGGTGATCGAGGATCGCCGCGGCAAAACGCGCACTTTTCCCCTTGGTCCCGGTTTTTGGATTGACGGCAAGCCGGTCATTCTCACCCCTGTGGTGCGCCAGGCTGCGCCCAGCAACCCGGGTCGGACCGCGTCCGGGTCGACAGCGCTTCCCGATGCCAAAGCGCGGGTTGCGCGGGCATCGAGAATTTGGGTTGAGGGTCGCCACGACGCCGAGTTGGTTGAAAAGGTCTGGGGAGACGACCTACGCATTGAGGGCGTAGTGGTGGAATATCTTGAGGGCGTGGACAACCTCGAGGCTGCCCTGGAGGAGTTCCGTCCATCGACCCAACGCCGCGTTGGCGTGCTCGTGGATCACCTTGTTCCAAATTCCAAGGAGCAACGCATCACCGATGCCATCATGGCTAAGTACGGTCGGTCGGGTGTACTTATTGTGGGACACCCCTACGTGGATGTCTGGCAGTCGGTGCGTCCCGAGCGCATAGGACTCAAACAGTGGCCAAGTGTGGACCGCTCAATCGAGTGGAAACTAGGCATTCTGCGGCATCTCGGGTGGCCTAACGGCACCCAAACAGACATTGCATTGGGTTGGAAGAAAATCCTGTCAACCGTTCGCAACTACGCTGACCTAGAGCCTTCGCTGTTAGGCAGGGTCGAAGAGCTCATCGACTTTGTCACCGTCGACTGACATAGGTCCAGCGGCACCAAACTTGAGATCCTCCAGTTAAAAATGATGGTCCAGGTTGCACAGGCAATCCGCGCAACCTGGACCATCGTTTTCTAGCAGCGGACCACCTTGTGGTTACCCGCGAGTCTGACTAGGCAGGCTCTTGGTTTTGCAGCTTGCGGAACACGTAGGCCATCGCGATCAGGCTAACGGGCAGCGTTACCAGGGTTCCAATACCCAGCAACAAGGCACCGATGAATGACAAGACAGCAACCGCCACGTACAACAGCAGCGTAGTGCCGACGTTTTCGGTGGCAAGTTTGACGCTTGCCTTGATCGCATCGATTGCGCCCATGTCTTGATCAATGACAAACAGCATGGCGTACATGGTGAAGAATGCAATCGCGGCACTCAAGATTCCGGTCCAGGACACAAGGCCAACCGCGACACCGATAATAACCGCTGTCAAAACGATGTTGCCAATGTTCTTGAACACAAAGAAGTCCTTGTATTCAATCTGCTTGCCCTTGGTGATCTCCAACATGGCGTGGATGAGGCCCGCTTGGGCGAGGAATACAAAAACCATCATCAGGATTGAAAACAAAATAATCATGAAGATGCCTGCGCCACCAAAGAAGCCCAAACCGCCGCTATTCGAAACACCGGCCGCGGTGCCAAAGAGCATGAGTGAAAGCAGGATTGTCAGCAAGATCCCTACGCCCACGTAGGTAAAGATGCCAAGGAGGATGGGCCCCATATTCCTTTGGAATCGGGCCCAACCATACTTCACTGCCTCGAAGACATCGACCCCAGCCACCCCGGCGCCCTGGGGCTGCTGCGATTGGCCATAACCAGGCTGCTGGACGTATCCCTGCGGTTGACCATAACCGGGCTGCTGATATGGCATCTGGCCTTGCTGAGCGGGCGGTTGCTGAGCATAGCCTGGCTGCTGCGGCGGGACTTGCCCGGAAGTTTGTTGACCGTAACCGGGCTGCTGATACGGCATCTGGCCTTGCTGCGCAGATGGTTGCTGGCCATAGCCGGTTTGCGGGGCCGGCTGCTGCGGTGAATGCTGCTGGGTTTGCCCCGGACCGTAAGGCGACTGCTGATACGGTGCTTGACCGGTTTGATTTGGTTGCCCTTGAGCCCCGGTCTGCTGCGCAGATTGCTGATCACCATTTGGGTGATTGGGTTCGCTTGGGGGCGGACCTTGCGGCGGTAATGAGCCGTCATGGTTCGACATAGTTTCTCCCTAGTTGCTTCAGCGCGGAAACAGACGTCGGTGCCTGTTATCTCACTAACATACCCAATTAAAGCGCTTAACGCCGGAACTGGGCAAGCAAACTTTGGAAGTTCTCACCACCAGCCGGGCTACTGCGGAGCTACAGACTCCGCCAATGCCCGCATGATTTCTTGAGCGTAACGCTCACCACCCTTTTGACCCGGGTGAATCCCGTCGCGTGCAAGTTCCTTAGGATGATCCGCTATAACTTCGTTCCAGTCGGCAATTACCACGTTGTCGTAACGCTGTGCGGCATCGAAAAGTGCCTGATTTGTTGCCGCGATCCAGGACCGCTCAGCGTGGGCAGTCACTAGGATAATCTCGCGTTCACCGGCCGCTTTCACAATCTTGGAAAGATCGTCAGCGGTGACCAACCCGTTTGTTGCCAGGGAGATAACAACAAACTCCTTCAGGTCACCCTTGGCTTCAAGAGTCGACATGATTTTGGTGGCCTCACCAATTCCGCGTGAGGTCTTGGCATCAATAACTACCCCTGGCAAGATCGCTTGCAAGCCGGTGACGCTCGCCAAGGTGACCGAGTCACCAATGATCGTGACTTCATCGCCCACGGGAACTTCGCGGCGCTGTGCCGCTACCTCTGCTTCGACTTCGGCCTTTTGTTTTGCCTCCGCCAGCGCCGCAATATTTGGGCCAAGATCCGCAAATTGACCCCAGTCAAAGCCGTTATTCAAGGCGGCTTCACCGGCTGCGATTTCGCGTTCGATGCTCGATGTTTGGGGACTCGTTGTCACAGCGATCACGGCCACTACACCCAGGACTGTGAGCACGGCACTGGCCCCTAGGACCACACCTAGTTTGAGCCGCGCCTTGGGAGCTTTAGCAGCAGAACGTTGCAGGACGGCTTTGATCCGCCGAGCGTAACTCCTAAATCCCTGGCTCATAATGGGTAATTCTAGGTGCTTGTACGAGAGCCAACTCGCTGCCGTGATGACTACCAGTGCTATCGCAGCAGTCAACATGCTCACGTTCGTGCCCACGTTCCGGGTGGAGAACAGGTACGTGACCAGAATCAAGACCGGCCAGTGCCACAGGTACAAGCCATATGAGCGCTGCCCAATCCACCGTAGCGGAGCTTTCTCGAATCGGGGCGCAATTTCTTGCAAGCTCAAGATCGCTGCAATGAGGGTTGCCGTAGCCACACTGACGAGCAACAGCCCGCCGCGGTAGGTAAGTGCCGCATCAAATTCCAAGATCACCGCAGCACCCACGATGATGATCAGGCTCAGCAAAGCGACCGTCACGGAAACCAAGGTGTTTTTGCGATGTGTCTGGTTACCGTCCGATCCCTGCGCGCCGAAATTTTTGATCAAGCGTGGCCATTCTCCCGCGAGGTTGGGCCTGCGTACCATCGCCAAGACGGCACCGATCATGATGCCAAATAGGTGGGTATCGGTTCCGTAATACAACCGGGAAGGATCCACTTGTGGATCAAACATGCCCGCCATGAGCCCAGCCGAGCCCACCACGACAAGGACGGTTGCGGCAACTAGCGCCCGATTTCCAACTCTTTTGGCCCCAAAGCCCATCCCCGCTATGACCACCAAGGGCCACAATAGGTAGAACTGTTCCTCAACCGCGAGCGACCACAAGTTTGCAAATAGCGCGGGGGTCAGCGACGCCGAGTAACTTGCCCCTTGAACGACGTACACCCAATTGCTTGAGAAGGTGGCAGCGCCAAAAATCTGTCCAGGCAGTCCAACGCCCGCGTCCTGCCCAATAATCCCGGCGGCCGCGGTGCACACCAGCACCATGAGGCCCAACGCTGGCAACAGTCGCCGTGCCCGGCGGAACCAAAATCCGGACAGCGAGACCCGTCCGTGCACTTGATACTCTCGCAATAAAAGCGAGGTAATCAAGAACCCGGAGATGACAAAGAAGATATCAACACCGATGAATCCACCGGCTACAGTCTGCGGGAAAAAGTGGTAGGCAATCACCAGCAGAACCGCTAAAGCCCGTAACGTATCCAAACCAGCGATTCGGTTTGGCCGCCGAGTCACTTTCGGTTTTAGGGTTTGGTTCGCAACCGCGCCATTCTTGGCTTCGGGTAGGTCTCCGGGTCCGGAGGATTTCTTGGGCACGCTCTTAGACTTCTTGGGCACATTGGCGCTAACAGAGACGCCTTGGGTTCCGAATTGAAGAGCGCTGGTTTTTTTCTTGGTAGCCATCAATGAATCAAAAATTAGTCCGACAGATCTCTAATCACGGTATCAGCAAGCAGGCGGCCCTTCAGCGTCAAGACCAGCAGCCCACGCACGGCCGCTCCTCCGTCAAGAAGTCCGGCAGCGATATGACCTGCTACCCGGGTACGAGCCTGTGGGCTCAGAACGTCGACCGAAAGCCCCTTGCGAAGCCGAATTCCCAGCATGAGCCGTTCGAGGGCCGCTTCTTGGGCGGTCAATCGTTCCCGCCCTGCGGCCGGGGAATTCCCTGCTTCCAATAGTGCAGCGTAGCGGATTGGATGCTTCACATTCCACCAACGCATACCGCTGGCGGCCTGTTCCTGCGTATCGGTATCTGGTTGGCCACCCAAGTAGGAGTGCGCCCCTGGGCCGATGCCCCACCAGTCGTCACCGCGCCAGTAGGCGAGGTTGTGTTGGCATGCGGTTTCCGGGGTTCGAGACCAGTTCGAAACCTCATACCATCCCAATCCGGCTGCGGTCAATAGTTCTTCTGCCAGTTCGTACTTTTGAACTTGGTCATCTTCGCTGGGCAAAGCAATTTGGCCGCGTCGCACCTGGGCAGCCATCTTGGTGCCCTGTTCGACTACAAGTGCATAGGCAGAGACGTGGTCCACTCCGGTAGCAATTGCGGTTTCCAGGCTGAGCCGCCAGTCATCCAGCGATTCGCCCGGGGTGCCATAAATGAGGTCCAACGAAACGTCGAGTCCGGCCTCCCGGGCCCACTGAACAACGTCTGGAATACAACGCGGGTCGTGGGTGCGCTCGAGCGTTGCTAAGACGTGCGGCACCGCCGACTGCATCCCAAAGCTCACCCGGGTAAACCCAGCAGCTGCCAGCTCTTGCAGGTATTGCGGGGTAACGGAGTCCGGGTTTGCTTCCGTGGTGACCTCGGCCCCGGGAGTCAATCCCCAGGTGTCCTGGACCGCGGCCAACATGGACACCAGGTCCTTGGCAGGCAGCATGGTTGGCGTGCCCCCACCAAAGAATACGGTGTTGACGGTGCGCTGCGGCAGACCTGCATTGTGCATTGCCTTGGCCGCCAATGCAACTTCTAGGATTGCGGTCCGTGCGTAATTCACTTGGCTCGCGCCACCGCCAAGTTCGGTGGCGGTGTACGTATTGAAATCGCAGTACCCGCACCGCACAGAGCAGAACGGTACGTGCAGGTAGATTCCAAAACCGCGGTCCGCTGCGCCATTAGCAACCCACGTTGGAAGGGCACCATCAAGCGGTGCCGCTTCGCCGTCTGGCAAAGCTGGGCTCATGAACAGACCTTCCCTACACTGAAAAAATTGGTTAAACCCAAACTACTTCTTGCGGGAGTCGCCCTGCTCCGAGGTAAGTGCGCTAATGAACGCTTCCTTTGGCACCTCAACGGAACCAATGGTCTTCATACGCTTCTTACCTTCCTTCTGCTTTTCCAGCAGCTTGCGCTTACGGGAGATGTCTCCTCCGTAGCACTTAGCAAGAACATCTTTACGGATCGCCCTGATGTTCTCACGGGCAATGATCCGGGCACCAATGGCGGCCTGAATGGGGACCTCAAATTGTTGCCTAGGGATGAGTTCCTTCAGTTTTGAACACATCTTCAGTCCGTACGAGTACGCGGCGTCCTTGTGCACAATCGCGGAGAAGGCATCCACACGCTCGCCCTGAAGCAGTACGTCAACCTTGACCAGGTCAGCTGACTGCGATGTAGTCACATCGTAGTCAAGCGAAGCGTAACCGCGGGTGCGTGACTTAAGTGCGTCAAAGAAGTCGAACACAATCTCGGCCAATGGCAGCATGTAGCGCATCTCGACGCGGTCTGCGGAGAGGTAATCCATGCCCTGCAGTTCGCCGCGACGTTCTTGGCACAACTCCATGATCGCGCCAATGTACTCCGATGGTGCCAAGATTGTTGCTTTAGCAACGGGTTCTTGCACATCAAGGATCTTACCGCCCGGGAACTCGGACGGGTTGGTGACCTCAACCCAAGATTTGTCGTCCATCTGAACGTTGTAAATAACGTTTGGTGCGGTCGAGATCAAGTCCAAGTTGAATTCGCGTTCGAGGCGCTCGCGCACAATCTCCAAGTGCAGCAGACCAAGGTATCCAACACGGAAACCAAAGCCCAACGCAACCGAGGTCTCAGGCTCATAAATCAGTGCGGCATCGTTAAGCTTCAAACGGTCCAAAGCGTCACGCAAGACCGGGTAATCCGAACCATCAATCGGGTACAACCCGGAGAACACCATTGGCTTGGGTTCGGAGTAGCCCTCAAGGGCTTCAGTTGCCGGCTTACTTAGGTTCGTGACCGTGTCACCAACCTTGGATTGACGTACGTCCTTCACACCGGTGATCAGGTAACCCACTTCACCGACTCCGAGGCCCTCGGTCGGGGTTGCAACCGGTGAGGTCACCCCAATCTCTAGGAGCTCATGAGGGGTCTTGGTGGACATCATGACCAAGCGCTCACGCGGGGTGAACTTTCCGTCAATTACACGCACATAGGTAACTACGCCGCGGTATGTGTCATACACGGAGTCAAAAATCATGGCACGCGCTGGAGCATCCGCGTCCCCGACCGGAGCAGGAATGCGCTCAACAATACGGTTCAGCAGCGGCTCAACACCAACACCGGTCTTACCGGAAACCAACAAGACGTCCTCGGGTTCACAACCCACCAGACCGGCCAGCTCTTCCGCATACTTCTCCGGCTGAGCGGCCGGCAAGTCAATCTTGTTCAGCACTGGAATGATGGTCAGATCATTTTCCATAGCTAGGTACAGGTTTGCCAACGTCTGGGCCTCAATGCCCTGAGCCGCATCCACCAGAAGTAGAGCGCCTTCGCACGCAGCCAACGAACGTGAGACCTCGTAGGTGAAGTCCACGTGTCCGGGAGTGTCAATCATGTTCAGGGCGTAAGGAGTGTCGTCAACAATCCACGGCATACGCACCGCTTGAGACTTGATCGTGATTCCACGCTCGCGCTCAATGTCCATCGAATCAAGGAATTGCGCGCGCATGACCCGATCGTCAACAACACCGGTCAGCTGCAGCATCCGGTCAGCCAAGGTGGATTTACCGTGGTCAATGTGCGCAATGATGCAAAAGTTGCGCAGCAGATCAGGAGCCGTCGCGGCGGGCTTAATGCGGGCAAGAAGTTGCGCGGAAGATTTGTGAGTCACGGGGTTCATTCTTTCATGAACTGGCCAACATGGTGACACGTTAGCTTATGAGACTGGCCATACGGGGTAAAGTTCCAGTTGTGGCTAAGACTAATTGGGTAGCAACCGTCAAGAAAATCGCCGTATTTATCCTTGAGTTGCTCAAAGAATCAGATAGCAAAAATTCGCAAGCTAGCAGGCCCGGAGATCATCCGGGTAAAACGTCGGCTAAACAATCGGCAAATAAGCGCAGTACCGAGCGGGGCACTCAGAATTCCAAACCCAAGCCGTCTGCATTGCCACAGACTAAAACTACCAACCGCACCAACTCCAATACCGCGACCACCGGCAAGTCCCCCGCACTATCCAAGCATTACCCGGGCGACTACATCGGAAGAGTTAGTCCCGAGTATTCCCCTGAGCTCGATGGTGAGCCGGACCCCGGCGAAATTGTGTGGACTTGGGTCCCCTATGAAGAGGACTATTCCCAAGGCAAGGACCGGCCCGTGTTGCTCGTGGGCAGCGATGGGCCTTGGCTGCTGGGGCTCATGCTCACCTCCAAGGACCACACCGCCGCGGGCCTCCCTACCAACAACTCTGGGCCGCGCTGGTTAGACATTGGCTCAGGACCGTGGGATTCCCAGGGTAGAGACAGTGAAATTCGCTTGGACCGGGTGATCCGTATTCACCCCCATCACATGCGCCGCGAAGGAGCGATCATGCCCACGAAGATCTTTGCAACGGTAACTCGCGCACTGTAGTCCACTGCAAGGCACAAAATCGCCAGATCCGCTGGAAATTCACGTTGCGCTGGCACCATTTCAACCCAAATAGTAAGGCACAACACCAATTGCCGGGACCCAAGCACTAGAGCGTACTTGGCTGTCCTGCTAAACTTTGTAACTGTGTGTTCGTCGGGTCGGCGGACACCACTCCAGCACCTCACCACGGGTCCCCACCCCAGTCCCGGTGTTGGAAGAGCCTTCAACGACCTGTTCAATCGCCGTAAGGCGACAAAAAAGAGAGTCCTAACGTGGCTAACATCAAGTCCCAGATCAAGCGTAACCGTACCAACGAGAAGGCACGCCTTCGGAACAAGACAGTCAAGTCCGAGCTGCGCACATACATCCGCGCCGCTCGCGAGGCGATTGCTTCCGGAGACAAGGAAAAAGCAATTCCTGCCCTGAACGCTGCTACGCGCAAGCTTGACCAGGCAGTAACAAAGGGTGTGCTACACCGCAACCAGGCAGCGAACCGCAAGTCCGCCCTGGCCAAGAGTGCAGCTGCTCTCTAGTATTCTCTAGCATTTGAACCTTCGGGTTCACCACAAAAGCGCCGCCCCACCGTATCGGGGGCGGCGCTTTTGCTTTCGAGTTACCTAATGCCGATCCCGCACCAACTTACGAAAGTCAGTACGGCATCGGCATCTCACGGTTGAGATAACTGGTTGCCAGAACTATCTAACGCTGGCTGTACGTAGACCAAGGTAGGTACCGCAGTTTGCAACTAGGGCAATAACAAGCCCAGCGACGAGCAGCTTAAGCATGACCGGGCCGGCAAAGAGCGCGGAAAAGTATGGGACTGAGAAGAGAATCGCAAGGGCCAGGAGCAGGGCCAGTGAGATCCCAAGGAACAATGGCCCCTTGGCTCCGGCTTTTACAAACACAGCTCCAAATACCCCGCCAATACTAAGCATGGTGAAGGTCAGCACAAAGATGGTGGCGACCAGTTTTAGGGGGTTTCCGTTCCCTAGGAGCACGCTATCCATGACGTACGCATGGACAAACCAGTGCCCGGTAAGCTTTTCGATCCCCAGCAAGACAAGACCTACGGCAGCCACAAAGCCTGACTGGATTAGGTAGTAGCCGATCGTGCCAAATGTATAGGCCTTGCGTGTGGTGCCGAGCGACATTCCGAATGGAAAGGTGGTCGCTACCGCTTGCACTCCGAGGTATACCAAGAATCCCGCAATGCTTGAGATCACTCCGGTGTTGCCTCGAAAACCTTCAATATACTTGGCAGAGTTTGGGTCCATGCCAGCCCTGCCCAGGGCCAGCGCAACTATGACCGAGATGAGCGTGGCTAACAGAAGAATGCATGCGGGAACCAGGAGAGAAAGCTCGCGCTTGTTGAAATGCAGTTTGGTCACTGCGGCTGCGTTGTTCATGCTGCAACTCCATTGTTATTGTCGCTAGCCGATTGGGAACCTAGCGCCCCAACAAGATCTTGCAAAGAGACCGGCTCAATCACCAGCCCATCAAGTTCCGCCAGTGCCTTGGCGCCCTCATTTAGAGGTTCTTGAATCACGGAAACTGACATGGCCCCAAGTTCGCGGGTCGATAGAACGTTCTTTGACCCCGTGAACATCCGCACGTTTTCGGTGCGCCCAGAGACGCGATAGGCCACACCCGAGAGGTCTTCAATGGGGCTGTCGAGCACAACCTTGCCTAGCTCCAGGATCACGGCGTGGTCAAACAACGCTTCCATCTCCCCCACTAGGTGAGTTGAGACAATGATGGTGCGCGGGTGAGCAGCATAGTCTTGCATGAGCAGCTCATAGAAGCGGTGACGGGAAGCCACATCCAGCCCCAAATAAGGCTCATCAAAGATGGTAATGGGCGCACGTGCAGCCATTGCGATCACGATTGACAGCGCCGAAAGCTGACCGCGTGAAAACTTCTTGACCTGAGTCTTGGCTGGAATGCGAAACTCCGCCACCAGCTGGTTGGCAAACTCTGCATCCCAGTTAGCGTGGAACTCTTTGGCTATCCGCAGGACATGCTTGAGTTTGTAGTCATCCGGAAAGCGCTGGTTGTCCCTGATGAACGATGTTGCAGCTGCCACCTCAGCGGATTCAAATGGGGTCTGCCCAAGCACGGTTACTTCACCACTCGTTGGACGGTCGTGGCCGGCAATGAGCGCCATAAGCGTGGTCTTGCCTGCACCGTTGCTTCCAAGAAGACCGCAGATTGAGTTTTTTGCAATGCTAAAGCTAACCCCACCGAGGGCGCTAACTTCCCCAAAGGTGCGCGTGACTTGGTTGACGCGGATTGCCACCGAGTTGTCATTATGAGTTTCCATCACGGTACTCCTTTGCTATAAGCTCTTGGACGCGTTCTAGGTTGAGCCCGAGGGCCCGTGCCTGAGTTACAAACTCGGCAACGTACTTCTCCATAAATTCCCCCTGCTGAGTTGCAAGCAGTTTTTCTCGTGCCCCTTGCGCCACAAACATGCCGATTCCCCGCTTTTTGTAAAGAATCTCTTGGTCTACCAGGAGATTAATTCCCTTACCCGCGGTGGCCGGATTAATCCGGTAGAACGCAGCGAAATCGTTGGTCGAGGACACCTGATCCCCCTCGGCGTAGGTGCCGCGCAGGATGTCGCTGCAGATCAGATCTGCAACTTGTTGAAACAGAGGCTTGTCGTCTGTAAACACCGCACCACCTCATTGGTTAGTTGGTCATGTAACTAACCTATGAACCTATGGGGCCCCTGTCAAGTGGTTTTACAAGAAAAGTTATTTTCCCCAGGCTCGGGTGATCGTCAAAACAGCGCGTTCTACCGCAAAGACCGGGTCTCTTCCCGCGCCTTTAACCTCGGCATCGGCCGCGGCTACCGCGGTAATCGCAATGGCCAACCCGTCCGGCGTCCAGTTCATGAGGTCCTTGCGGGCACGATCCGCTTGCCACGATGGCATCCCCAAATCAGACATTGAGTGCCCGGAACGTAGCCCAGCTACTTTGGCCAACGTGCGCAGCTTCATCGCAAGCGCAGCCACGATTGGCACCGGATCGGCACCGGTGGCCAGTGCATGGCGCAAGAGCTGAATTGCCTCGGAAGAGTTTCCGGCTACCGCTGCATCGGCCACTTTAAAACCGGTTGCCTCAACCCGTCCGCCGTAGTACTTATCTACCAGGTTTTCGTCAATGGTCCCCGAGTTATCAGCCATGAGTTGATTACAAGCCGCGCCCAGCTCTCTCAGGTCCGAGCCTAAAGCCTCAACCAGGGCACGCACGGCACCCGCGGTGGCTCGGCGCCCGGCACGTTTGAACTCGGCCGCAGCAAAGGTAACTTTGTCGGTGTCACGCTTGATCGGCTCACAGAGTACTACGGGAAAACTACTCTTCTTAATGGCATCAAGCATCTTCTTGCCGCGCACACCTCCCCGGTGCGCAAGTACCAGCCACACGTCTGCGGCCGGGCCATCGAGATACCCGATGATGTCGGCAATAAGCGCATCGGTCGTGGTCTCGAGGTTGTCAATGACAACGAGGCGGGGTTCCCCAAACAGGGAAGGGCTGGTTAAGAAACTGAGCATTCCCGCCTGGTACGCTGCAGCGGTCAGAACGGTCTTCTCCGTTTGTGGGTCAGCTGCGAGCGCTTGAGTGGAAAGCGCATCAAGCGCTCGGTCAACGAGGAGCCCCTCACTTCCTTGGATCAGCACCAGTGGGGCAAGGCTAGCAGTGTCCCAAGTCAGGGCACGAGCAAGTTGGGAGCCGCGGGGAGTTTTGGTTGCTGACATGCTCTTAGGTTTTCACGGACAATCAGCAACTACAAACCAACCGTCCGCAGTGTGATTGACTCCAAAGCTCCCGCAGCGCGCGGTGTCCCATGCTCGGGCACCGATTTGGCTGAAGAGTTCAACCGTTTGTTGGTGGGGGTGGCCGTAAGAGTTGTCTTTACCAAAGGAGAATAACGCGAGCTCGGGTGCCAGTAGCCGGGCAAGTGCCGGGTCCTGTACTCGTGATCCGTGGTGGGCTACTTTCACCAGGTCATAGGTTGGGTTGTCGCGGGTCAACAGCGTCTCTAGGAGAGACCGCTGACCGGTCATCTCAAGGTCGCCTAGGAAGAGCATTGTTGTTTCGGTCCCTAGTTGTACATCGAGAACCAGGCTGGAATCGTTTTGCACCTCGCCGCCAAGAACTGCGTGCGCGGACAATCGCTCGACCAGTTGTGCGGTGGGCCCCAAAACCTGCCAAGTTACCTGTCCGTGGCTACCGGTCATGGCGGTGCTGCCCATCTCAAGGGGTAGGCCCACCCGGTCCAGCAGCGACTCGATCTTCCGGGTCTGGTCTTGTTGCTCCCCTCCGTCAATTACGGGAGACCCCACGACTCTGCGGACCTTGGTAGTTGCCAGAAGTTGCTGCAACCCGCCGGTGTGATCGACATGGAAGTGGGTGAGGAAGAGGACCGCAATAGTGTCCACGCCAAATTGCCGCAGACAATGAGCCACCGGGGCATCCGGTGGACCGGTATCAATCATGAGTGCCTGTCCCCCACCTAGGTTGACCAACAGTGCATCGCCCTGGCCAACGTCGCAGGACGCCACCTGCCATTGGTCGCCAAAGTGAGAAGTGCCGCCCAGTTGGGCAAGCCAAGGAGGCCTGAGCCAGGCCACCACATTCAACGTCGCTAGCAGGCCAATAACAACGCCAATGGTCTTGACCGGGCCTCCCAATTGGGAAAGCAGGAGCGGTTGCTGCGCTAGGCGCTGTTGCAAGCGTAATGGCAAGCGCCCAACCATGAATCTTGCCATGGCTGATGGCAGCCGTGGCGGGGCAAAAAACAGTGCGAGCCCCGCGACAGTCACTCCAGCCAGAATGATCACTCCCAGCCAGCCGGGCCACCATTGGATCGAAGCTCCGGGCAACCCGGCAAAGAAAAATGCAACCTTGGCAATCCACCAGGTAGCACCACTGGCGATTGTGACCATCAGGTTACCTGCCCACGGCCAAAGTGGCCCCACTAAAGTTGCCCCGACCGCGCCCAACGTGGCGGGTACGAGGGCCGGGGTTGCAGCTAGATTCGCGGGAACCGAGTACATGCTGATCTGTGGTTCCAATAAAATTAGGATTGGGGCACAGGCCAGTTGGGCAGCGACCGGCACGGCCAAAACGAGGGCCAGCTTCTTTGGCATCCACCATCTAGGTTGGTGATCGTTGTGCAGCAATTTGGCAATTGGTGCGGTTCCAACGATCAGTCCCCCGGTTGCCAAGACGCTTAAGACGAATCCAAATTGGCGCGCCAACCACGGGTCAATAATCAGCAGAACCAGCACTGCAACAGCCCATGAGGTCAATGACCCGCTGGGACGTCCCAGAACCGTGGCAAACACCATCACTCCGCACATCACTGCGGCTCGTTGGACAGAAGGCTCAGGGTGTACGAGCGCCACAAATCCCACCATGAAAACGGCGACCAACATGGCACGGAGCCAGCGAGGACAAAACCATAAGCTAGCAGAAACCACCATGAATATGATGGCAAAGTGCGACCCTGAGACCGCAGTAATGTGGGTCAGGCTCGTGGTTTTCATTGCCTGGGAAAGGTCCTCGGTCATGGCTGAGGTATCCCCGATGCCCGCACCCGGCACCAGCCCGCGGGCCTGGGCAGACAGGGGTTCGGTGCGACGCATCAAACCTGCTCGCAGGTGATTGGTAGCCCTGTTGAGGCCCTGCGGCTCCGTCAAGATTTGCAGTCCGGGCTCCGCAAACATCCGGGCATGCTGCGCCTGACCGGGCTCTGTTGGTTTCAGGTTTCCTGCGGCTGCAATGATCGCCCCGTATGCAGGTAATCCGACCGGATCCAAGGCATCAACCATGAGCTGGATATCCACGTTGGCTGACGTTATTTGACCGCGGGCCACCACGCGTTCCACACGCAAAACAAACCGGTAAGCTCCACTATCAAAGCGTTTGGAGTTCACGGCTTTGGGTTGCGAAACAACCTTGCCAATCACTTGGACCCGGTGCTCACCGCGGGCCAATTGTGGAATTGAAGAATTCTGGACCCCTAGGAGGTGTCCAGCAAGTACACCGAGGATCAGACCAACGATAATCCCACTCAGTCCCGCGCTCTGGGTGTAAGACACTACGTTCGCAGACCACCTGCGACCATGGAAGTTGGCCAACATAAGAACGGCAAGGCCCGCGGATACTAAGCCAAGCGCCCAGATGAAAACTGTCTGGGCGGCTGACCCAACCAAGATCGCGATAAGTATCCACGCCGACAACGCAACCGGGATCAGACGTAGATCCCGATAAACCAGCACACCTAATCCACGGTGATGAGGTCTTGCACGTTCCCCATGACTGCCGGGCCAATTCCCGAGACACTCATGAGGTCGGACTTTTGAGCAAAGCCGCCGTTGGTCTCCCGCCACGCAATGATTCGGCTAGCAAGGGCGGGACCAATCCCGGGCAACGTCTCAAGTTGTGCTTGGGTAGCGGTATTAAGATCTACCAAGGAATCATCCTGTGTTGCTTGCTCCGGGCCGCTGCCAACTGCGTGCGGATGTTCTGCCGGGCCTCCAAAGAGTGCGGGAGGTTCCTCCCCCACTGCGGGCACATAGATCTGCTCCCCGTCCTGGATGACACGGGCCAGGTTAACGGCGGCAGGGTCGGCTTGCGTGGTCAGTCCCCCGGCCGCTGTGACCGCATCTGAAACACGTGCCCCATTGACCAAAGTGACTACACCTGGGTCCGCCACTTGCCCCGCCACGTGGACCACCGCGTGTCCCGAGGGACCTTGATCCTGTTCAGGCCCGTCCGGTACGGACGCAACGGCCACCGCGCCTTGTTGTTCGGTTCCCGGCTGTGGACCCTGCGTACTAGGCATCTCATCTTCAACATTAACGACAACTTCGGGCGGTGAATCCAACGTAACTGGAATCTGTTTGCTGCCAGTTACCGCTCTAATCGAGACTGCTGCACCGATCACACCGATTAAGACGATGAGAATGACGCCGGCGCGCATTCCTAGCGCCCATCTGCGCCTGACCCGCTGCGCGGATAAAAATCCATCATGCTCAAGGGGGTGCCCATGCGCGGCCGCGTATCCAGTGGCGACCGCCGACATCGCGGAGTGCAGTGTTCCTTGGTCTCGCTCCGGTATGGCGGCGTGTGTTGGCGCAGCTTCATCCGCAGCGCTGGAGTCTAACTCGGCTGTGGGAAATAGGTCTTCAATACGATTGGTCACTCTTTGAGGCTAGATACGCGGGTATCTTCCGTCCCGGGAGCAAAGGCGTGGTGCGCGCAAGGGTGCATGAGCATCCCGGCTATTGCGGTGTGGATAACCTCGGGGCACCCTCAAAAGGTAGCTTGCCGGGTTAAGCCCAGGTCAACGCCACCAGGCCGGGTCCCACGTGGGCTCCCAACACTGCCGATGCCGCAGTGACGAACACTGGCTTGGCAAGTTCGGTTGTGATGCGTTGCGCTAACTGGTCCGCGTGGGTTCGGTTGCCAAAGTAGTGCACCCCAAACTCCACCCCCGGTAGGACTCGGGCAACCGTGGCCCGTTGGTACATCTGTCCAAGTGCCGCGTTACGGGAGCGTAATTTTGCTGCGATTTGGATCTCACCGTTGGAAAGCACGAGCAGTGGTTTGAGACCCAATGCGGTTCCAACCGCCGCGAGTGGCCCTGAAAGTCGACCACCACGGCGCAGATGCTCGAGGGAGTCCACCATGAATAACGCTCCGGCACGTTTGGTACGGGCCTCAATCGCCGCAACCACAGCCTGGGCGTTGGCCCCATCACTCGCGGCCTGTGCGCCCGCCCGGGCCGCAATACCCAGGGCCAGCCCCGCTAATCCAGAGTCTAGAACCGTGACTCGGCCAGGCCATTGGCGCGCCGCCATTGATGCGGTTTGGAATGTCCCGGACAGCGCTCCTGAAATATGAACGGCCACGATATCGGTGTAACCCTGCGCGAATGCGGACGCAAACAGCGCCGTAAATTCTTCCAGGTTCGGTTGGGAGGTACTAACTTCCGTACCCTGTTCGAGATGAGCGACCACCGTGTCGAAGTCGATCTCGGTGCCTTCCCGGAACGACTGCCCGGCGACATTGATATGCAGTGAAATTCTACGCAGACCACTGACCCCACCATCAAGGTCGCCCAATGATGCCGTTGAGTCTGTCACCACGAGCACCCGGTGGCCTTGATCTAAGCTGTTCACCCTCTAAGGATAGGCGGCAAAACGCAATACCTAGTTTCTTAACTCACCATCGCAGCCATCCGACTGCAGGATGACGATAGTTGCCATCTCTTTGCGTAAACTTGCCACAGTATGCTGTTCCATGGATCAAGGGTCTTGAAGGTTGTTATGTCTTGTCAGTCGAAAAACAGGTTGCCCAAGGTGGTGACCGCAATTGGGCTATCAGTCGCTGTCGCAACACTCGTCACAGGTTGCGGCATGTACATGCTGGGGAATCAGGAGTACGGATATTCCACCGCAGACTCCGAGTACCTCACGGAACAGCCTGAGTCCGGCGCAATTTCACCCAATACCCTGTTGGTTGATCTCTATGGCAGCCCCGTCGAAGTTCGGATCCTACCTCACGTAACCGATGTCCCCCTCGCGGGCGCCGGGGTTGCGACCAGTTACGTCCATGATCCCGCCAACGCAGAAATCTTCAGCGTGCGAGGAGTCAACGCCGACGGTGAACTCGTTGGGATTCTGGGCTCTCAGCCTCCCCAAGCGGGTCAGGTGGGCCCTGTCTCTGGAACTCTAGGGACGCTCGAGGAGGGCAATTTCAAACCGTTAGCTTCTCCCAGCGCATCCCAACCCGACTCTGCGGAGTACACCATAGGTCAGGTAGCTACCACCGAAGAAGCCATTATTTGGAGCCAGGCACCCGCCGGTTCCCAAGATTGGCAAGTGTTCTATCAGGATGGCTCTGGAACCCAACAGAACCTAAAATTACCCGGCACACCTTGGACCCTGCTTGACCAGAGCTTACAAATGCGTTCCCGTAGCGACGGTGACCTGATCATGGTGGGTACCCAAGAACCCGGTGACCCACCGGGGATTCGCTACCTTGTGCAAAAACTCGGTGACGACCCCCAAGACCTCATCTTTGACGGACAAGACTTTCAGTTTCTCAAGCTAACCACCCAGGGGCTCCTGACGGTTTCTTCAAATCAGGGTCCCGCAGAGGTTAGATTACGGTCACTTTTTTGGTTGTCCGGGGCCTATTACATGGAACCGCTGCGGTACCGCGATGCTGATCAGATCCACGATGTCGCATCTTCCGGCCCCGTGGTTGCAGTCAGTGGTGTCAACGGCGCGGATAGTTGGGTGGACATCCTGAGCCTTGATTTTGTTAGCCAAGCGACCCGGGTACCGATCTCCGGTCCGGCCAGTTCCCTTCAAGTTTGCGGCTCCCGGGTGGGTTGGATTGCCGAAAACGCTAACAATGTTCCAACCGCCTACCTGCTCGACACAACGAGCAATGAAGTAGTTGTCTTGCCCACCACCGAAAATGCTGGGGAGCTGTTCTGTTCAGCAAACTCGTTTGCGGTGACAAGTTTTGACACCGAGGGTACCTACTTGGGCACCGAGGTCACCAACTTCAACTAGCACTGCACGGCTTCACCCGCTGTCGCTTCGAAGCGTTTGGCTCGAGGGTTGGCACCAGCACTGCGGCCGGCGCCAACCCTCGTTGGGTCTGTGTTAACCCACCGTGATGCCCTTGAGCTCGGCGGCATCAGCAGCCAACGCCCACGTGAGGTTCGTGTGACCTCGATCGTCCTTCACCGTCTGAATGAGTAGGGCGAGATGCGGTTCCAGTGCGGAAACCTTATCCAGCGGGGACCCAATGATCAGTTGGAAACCTAGCCCCTGCCATGCGGCTACGCTGCGGCCGGCAAACCTATGGTCTGCCTTAATGAAAGCCTCGTCCAAGAACACCGGTGCATACCGAGGGTGCAAGGCATCGGCATCGCCAAGTTGGTAACGCAGAGCCGCCCCCACAATGAACGCGACCAACTCCTGCGACTCTCCACCAGACTTGCCTGCGATGTGGTCGTATACCGAGACGTGGTTGCCATCAAGGTCAACCGCCTGCGCACTGACTCGTACGTGCTCACGCACGTCGATGAGTCTGCGGTGCTCGGGCGAGGTCACCCTGATTCGGTTCAGTAGCCGCTCCATCGCCAAGAAACGTTCTTCTTGTTCAATAGGCGTGGCGCCCTGCCCAGATGCTTGAGCTAAGGCCCGAAGTTCCTTGCGGAACTGCGTAATATCCGGCGACTGCGTGAGCGTCGCGGTGATTTGCAGCCGGTGGTGGTTGTCTTGGAACGGCAGTTGAATCAAGATGTCATTGACCGGTTCCATGCGTTGCCTGATTTCATCAACGGCTTGGTTCATTTCCGCGCCCAGGCGGGTCAATTCTTGGCCCGAAAGCTTGGTTACGTTCTTGTTCCACTTCTCACGGATCGCGAACAGCCCCTGGTGTTCCAACTCATCCAGAATCCGTTTGAAATCCGGGTAGGAGGAATCCGGATCGATCCCCAAGTTTGGGTTGGGCCAGGTTGCCCTGAACCGATCAAAGATCTGCGTTAGCTCAGCCGCCGCGCCGTCTGCGGTTCGCTGCGCCAGTTCAAGGCCGTGGCCAAGATCCTTAGCAACCGATTGCATGCCGGCTTCCAGAGCGCTCAGAGATTTCTTCCAGTTGCCTTGCCCTAGGAGTTCGTCGAGGTGCGCGATCTGGGCGGCGGTGACCACGATTTCGCTGTTCTCGCAGTCGCTAACCGCATCCTTGGCTTCATCTTCAAGGTCGGCCAGCTGGGCAAATTCCTGCTCCAACCGGTCCATCTTGGCCAGGGCAGCGCTTCGATTGGTCCGCGTCCGCTCAATCGCTGCAACCAGGTCCTTTTCCTCGGCCCGCAGCGCAACAAGGACATCGTTTCCGGCAACGAGGTCGCTCAGCTGCTCATGACGCTGCTCGACCTTCTTTGCCAGTGTCGCGGTATCAATCTGGTCCCAGTTGATAGCCAACAACTGCTGATGCAAAAGATAGTTTTGGCGGTGCTGCTGGCCTTGCGTGGTGATCGCGTCAACCAATCGCTCGGCCACCAACGCTTCTTCCTGCAACGCAGCTGCCTGGGCAATAAGCTCCGTAATCTTGGATTCATTTGAGAACCCCAAGACGGATCCCTGACCTTGACCACCGTGCTGGCCGCGCTGTCCTTGACGGACCTGACCGGTGACGGTCAGGGCCCGCGGGTACTTAGCCAATTCCTCTGGGCCTGCCACGCAGACAAAATCGAAGGACTCTTCTAACCGTTGGACAAGCCACCCGGTGAAGCGACCGCGTTTGTAATCCATTCGACCCGGCAGCGAGTGCCGCTCGGTGGGCTCACGGAACACCACGTCGGTTGGCACGCCCTCAAACCTAATCCGGCGCGACGTAGTCAAAGAGTTGATCGCGGTCCGGACCCGCCCAAGATCTTGCTCGTCCACCAGCAGCGTTGTTGCAAATCCACCGAGTGCCTGGCCAATTGCGCCCCGCCAGTTCTCATACTCTGCGCGGATCTCAACGAGTTCGCCCACAAATGGTAGATCGTCTTCCGCTAGGCCTAGGGCCTGGGCAAACTCACAGCGTGCGGCGTGGAGGTCCGCTGGGATGTTTCCCTTACGGTTGCGCAGCGAATGAATTTCAAGGCGGTTCTGGTCAATTTGGGTGGCAATTTCATCCTTGGCCTTCATAGCCTCGTACTGCGTCACCCTAAATTGTTCCTGTGCGGAAGTATCCGCGGAGACAAACCGGGCTGATTCCTTTGCCAACCGGTCAAAGTCCTGCTTGCCGCTTACTTCCTGACCCACTTGACCGGCAAGGCGGTCAAACGTGGCGCGCGCGGACGTAATCTTGGCCAGCTCATTTTCGAGCACGCGGATATCGCGGTTGAGACCATCTATTTGGTCGCCGCCACTTGAGCGCTGGCGTTCTTGGACTTGGGCAAGCGTGTTCTCGTCGACCTGCAGTTGCGCTGCGGCAGCTACCGATGCCTGTTTGGCCTCCCCGTGCGCCTCACGGTTGGCAGCAACCGCGGTATCAATCAGGTCGATTACCTGATTGGCCCGCCATAGGGTGAAGGGACTGGGTTGATCAGCCCCATTATTTGCGCCAATAGCGGTGATCAACCGGGCTTGGTCCAGGCTCGCCTGACGGGTACGGTGCAGGCCCGCAATGGGAGCGAGAAGCTCGACTTGGGCACCCGCCATCTGCATCTCGGCGCGGATGGATGCTAGTTCATCAAAGTGGGCGATTGCCGCTGCAGCTACCGCAAAAGTTTTGGGTTCTTCCAACACCATTTGCTTGTACAAGGCATCAACGGTGGTGATCTGCTGCCCTGCTTGAATGCGGGCCAGCAAGGCCATGGCTTTGTGTCCATCACCGGACGCACCGATCCCGAGGACCGAGTGCAGCCTGGTGGCAAAGGCGGTGTCGGTGTCATACAGAGTCAACCCGAGGGCCGAGGTGAGGATGCCACGAGGGAACCGGCCCACGGCGAATTCCTCAAGCCGGGTGAGGTCAAAGGCGCCCTCATAGGTCGCCCGGAAGAAGGTGCAATCCTCGTTCTTGGTAGCGCCACGGGGCACATAGAAAATCCGGAGGGCAGTGAAGATGGTGCCGGACTGATCAGACCAAGTCATCGCCAGCGCGGACCACGTATCTGACTGGTCCCCACGCAGGACCGTCTCCTTGACGGTCTGATCGCCCTGTTCAAGCCGGTCATCGATCTTGCCGCGCACATAGCTGATGATGTTGCGCTGGTCCTTGCCGCGGGCCCGGCCCGCGGTCGCTCCGTTGGAAGCCCCGTTAAACGGCGTGGTGTGCGGCATCATCAGCGCAATATAGGCATCGAGAAGCGTTGACTTCCCCGTACCTGATCCGCCGGAAATAAGGGTGCCATCCGGGTGGAACGGAACCGCATGATATCCGGAATATCCACCCCAGTTCACCAGTTGCATGCTGCGCGCTGTCCACTGCTGGCCCGTTGAAGCCGCCGGAATCAAGCCAAAAAGTGACTCCACAAATGTCATACGTCTGCGTCCTCGTTCTGGGCCAAGCCATGGTTTTCTTGCAACCACGCGGTAAGTTCTTGCAATCGTTCAATAGGTAGCAGGACCTCGATCACCGGGGAGATGCGGAACCTGCCGCTCTCAACCTCACGTACGATTCCCTCGCGCGCAAGTTGGGCTAGGGCCGTTTGTGCCTCGGATTTGCGTGACGCAAGGTTGGTCTCTTCAGGGGAGATAAAGGACAAGGCAAACTCAATGAGATCTTCCCCATCCACAAATGCGGCAGTCTCCCCCAACGTCATTTGCTGGCGGAACGTATTTCGCAGGTTCACCAGCAACAACGTCTCCACGCGCCGGTACGACTCATCCTTAATCAAGATGGGGATGTTCAGACCGTCTTCACGGAGCTGGACTTTATAGGCGATCTCGTAATTGCGGTCAACCACCAGTTCCAAGAACATGTCATGGAATCGCGATTCCAACGTATCTTGATGTAGCAAGATGGCCTGCCAAACCAACGGGTTGTCCGCGGCCTCAATGAAGCGGCGAGCCAACAACATGGTCAGTGCGCGGCGCGCGTCATACGGCAACTGGCCGCGATCGCCATCGAACAAGAACGGGAGTTCTTGTTCAACGGCCACCGGCGTCACAAACGCCTCTGCCGTGTTAGCCAATACCGGTTCTTGGTCAGTTTGCAGATCGTCTAACTCAGACATGCTTTTCCTCAATATTCTCTACGGTGACCGCGGTACGAGCAAACAAGAATTCGCGGGTGCTGCCATCGGCTCGCACCGCGGTCACCTGCTCAAAGGCCGAGCCGCCTAGGTCCCCGGACTGGGCCGCGATCTCTTGGTACCCAAAGATTTCCACGGGGCGCTTCAAGTTGTTCTCACCCTGTTCAAACGCTTGCCCGATGGTGAGGTCGGCCGTTTGACCCAGACTTTGCAGGTGCGCAACCAAATCCGCGTGCCTCGGTCCGCCCAGGCCCAAAAGCTCTTCCAATTCCATACCCTGCCCCGTGACATCTTGGGCAGGCTCAAGTTCTTGGGGAGCTACGTCCAGACTCAAGTCATGAACCGAAGTCTTGAGCCGCCCAAAGTTCACCCGCTGGAACCGGTGCAACGGTGACACCCGCTGTCCGCGAGTAGAACCCGGCAACCAGATGGCCAGCTGGTTGATGGCTTGGCGGATAGCATCATCGAGTTCTTGGTCGCGCAGTGGATTGTGGTTACGTATCTGGGTGGTCAGCGTTCGCGATGCTCGTTGTTGCTCTGCCAAAACAAGGCCGAGCGCCTGCAAAATGGTGGACTTGATCCCGCGGAACGCCGACTTCTCAGCACTCGTTAGCTCGGTTGAGAACGGGTGCCGCAGGACGGAGGCGACCGCTTTGTCAAGGCTTGCCAGCAGGTCCTCGTCATCGAGCAGTTCCATGGCTCCCACGAAGGCACGTCCCTCATGGGTTTGATCCATGAGGTTCTTCGAAGCGTCCAAGTACTCACTCAGGATCTCTCCCGAAGGACGCTCGTCTTGGCGCAGCTGGGTCAAGATTTCGCGCTGCAGGTCCTTAATCGACTCGGCTACCCGGGTGAAGTCCGCTGGCAGCTCACGCACTAGATACTTCACGTTTTCAAACTGCTCGCTCATGCGATCGTTGTCCACCGGCTCGATGACCCCACCACCCGCGAGGAAGTCCCGCTCGACAGTGAGCCGAGCAATCTCGGCATCCAAGGAGGCCATGCGTGCCGACCTCGAGGGTTGGGCATCGAGAGCAAAGCGATCCATCGTCTCCAACAACGTACGCAGCCGGGATTCCGAAACAAGCGCGTGATCGCCTTGCGCCCGAGCAACAAACTCGATCGCCTGCTGTGCGTGGGAGGTAAGCGAATACTCTTCCACCCCGTCATCAGTGATATTGCGAATCAACCACTTTTCCCGCACCCACCGGGTGCACAGCTGACGCACGGGCGCAGAATCCAATCCCAGATCCTCGTACGCGCCCAATTCACCGGCGTGGTTTTGCACCTCGAGGTGAAACTGGTCGGCGGTGATTGTTTTGCGCTCCGCGGTAAACGTGGAGTTGAAGATCGCAATGACAATGGGGGCAAAATGCCTGTTCAGTAGCGCCAACGTGGGTCGTTCAAATGCGCGGCGGGACCGCTGCAGTTGGTCAGTAACTAATCCCACGTTCATCCCTTCAAGTAAAAACAACTCGGTGGAACCCGGACCGGCCGGATTCCACCGAGAATTGCCCTACGTTTTAAGCCAAGCTTTCTAGTTCAATGCAACAACCTTGGTAAGGCTAACAACCTCAGTCGCCCGGAACAATGTTGACGATCTTTGGGGCCCGCACAATGATCTTGCGGACCGAACGCCCGTCCAAGAACCGCAGCACGCCCTCGTTCGCCAACGCGAGAGCCTCAAGTTCAGCATCGGAAACCGACGGCGCTACTTGGGCCTTACCGCGGACCTTACCCTGGACCTGGAAGACACAAGTGACCTCATCCTCAACCAGATACTCCGGCTGCGCAACCGGGAACTCAGCGAGGCTAACAGCCTCGGTGTGTCCCAGCTTTTGCCACAGTTCCTCGGCGATGTGGGGAGCAACCGGGGAGACCAACTGAATCAGGGTCTGGGCCGCAGCACGCGGAACTTCCTTGAGTGAAGTCAGGTAGTTGTTGAAACCAATCATCTTGGCAATTGCGGTGTTAATCCGCATGCCTGCCATTTCCTCGTTGACGTCCGCAATGGTGCGGTGCATCTGCCGCAGCGTTGGCACGTCTGGCTCGACGTCAACGACCGTGACTTCACCGGTCTCCTCGTCAACGACGTTGCGCCACAGGCGCTGTAGGAACCGTTGAGCACCTACAACCGCTCGGGTGTCCCACGGACGGGACAGGTCAAGTGGACCCATAGACATCTCATACACCCGGAACGTGTCAGCGCCATACGCGTCATACATTTCATCCGGGGTCACAATGTTCTTGAGCGACTTACCCATCTTGCCGTATTCACGGTTAACGGGCTCGCCCTTGAATAGGTACGTGGTCTTGCCCTTGTCATCCGTGCTCTCTTCAACCTCGGATGCCTCGACGTACTGCCCACGGCTGTCGGTGTAGGCATAGGCCTGCACGTAACCCTGGTTGAACAACTTGTGGAACGGCTCAACGCTCGACACAAAACCGAGGTCAAACAAGATCTTGTGCCAGAACCGGGCGTACAGCAGGTGCAGCACCGCGTGCTCGACTCCACCTACGTACAGGTCGACTCCGCCTGATGCCCCGGCGGAGGTGTTGTGCTCCGGACCCATCCAGTACTGGTCAAGCTCCGGGGAGACCGGCGCAATTGCGTCGGCCCCATTGTTGTTGGGGCTGATGTAACGCAGGTAGTACCAGCAGGATCCGGCCCAGTTAGGCATGGTGTTGGTTTCACGGCGGTACTTCTTGACGCCATCACCAAGGTCCAGGTCAACGTAAACCCAGTCCTCGTTGCGGCCCAGTGGTGGCTCCGGCGAAGACTGTGCGTCCTGCGGGTCAAACGTCTTGGGTGCGAAGTCCGGGGTGTCCGGGAGCGGAACCGGAAGGGCGTTTTCCGGCAACGCAATGGGCTGGTTGTCCTCGTCATACACAATTGGGAACGGTTCACCCCAATAACGTTGGCGGCTAAACAGCCAGTCGCGCAGCCGGTACGTGGTCGTTCCGCTACCCAGGCCGCGTGCTTCAAGCCACTCGGTGATTTGTTCCTTGGCCTGCTCAACGTCCAAGCCGTTCAAGGAAATGGAGTCACTTGCAGAGTTAATGATTGCGCCATCGCCGGTCCACGCTGCGTCTTGTGCGAAGTCCTGCGGCGGTGCAACCGTGTAAATCACGTCTAGGTCATAGGCCTGAGCAAAATCAAAGTCACGCTCATCCCCACCGGGAACCGCCATGATCGCGCCGGTTCCATACCCCATCAGGACATAGTCCGCGGTAAATACCGGAACCAGTGCGCCACTAACCGGGTTGGTAGCGAAGTAACCGGTAAACACACCGGTCTTGTCCCCGGCCTGGCGCTCAACTGCGGTCTTAGCCGCGGCACTGGCCTGGTATGCGCCGATAGCCTCAGTGGGAGTGCCGTAGCCTCCGGTCCAAGCCTCTTTAGTGCCGGTTGGCCACTGGGCTGGCAGGGACTGGCTGAGCAACGGGTGTTCCGGGGAAACCACCATGAAGGTGGCACCAAACAGGGTGTCCGGCCGGGTCGTAAATACTTCAAGGTCTTGACCAGCAACGCTGAACTTTACGTGTGCGCCCTCGGAGCGGCCCACCCAGTTGCGTTGCATTGCCTTGACCTTGTCCGGCCAGTCAATGATCTCTAGGTCATCAACCAGGCGGTCTGAGTACGCGGTAATACGCATGTTCCACTGGCTCATTGAGCGCTGGAATACCGGGAAATTGCCTCGTTCTGAGCGGCCCTCGGCGGTGACCTCTTCATTTGCAAGGACCGTGCCAAGCCCCGGGCACCAGTTCACCGGAGCTTGGGAAACATAAGCCAACCGGAAGGAGTTCAATACCTCGCGGCGCTGGGCAACAGAGAGGTCCGCCCATACGCCCATCTCGGCAAATTCTTGTGGGAGCTCGCGCTCACCGGAGTCAAACTGCGCTTCAAGTTCCGCGATTGGGCGTGCCTTGCCCGGGCTGCCTGCCGCGTTAATGGCCTGCGGGTCATACCAGGAGTTGAAGATCTGCAAGAAGATCCATTGCGTCCAGCGTACGTATTCCTCGTCGGTTGTGGAGAATGACCGGCGTGGGTCGTGAGCCAGCCCCATGCGGCGCAGCTGGCGCTGCATGTTGGCTACGTTGTTTTCGGTGGCAACACGCGGGTGCTGCCCGGTCTGCACGGCGTACTGCTCCGTTGGCAGACCAAAGGAGTCAAAGCCCAACGCGTGCAAGACGTTGTCGCCATTCATGCGGCGGAACCGAGCTACTACGTCGGTTGCGATGTATCCCAGCGGGTGCCCCACGTGCAGGCCCGCTCCTGATGGAAACGGGAACATGTCCATCACAAAGAAGGATTGGGTGCTTGGGTCGGCGTAGTTACCCTTGCCGTCTGGAAGCCCACCCTCGGGGTCCGCGGCAAAGAAGGTGCCTAGTTCTTCCCAGCGGTCCTGCCATTTGAGTTCGATTGTCTCAGCAAGCTGGGCGTTGTAACGAAATGCTGGTTCGCCAATTACCGGCACGGCCGCTGACTGTTCAGTGTTGGAAGAAGTATTCACGTGACCTAGTTTAGCGTTTGGTTCCGGTAGAACAGTGCATTATTCCTAGGTGAGACGGGGCACGCTTGGGAAACTGGTCCCGAAATACAAACCTGTTCCGGTATCCGGCAACTCTTTTGCGCCGTAACCTCAACCGGGCGGGCAGCGTACGTGCAGCCTTACTCCTCAAATACTGCTGCCAGCGGCCCAAGCCTACTTGGTGTTGAGGTAAGCCGAGATAACTGGGCCCATCCCAATTGCAATCCAAACCACGACTGCCACGTAGAACAACGGCACAATGAGGTTGCGGTTCTTGACCACAAAACTCTTGACCTTGTCCCCCACCGGCAACAAGCCTTCTTGGATGGCGTGGACTAACTGGTACCAGAACAGCGGGATCATTGCGGCCCACACCACCATGCAGTACGGGCACAACCTAGCCAAAGTGTGGATCGAGGTGTACATCAAGAACACAATGAATCCGGCGCCAATTGTGGTACCCACCAGAAGGGACCGCCAGATCCACTTGGGCAAGGTGCCACCTGCGATCACCACAACACCCAAAGTCGCCACGATGGGGAACACTGCCACACCAATGACCGGGTTAGGGAATCCAAGAACCGCCCCTTGCGCCGAGGCCATCGCATCCGCGCAGTCGAGGAAGATATTGATCGAGCAACCGGCAACGTGGTCTGGGTTTGCCAGTTTCAAGAACTTCTCAAGGGTCAACGCAAATGATCCAGCGAACCCAATCGCCCCAAAGATGGTCAAGATCCAACCCATGGTGCGCGCTTTGATGTTGCGAGCCGCAGCCAGTTCTGCGCTGAAGTCAAACTCTTGCGATGCGTTCATAACCTGCTCCAACTAAGCTTGTCATTCAGCGTGGCGGTTCGCTGTTGCGGTCAATGGTCCCAAGTTTTGTGCCGTGAGTTACTGTATCGGGCAATTCTGAGACTTTTCTGACAATGGGTCCGTGTCCAACTGTAATTCAGCCGGTGACCGCCTTTTTAACTGTCTTGGATGAGCTGTTCAATATCCAAGGGCCGCCGTTTAGGTGCAACTAGGTGGACCAAGACCATGCCTATCACGGTCAAGATGACGCCCAACCATGCCAAAGCTAGGTAACCAAAGCCCCAGGTAATAACAATTCCTCCGAGGAATGCACCGTTGGCGTTGGCCGTGTTCAAGGCCGAGTGGCACAGGGCCGCGCCCAGCGACGGGGCCGTAGGCGACAGGTCCATGAGCAGACCTTGCAAGCCCAATGCCAAGAACTGCGAGGTGAGTCCAACCAAGAATATTCCAAACACAAACAGGTAACTGTTGTGCCCAACAAGCCCCAAGAAGATGAGCGCCCCGATCGTGGTGAAGAAGCCAACGTATACGGTGCGCTTGACTGAAATATCCATCATGCGCCCGGAGAAGAAGATTCCGACGGTCATACCAATACCAAAGACGGCCAAGATGACGGGAACAAACTCAACCGAGATGCTAGCTTCTTCCATCGCCATTGGCTTGACGTAGGAATAGATGGTGAACATGCCACCAAAGCCAATTCCACAAGCGATAAATACGCCCCACAGGCGCCCATTTTTCAAGGCCTTCAGTTCGGTCCCCACGGTTGCACCGGGTTCCGCAGGCACTTTTGGCAGAGCTAGAAGGAGCGCCATGAGGGTGATAAACCCAAGTACTCCAACCGCAATAAATGCGGCCCGCCAGCCAAGATTCTCGCCTACCCAGGATGAGATAGGAACGCCAACCACGTTGGCAATTGTCAGTCCACCGAGCATGATGGACATGGCATAGCCGCGCCGGTTCGCCCCGGCAATTGCGGTGCCAATGACCGCACCAACACCAAAGAACACCCCGTGCGGTAGACCCGCTAGGAACCGACCCAGCATGAGCATCTCAAGCGTCTGCGCGTACGCGGACAGCAGGTTGGCTACCGAGTAAGCGCCCATCAGCCACACGATCAAGGTGGTGCGGGACATCCGCGCGGACAAGACCGCGATGATTGGGGCACCGATGACCACGCCAAGCGCGTAGGCGGTGATGGCGTTGCCCGCAGCCGGGATGCTCACCCCTAGCCCACTGGCAATATTGGTCAAGATTCCCATGGTCGCGAACTCGGTTGTGCCGATGGTGAATCCGCCGAGGGCGAGAGCGAGTAGGGAAAACGGTATTTTTGGGCCAGCGGAGCGCGTTTGAGCGGGTGCTACGGGTCCAGAATTCAAGGGATCACAATCCAAATTGCGTCGGCTGCACGCAGTCCCAACGTAAGTGGGGCGAGCAGGTGTGGCTGGTCCTTGGGGAACCAGTCGATGTCTATGGTGCCTAGGGCGGTATTGCGGGCGGTCACATGAACGCGGGCGTCAAGCCCAAAACCAAGATCGGCTAGGTAACGCAGTACCTCGGGGTCGTTATCTGCGATCCGGTTCACCGTGCCGCGGGCGCGGTCTTTAACCACGGATAACGGGTGGGCATCCGGAGCATTAATCTTGCCGTCCCGGCGCGGGATTGGGTCCCCGTGAGGGTCCCGCAGCGGAAAATTGAGGCGGGCATCAATCCGGTCGATGAGCAGATCTGTCACCGCATGTTCAAGTACTTCCGCTTCATTATGGACCTCGTCCCAGGTGTAACCCAATTCCGAAACGAGGTACGTTTCCAGCAATCGGTGACGCCGGACCATGGCAAGAGCATACTTTTCGCCCAGCGCAGTTAATGAAATGCTCCCGTAACGGCGGTATTGCAGGAGTCCTTGGGCTGCTAACCGCCGCACGGTCTCAGACACCGTCGAGCTCCCAACACCCAGGGTTTGCGCTAATTCCGTGACGGATACCTCATCTTTGGTCCACTCTTTGAGCGACCAAATCACCTTGATGTAGTCCTGGGCTACCGGGGTCAGGTGGTGCGCACTCACCGTGCTTCCCCGGGTAGGGCTGGATCATCAAGTTTTCCGATGCCTTCCGCATCTTGCGCATTTTCTTGCGTTACCGAGGCACCTGGCCCGGAATTTTCATCTGACTGCGATGTGGGGTCCGTTGCGTCGTCAGTGAATTCGTCTTGGGGTGGGACTGCCGGGGTCAAGAAGGCTGGTAGGGAGTTTTCTCCCGGTTTAGGGAAGCGCACGGGCGGGCCTACGGTCGCCGTGGCCGAAGGCGTTACCGAGACGATTTGCAGGGAAACCATTTCTTTGTTGGCTCGGTCGTACGTCAAGATGGTCATCTCTGCCACGCCGTTGAGCGGCCCGATGGTGACCTTGTTTGCCATGGCGCCGGCCGTGGTCGAGTTGGTATAACGGATTCCTTGACCTACGAACTCTGGTCCTCCGCGCCGGTGGGTGTGCCCTGAGATCTGGTAGGGCACACATCCGCTCTCGAGGGGACCAAGGCCTACCTTTGGGGTGTGGATCAACAGGATGTCGACACCGCCTGAAGCGCAGGCAACCTCGGTTAGCCGGGCGCCGGCGCTCTCGTAGTTTTCACCGCTCACGGACACCGATCCGGCACCGAGTCGGGTCTCATTTGGATCGGAGTCGCCCAGGAATTTGACGCCTTGAATTTCCACCACGGAACCATCAAGGACCGTTGCTCCTGCTTTTTGGGCTTGCTTCGAAATGAAGGCAGAGTCGTGATTACCGTCGGCTTGAATGAAGTCCGTTCCCTTAGGGGCTGCGGAAACAAAACTTTCCACGCAGAACCGTTCCAGTTCGGTTCCATTGATCGTGGTATCTCCGGCATTCAAAATGACCGTTGCTCCCGATCGCTTTGCCGCCGTGGTAATCAACGGGGCCATTCCCACGTTGCAGTGCAGGTCAGAAATGACCAGCATGGTGACCAGATCTGGTTCACTTCGCTGAGCCCCGTTCTGCTTACGCTCCTGCTCGGTGGCCTCAGCGCTGCCGCTGGTTCCCGGGTTTGTGCCATCAGCACCGGACTCGGATGTATCCGCATCCGGTTGTTCCTGGTTCACTTCTTCTGGTGCGGGTGGCGTCAACACAATAGTGCGTGCCACCGACCGCGCGATTTCGCTCTCGCGCTCGGTAACGAGCTCGCGCACATCAAACGCCTCAGCTAACGCAACATTTGCTTGGGCATAGAAGTTTTCATTCTCTTCGTACACCCCAAGCAGCTGCCCGCCGTAAGTGTCAATCACTCCGGAAAGCCGGCCGGTGATGCGGGCACCCTCTAATGGCGTGTTTTCAAAGACGGCAGAAGTAGCCGCGCCTACCTCTGACAAATTTTCCCGCGATTGCACAACGGTGATCTGCCCGACGGCAAGGCACAGCGCCACAAAGCTGGCAGTCAATAGCCAAGTCTTACGAGCCAACGGGTATGCCAACTCCCGGCGCCGGTTTGGGCCAAGAAGCCAAAGCAACCCGCCGAGGATTACGAGGGCCGTGCCCGCAGCAATGACGGTACGCAGGAGCGCATTTTCGATCAAGAGTTTGGCAACCAGGTCAATGGTCTCGGTGGGTGCAGCGAAAAACTGCAGATACTGTTCAACATCTTGCCCCAGTGCGCCCAGGGTTTGGCTTTGGTCAAGAGCGGTCAGATCAGCAGGGATTTCTTCTATCGTTGCTCGAGCTCCGAGCCCGAGCGGTAGTGGCGAGTCCAGCTGCATGGTGCCCAGCGGTCCAACATCGACGGTAATCATGGAATCGACCGTGATTTCATAGCGCGCATCGTGCGGCCCAAAGTTGGCGTTGGTCTGCGCGGTGGTTACCCCAAAAATGACCGAGACCACGAGGATTGCACTACCAACCAGTAACAGCCGGATCCAACGTGGCACGGTGACGCCGTCTTGCGGGTACTTGGCCCAGCGGGAGATTGCCCTGCGCCACTGGCCGCCGGTACGCCGTACACTCGGCCACGCGCGCTTGAACCACCGTCCAAGGGAAGCAAACATGTTTCACACTCCCCTACTTCGCTACGTATGACCACTTCATCGAATCGAACCTAAAAGTTGTTTGCCACGGTTGACCGTGTAACAAATACACAATACGCGAGTTCTTTGATCTCCAGCAGACACGACTGCCGGCACCGGGTGATACTTCAGTGTCCCAAAGCGTGAGGGGATGTGCGACACGGCCCCGCAACTCGAAGTGAGGTCAACCACACCCGAAGGGCTCGAGGCGCACGATGGGCCGGGCCCCCGCAGCCCCAGCCCGCCCGTGATTCAGCCCATGAATACGCCATTTTTCAACGTTTCTCCGCACCGCTTCTCAAGGCTGCGCACCTGACAGGCCGATGGTCCTAGTCGACCACTCATCCCATGAGTTATGTCACGTGATCCTGCAATCGTATTCATGGGACGTAAACTTTGATTGTGGTGAATCAAAAGAAGGCAACCAAGCAAAACGTTGATGTCGTGCTTATTGGCGGCGGGGTCATGAGTGTCACTCTGGGAGCTCTGCTCCAGGAATTAGAGCCGTCATGGACCATCCACCTGTACGAGCGCCTCGATAACCTCGCCTTGGAAAGTTCCGGGCCGTGGAACAACGCGGGTACGGGTCACGCTGCCCTCTGCGAACTCAACTACACGCCACAACGAGCTGACGGCTCCGTTGATATCACCAAGGCTGTCAAGATCTCAGATGAGTTCCAGCAGTCCCGTGAATTTTGGAACCACCTCATTGATACGGGCAAGATCCCGGCCCAGGACGCCTTCTTAGCGGCAACGCCCCACATGACCTTCGTGCACGGCCAAGAAAACGTTGAGTACCTGCGGGCACGCCATCAAGCACTGACGGCAAGCTCAAACTTCACCGACCTTGAATTCAGCACGGACCCGGAAATCATCTCGCAGTGGGCCCCATTGCTCACGCTTGACCGTTACGGTGACGAGCCAATTGCCGCGACCCGTGCAGCGCACGGCACTGACGTCAACTTTGGCCGGCTGACCCGGTCCATGGCTGACTATCTTGAAAAGAGCGGTGTGCAGATCCACACCAACCACGAGGTAACCAACCTCAAGCAGCGCGGCGATAAGTCTTGGGACCTCAAGGTAGTTAACCGCGGATGGAACGCCACAAGTCCTACCTCGAAGATCAATGCCAAGTTCGTATTTGTTGGCGCCGGGGGCGCCGCCCTACCGATTCTGCAAAAGGCGGGCATCCCCGAGATCAAGGGCTACGGAGGGTTCCCCATCTCGGGAGTCTTCCTGCGCACAACTAACCCTGAAATCGTCTCGATGCACCAGGCCAAGGTTTACGGCAAGGCCTCCGTTGGCTCCCCACCCATGTCAGTGCCCCACCTAGACACGCGTGTTGTTGATGGCCAGACCTCCTTGTTGTTTGGACCGTACGCCGGCTTCTCTACCAAGTTTTTGAAGTCGGGTTCCTACCTTGATCTGTTCAAGTCCATCCGGCCGCACAATATCTGGACCATGATTTCGGTTGCCTTGGACAACATGAGCCTGACCAAATACCTCATGACCGAGGTGACAAAGTCCCCACTTGCGAAGTTCCGGGCACTCAAAGAGTTCATGCCCTCGGCAGACCCTAAGGACTGGGAGTTCATCACCGCCGGACAACGCGTCCAAGTGATGAAGACAAAGGAAGGATCCCGAGGCGGAGTACTCGAGTTTGGCACCGAACTTGTGTCCTCAGCCGACGGCTCGATTGCGGGGCTCTTGGGTGCTTCCCCGGGTGCTTCGACCGCGGTTTCCGCGATGATCAAGCTCCTGAACGACTGCTTCCCGCAACACAGCCAGCAGTGGGACCGCAAGCTCCAGTCGATCATGCCTTCGATGTCGGTCGACCGCGCCGATGAACTCCTAGCGGAGCTTCAGTCGATCGGGGCTGGCCGCGGTAACGAACAGTTCTAGGAGCTCCTAGCCATTCTTCTACTGCCCCAAGTGGCGAATGCAACATTTGGGGCGTTCCAAGTAGACTTGGGCGATGCAAACAAGATCCACAACTCGTTTTTCAACCCCCCTCTCCGTAATCGGCCAAGGGTGCTGGCAACTAGGAGCTGACTGGGGCGATGTCGCCGAAGACACCGCCTTGGAAATTTTGTCCGCAGCACTTGATAATGGCGTCAATTTCCTAGACACCGCGGATGTTTACGGTGACGGTCGGTCTGAGAAGTTCATTGGCGCGCTCCTCAAGGAACGCGGCTGGGACGGCGTTACCGTAGCAACGAAGATGGGCCGCCGGGCTGATCCGCACACCGCCGAGCAATACAATTTGGACAACTTCCGTCGTTGGAACGACCGCTCCCGTGAGAACCTCGGGGTAGACACCCTCGACCTCACCCAGTTGCACTGCCCACCCACCTCGGTCTACAGCGCGGACCAAACCTACGATGATCTCGACACCATGGTTGCTGAGGGCCGCATGAAGGCCTATGGCGTCTCGGTGGAAACCACCACTGAGGCCCTAGCCGCAATCGCACGCCCCAACGTTGCCAGCGTGCAAATTATTGTCAATGCGTTCCGCCAAAAACCTCTCGAGCAGGTTCTGCCGGCAGCCAAGTCTGCGGGCGTAGCCATCATTGCCCGAGTTCCACTGGCATCGGGATTGTTGTCCGGGCGTTATGACCTCAACACCGAGTTCGCTGCAAACGATCACCGCAACTTTAACCGTAAGGGCGAAGCCTTTGATGTCGGTGAAACCTTTGCGGGTGTTCCCTATGAGATCGGCGTCGCGGCCGCTGCCGACTTCAGCAAAATTGTTGAGCTGCCGGGGGCGACCTCGGCGCAGCGGGCACTGCGCTGGGTCATTGACCAGCAAGGGATCACCACCGTAATCCCCGGGGCGTCCTCACCCGCTCAAGCACTCGCTAATGCGCAGGCCGCCAGCCAAGACTCGTTGACCGCTAAGCAGCTTGCCGCGATCACGGATCTGTACAACACCAAGATAGCCAGCCACCTCAATACCCGCTGGTAAAACCAACCTCGGGATTCCAAGTGTGAGCCGCCCGGTAGCAAAGGAACTCCTTTGCTACCGGGCAGATTCACGTGCCAGATTCCCTAGTCAGGGTTGGCATGAGTCTCCCGTTACAGGTCGAGCTGCCCGCTGGACTCACGCAGGTAGCAGCGCGCACACAGCGACTCATAGGTCACCGCTACGCCATCGATAGCAACCTGTGCACCGGTAAAGACAAACTTGCCGTCTGCGGCCCGGGCATTAAACACAGCTTTGCGTCCGCAGCGGCAAATTGTTTTCAGCTCTTCGAGGCTGTGTGAGATTTCGAGGAGACGCCGGCTACCCGGGAACGCCGCGGTGAGGAAGTCGGTTCGGATGCCGTAGCAAATCACGGGGATGTCGTCCAAGACCGCAATGCGCAGGAGGTCGTTGACCTGCTCGGCCGTCAAAAATTGGGACTCGTCAATGAGTAGGCAGGACACGTCCTTGCCGGTCTCCGCCTGAACGTTTGCGCGATGCTCTTGAAAAACAGTACGCGCATTGTCCTGCTCTGCCAACAGGTAATCAACGTCGCGGTCCACACCCAACCGCGACAAGATTGCGCGTCCTGCCTTTGAATCAATCCCCGGCTTGGCCAGCAAGACCCGGTGCCCGCGTTCCTCATAGTTGAACGCAGCTTGCAACAGCGATGTGCTCTTACCCGAGTTCATTGCGCCGTAGCGGAAGTACAGTTTTGCCATTACATTCTCCTCAAGTGCCCCGCCAATTATAGGGGGCTGCCCACACCTAGTCCGGGTATCTACCCGCCAATGCGCGCTAGGTGTGATTACTTTGGCATGATCTGTGTCCTGAGCGCATACCTGCCAACCTCAACACTGTCCTTCCGGCAACCATGGCCGCTTCCAGGCAGCGCGGCTCTCTCAGTGCGAGCACGTCCTAGGTCCGTGAGCCCGCTCCACACAACCTTGATGGGCGGCTAAGGTAAAGGCATGGCTTTAGAACTTAACCGGGACGCCATCGTGTGGTCCCGCACCGGAACCCCAACCAAACCGCTCGTCATCCTCATGCACGGGCTTGGCTCCCATGAGCAAGACCTCGCTGACCTAGGAGACTTTTTCCCTAAGTCCTTCGCAACCGCGAGCCTGCGCGGCCCTCTTGAACAGATGGGTGGGTATGCCTGGTTCTCCCCCGGCGCGCACACCGGCGCAAGCCAAGACGCGGCCACGGAAATGGCTGATGCAACTGCGGCGGTCCTGGACTGGATCGATAACCACATCGACCCGGAAACCCCAATTGTTCCGCTCGGGTTTTCCCAGGGCGGGGCGATGGTCAGCCACCTGTTGCGCACGCGGCCCAGCAGGTTCATTGGTGGGGTCATGCTCTCCGGGTTTATTGGCCCCGAGCCTCTTGCTTCCGATCCTGAGTTCCAGGTTGCGCAATTACCGATTTTCATTGGCCGCGGCGACCAGGATCCGGTCATTCCCTTGGATCGTTTTGAGTACGCTTCCGATTGGCTTCACGAGCGCAGCTTGCTGACCGAGGTTGTCTATAACGGCATGGCTCACTCCGTTTGCCACCCCGAGGTGGTCAACGTTGCAAAGTTTTTGGAGTTCACCATCTCCGGAGACAACGACGCGTTTGCCGCGTTTACGCAGCGGGACTAATCGGGGTCCAAACGGGGCGAGTTAGCCCACCGGTCATAGATTGAACTCGTTTGCTGCGGGTTTTTCAATCGTGTTGGTTCCCAACGATTGCATGAACGTTGGGCCCGTGCTTGCCAAGGTTGCTTGGTAGTCACGGGCCCACGTTGCAAATGGGGAATGGGACAGCGATTCGTTTGAGAACCTCTTGTCCTCGGTAACCTCCGAGGTACAAAAGGACGGGATACTCAAGTCCGTTACCGGGCCGGAGCGTTCACATTCGGCAACAATGAGGGGCTTATTTTGACCGCCAAAGACGTCGATCACCCATCCGTCCGCTCCCAGCCACAAGGCGTAGCGGTTCTTGATGATGGGGTCACCGCCCAACCGGAGCATGTTGAGACCAACGTTCAGATCGATCTCACGTTCAGCCTCATACCGGGTCCCGCCATTCATGGGCCCCTTGACTGTGATCGCACAGAAATCAAAAGCATTCGCGTGCTCTTCAAGGATCTCAGCGATATTCTCGGAGCCGGTCATTTCCAGCCGTACCCCTGGGCCTTGGGCGCGTACCCTAATAGCGTGCCCCTGATTGGCTAAGTAGTAGTTCTGGACAATCAGATTGGGGGTGGGGTCCTCAAGGACCACCGCCGGAAGGCTCTGGACGTAGAACCTGCGTTCAAACTCAAAGTCTCCGTAACCTTGGTCGCCCATAAGCCTCTCCCTATGTGTGTGCCGCGCTGCCTAACGCCAACTTATCAGTAATCAGATGCCCCGCAGCGCTTGGCGTTGCGGGGCATCTGTGAAACTTCAGTCCCACGACCGTAGTTTGTGGGCCAGGTGGCTACATCACCACTGGTAGTTGGCTACGTACTCATCAATCTGCGCAATGAATGCTGCCTTTTCTTCATCGCTAATCCAGCTCACTTCAAATGAGTTCTTAGCAAGCTGAATCATCTGTTCGGTGGTTGCCCCCGAGTGAGCTGCAAGGTCAACAAAGTTCTTGCCAACGTAGCCGCCAAAGTAGGCTGGGTCGTCCGAGTTCAAGGTGACTTTGACGCCCTGGTCTAGAAGTTCAAGGATTTCCTTGGACTTCATGTCCTCGGTGACAAAGGAGTTCGAAACGGGGCACGTGGTCAGTCCCAGGCCGCGGCGCTTTACTTCAGCAACGAGTGCCGGGTTCTCAACAATGTTAGTTCCGTGATCAATGCGGTCTACCGCGATGTCCTCGATTACTTGGCGAATGTTTTCAATTGACTGATCCTGGTCAATGTCGCAGTGCATGGTCAACTTGAAGCCGGCTGCACGGGCATCCGCAAATACCTGGGTGAACTTGGCAGGCGGGTTGGCACGCTCGTCCGAGTCCAAACCAACGCCAAGGATCAGGTCCTTGTATGGCAGGGCTGCGGCCAGGGTTTCTGCCGCGCTTTCTGCGGAGAAGTCACGCAGGAAGCACATGATGAGCGCCGCGCTGATACCTACCTCAGCAGCGTCAACGGCCGCCCGGTGGTAGCCCTTGACGACGGCCTCAAACGGTACACCGCGGCTGGTGTGTGCCTGCGGGTCAAAGAACATCTCAACGCGCTTGACGCCGTCCTGTGCTACCCGCTTGAAGTAAGCGGTTCCAAGATCATAGAAGTCCTGCTCCGTCTGCAGCACGTTCATTGCCGGGTAGTACACCGCAAGGAAGGATGTCAGGTCATTGAACCGGTAGCTTGCCTCAACCTCGGCAATGGTCTTTTGTTCAAGTTCAATGTTGTTGCGAGCCGCGAGCTTAAGCTTGAGCTCGGGTTCCAAAGTCCCCTCCGCGTGCAGGTGCAGCTCTGCCTTTGGCAGGTTTGTGAGGAAGTCTGCGGTAGGAACGTTAGGTATGGGCACGTTTTTCTCCTTCTATGGGCAACAGTGGCAGGCTAAACTGCCTAACCACAAGCCTAGTCAACGAGCATCGGTAGTGAAAATTCTTTGACCATGATCGGTTGCTCTGGTTGCATGTCACGTTTGCATTGGCTTTCCGATGCCCCACAACGTTGGCACGGGTGCCCTGATTTCCGGCTTGGACTAGTCCTGGGCGACGTCACCGTCGAGGTAAAACCAGTGGCCATCTTGGCGGACAAAGCGACTGGTTTCGCTCAGTGCGCCGCGTTCGGTTCCCACTTTATAGTGGGCTCTGAAGGTTACGGTCCCGGTCGTGTCCGTTTCTTGTCCCCGTGCGGTGTCAAGAATCCGTAGCCGAGTCCAAATCTGATCTGGGTCAATGTCAAGATCAGCCGGTGCGGTCGAGGAATGCCAGCTGCGTCCAAGGTAGGCCACATCCCCCAGCGCGAATGCGGTGTATCTCGAACGCATGAGAGCAACGGCTGTGGGGGCCGGGTGCCCACCGAGAATGGGTCCGCAGCAAGTCTGCAGGTCCTGCCCGGTTCCGCACGGGCATTGAGTCAAGGCAAGTTCCATATCTTAAGTATCCAACACACCTTCACTTTTAGTTGGCCCGGGTTTGGCAATGCCCGTATGATCAAAAATGGCCAGGTTGACTTCCAGGAGACACCATCGAAGGGAGCGACCAATGGTACGCACCGAACTCCAGCACGACCTCACTGCGTTGCTTCGAAGCCAAGATCTGACCGGATCAGCAGTTTTGCTTTCACGGTACACAACGGTTGAGATTGCAACGGTTCTAGAACATCTCCAAGCGGTTGATCGAGCCGTAGCATTCCGGTTACTTTCCAAAGACCGGGCCATGTCTGTGTTTGAGGCTTTTGATGCAGCGATTCAAAGCGAACTCTCGGAAAACCTAGCCGATCACGAGGTCACGGGGCTTTTCGATGCTCTGCACCCGGACGACCGCGTGGCCCTGATGGACGAGATGCCCGCCAAGGTTGCCTCACGGCTCATGCGTACCCTTTCCCCGCAAAAGCGCCAGATGACTAACCAGCTCCTGGGTTATGCCCCGGGTAGCGTGGGGCGGCGGATGAGTCCCGCGTTTGTGGTGGCCAAGTTGGGCGAAACCGCACAAACCGTGATGGCCCGGATCCGCACCCTAAATATCACGCAACACGAGGTCGTGGTCATTCCAATCATTGATGCGCAGCGCCGATTTATTGGGTCGACTTCGCACTATGACTTGTTCATGACCGATCCAAATTACGTGATCGCTCAGGACAGCCCCGAGTTGAATCTTTCCTACGGCGCTGTCGCCGCAACCGAATCGGTTGAACGTGCCGCGATCCGCTGCTTCGATGAGCAACTGCTGGGCCTGCCTGTCGTCGATTCTGAGATGCGTCTAGTTGGTGTCCTTACCTTTGAAGACAGTGCCCAGGCGTTGCGTGAGGCAACCGATGAAGACGCGGCCCGTGCCGGTGGAACTGAGCCGCTACGCCGGCCGTACCTGAGTACGTCGGTTTCCCAGATTGCTAAGTCTCGAGTGATTTGGCTTTTGGTACTGGCAATCTCGGCCATTTTGACCGTGCAGGTGCTTGAGGTCTTTGAAGATACGCTTGCAGAGGTCGTCACCCTGGCCCTGTTTATTCCCCTGTTGACCGGCATTGGAGGCAATACGGGATCCCAAGCTGCGACAACCATCACTCGTGCCCTGGCATTGGGCGACGTGCGCGGCGCTGATGTCCTCAAGATTGTCTGGAAAGAGTCGCGTACCGGCCTGCTCATGGGATCTGGTTTGGCGTTGCTGGGGCTCGGGGTTGCTTGGCTTGCCTATGGGCCGGACATCGCTGTGGTTATCTCTTTGACCATCGTTTCCGTTTGTACCATGGCCGCAACCGTGGGAGGTGCCATGCCGTTGATGGCCAACCTTTTAAAAGCCGACCCCGCGGTGTTCTCTACGCCGTTTATTTCCACCTTTTGCGACGCCACTGGCCTGCTGATTTACTTCACCGTCGCCAAGATGGTTCTGGGCATATAGCTGGGAAAATCTGGCCAGGTACTCGGGTACATAAAATACGGATGGTGTGCATCCCTGAGAGTACGCACCATCCGTATTGTAGTCCTGCCGTACGGCCTAGAAGCCAACCGAAGGATTAGTGCCCCAAGGGATTCCCAGCAGGAACCAAGCCCCAAAGAGGGCAACCCGGGTGATGAGGATCTACATGGAGTACGGGAGCATG